>CAXMRP010000198.1:0-48606 GCA_964196155.1 uncultured Polyangiaceae bacterium
ACTGGATGAGGCGGCTTTTGGTGCTGCTACACCGGTGCAGCCGAAGTTCATATCCCATTCTGACCCGGCATCACAGTGGACGGCAGCGCGCAAAGGGCCTGCCTATTTTGCCTATTCCGCCAATTATATGATCGATACTGATCATGCAGTGATCCTTGATGTTGAAGCCAGTCGCTCAGTTCGACAGACCGAACTTGGTGCCATGCAAACAATGCTCGACAGAACCAAAGACACCTTCGACATCAACCCCGAGCGCATGATTGCAGACACCGCTTATGGCACAGGGCCACTGCTTGATTGGCTTGTTCAGAAGCGTGGCATCGCTCCTCACATTCCGGTTGTCGACAAATCTGGACGCACCGATGGAACTTTCGAGCGGGCCGAATTCACCTATGATGTCGACAATGATGCTTATATCTGTCCGGGTGGGAAAGAACTCAAACAAAGCCGCCGTTCCTTCACTACCGCGCGTACCCCGAAAGCTGACAAGTATGGGGTCCCGCGCTATCGCGCCCGAAAAGCCGATTGTGATGGCTGCCAACTGAAATCCCGATGCTGCCCGAAAGAGCCGCAACGCAAAGTGACCCGATCCATTTATGAGCCTTCCCGCGATGTTGCTCGCCAAATCACCCAGACGGTGGACTATGCCATCTCATGCAAGCTGCGCTAAAAGGTCGAGATGTTGTTCGCACATCTCAAGCGCATTCTCGGCCTGCGGCGACTGCGATTATGCGGACCCTGCGGTGTTCGCGACGAATTCCATCTCGCTGCAACCGCTCAGAACCTCAGAAAACTGGCGAAACTCATCCCCGCACAACAAACAATGTGCTGAGGCAACCAAGGCCAAAGCACGGGCAATCAAAAACCCCCTTCACTCCCGTTCAATTGGCGAGTTTTTCAACGGAATAGGCTCGTTGCCGCCATTCGATAGTGTTGGAATTAATGGCTCCTGACCCTAGGTTAGCGGGTGGAGACCAGTGGCGAGTATTCAAAGACCATGTCCAACAGCAAAATAGCCAACACCACCGACGCTGTTCCGGCCATCCACATTCATGCCAGTCTGAGTGAGATCGATCGGGCCGAATGGGACCGGCTGGCCAATCCCGGCTGGGACACCACCGAATGCCCCAAAACACACCAAACCGACACCAATCGACAGCCAGACCATCAACCAGACCAAATACGGCCCTATAACCCGTTTGTCTCGTGGGATTTTTTGCAGGCTCTGGAAGAGTCGGGCTGCGTTTGCGCCGACACCGGATGGCTGCCCCAACATCTGATTCTGAAGGACAGCACCGGCGCCACCCTAGGCGCGGCGCCCTGTTACCTGAAATCCCACTCCCAGGGCGAATATGTCTTCGATCACGGCTGGGCCGATGCCTTTGAACAGGCCGGCGGGCGCTATTATCCCAAGCTGCAACTGAGCGTGCCGTTTACGCCGGTGACGGGGCCGAGATTGTTGGTGAAAGATAGAAATAATGTTGAAGATCAACAACTTATCGCCGCCGGCATCGCGACACTATGTAACAAGCATTCCGTCTCATCGGCCCATCTGACCTTCCTCACCGAGGGCGAATGGCGCTTTCTGACCGACATGGGATTCCTCGGGCGCATCGATCAGCAATTTCATTGGCTGAAC
The DNA here is from genome assembly GCA_964196155.1 of uncultured Polyangiaceae bacterium. Taxonomy (GTDB): domain Bacteria; phylum Pseudomonadota; class Alphaproteobacteria; order Rhizobiales; family Afifellaceae; genus CAXMRP01. Next base: position 1,640 of record CAXMRP010000198.1, read on the forward strand.
AACAATTACGAGACTTTCGATACGTTTTTGACCGCCCTGGCATCCCGCAAGCGCAAGGCCATCCGCAAGGAACGCAGTCAGGCGCTGAGCGGCGGTCTCGACATAAAATGGCTGACCGGCAGCAATATCCAGGAGCACCACTGGGACACCTTTTACCAGTTCTACCTGGACACCGGATCGCGCAAATGGGGCCGCCCCTATTTGAACCGAACCTTCTTTTCCATCCTCGCCGAACGCATGGCCGACCGGATGCTATTGGTGTTTGCCGAGCGCGATGGCCAGCCGGTCGCCGGTGCGCTCAACATGATCGGTTCCGACGCGCTCTACGGGCGCTACTGGGGTTGCCGGGAAGACCATCCCGGCCTTCATTTCGAGGTCTGCTACTATCAGGCCATCGAGTTTGCCATCGCCCACAAATTGGCAAGGGTCGAAGCGGGCGCGCAAGGGCCCCACAAACTGGCCCGTGGCTATATGCCAACCCCCACCTATTCCGCTCATTTCATTGCCAATTTCGGCTTCCGGGACGCCATCGCCGACTACCTGGATTCAGAGCGCCAGCACGTCGAAATGGAGAGCGAAATGCTCGCCGAACACGGCCCCTTCAAAAAGCAATGCGGCCCCTGATCGGCTGATGATTGATGATCAAAATCCGGTACCGGGGCGCGTCACCGGCGAGATATTCTTGACGCCCGGTTTGCCGCCTGAAAGGGTCACGATCAGCCGGCACCGAAGGACTAGAACCGATGACGACCGCATACGATCAAGACAATATTTTCGCCAAAATTCTGCGCGGTGAATTGCCCTGCGAACAGGTCTACGAGGACGAACAGACCATCGCGATCATGGACATCATGCCCCGCGCCGGCGGCCACACCCTTGTCCTGCCCAAAGCGCCGTCGCGGAATATTTTCGATATCGATCCGGCCGCCTATGCCCATGTGTCAGCCACGGTGAAGACAATCGCCAGCGCTGTGATGCGCGCATTTGAGGCCGATGGCATCACGATCCAGCAGTTCAACGAGCCGGCCGGGGGTCAGGTAGTGTTCCACACTCATGTCCACGTCATCCCGCGCCATGACGGCATCTCGCTTGGACCGCACACCGGCGATATGGCCGACGGCGCCGTCCTGAAGGATCATGCGGACCGGATCCGAGCCGTGCTCAAAAACGGCTAATCTGGCGGCGCACCAGCCTATCGAGCCGGGATCACGCCACAGGCAAAGCGTGGCCCGCCACCCTTTGGCAGCGTCGTATCGGCAGGGTCTTCCGGATAGGCGTGGATCATGATTGCCCGGCCGGCAAGTTGTTCAAATGTCAGGGAATTTACCGCGACCGGCATCCGTGCTGCACCCTTCTCATCGGCCGTCAACTCGGCAAGATCACCAGCGGGCGTGTGGTGTCCGGCACCTTCCGGATCCCCGCCGGAGTGCTCCATCGCCCCATGTTCCGGGGAACCGTGAGCCATGGCCCCATCGGCCCCATCGCCGTTCGGATGGTGCCTGGCCACGACATCTGCATGGGATACCTGTCCATGCAGCATTGAATGATCCGCCCCGCTCACATGTTCGCCGTTTCCCATCTCACCCTTCGGATCGAAATGACCACCGGCGGCAAGGCCGGCAATCATCTTCCCGTCCCGCTCGACCGGACCGCAGGCAGGATTCTCGTGAATGTGAAAGGCATGGCCACCGGGCGCCAACCCGGCAAGATCCGGATTGAGGACGGGACCATTCACGCCATCGGCAATTTTGATTGTCCCGATAGCCGCGCCGATCCCGTCTGCCGAGATGCGATGGACCGTGATTGTCACAGGCTCCCGATGCATGTCCATGGTAGCCGGCATTGGCGCCGTTTTTGTGCCCATCGGTTGCACCGCCAGATCGACCGCCATTGCACCGGCACGCTCGAACGTCAGCACGACCGGCACCGTATCGCCCGCCTTCAGGGGCGTTTTCAGCCCGATCAGCATAAAATGCAGGCCACCCGGTTCAAGAACCACGGGCTCACCCGCGCTGATTGCCAATCCGTCCACCACGGGGCGCATCACCATCACTCCGTCTTTCATCGTCATGGAATGAATTTCGACCCGCTCTGCAAGTGACGAATGGGCCGATATCAGGCGGTCATCGCTCTCACTGCGAATGGTCACATAGCCCGCGCCCGGCGCGCGCGGCGGCGTGACCCGCGACCACGCGCCGCTAAGGGACAGTTCCGCGTGGGCACCTGTCGCCAACGTTGCCAGAAGGCTCATCGCGACGAGGCTAGCGGCAAACAGGCGAAACAGGGACAGGAGCGAAACGAAAATCGGCATCACAGCGTGCCTTTCCAGCAAGGGCAAGTTGACCATTCCACCACGGACAAATCGAAATGAGATCTGACCAATCCATTCACCGCGCATCTGCACGCTATATTGACCCGGTGTCGATAGGACAATCCGTCCTGCCGCCAACCAGGGTGGTGCGAATGCGGGCCGCTTATGGCGCGATAAGCAACGCTCCGCCGACAAGGATCAGTTCCGCCGCCACAACCCCGGCGATGACATTCTTTCGCAACGCCATGAATGCCAGCCACCCGCCGCCCGCTGCCAAAATACGCAGAAAAAGCGGAATCGTCGCGGCCGATCCGGACGGAAAGACGATCATCTTGCCAATAACCGCCGCGATCAACGCCGTGGCGACGGCCCGCACCCATAAAATCGCTTCTGAATCATCGCGCAGCCGGTCACCGGCCAGCACGCCAACCCATCGCCACACATCCGTCGCCAGCGTGCCGGCAAGAATGATGAACAGATACGGCCACCACCAAGCCGTCAGTGAAGTGAATGTCAGGGTCACGAACGTGCGCCCCGCCGCCGCAGACGGCCAAACAGATAAGCCAGCGACCCACCAACCAGTCCGGCCCAGACAATGTCGAGCGGGATGGCATAGGCAAAAAGGACTGGATCGGCGACAAGCCCGATCACTAGCGCATAAACTTCCGCTGGCAGCCGCGCTGCCGCGCTCATTGCGGTTAGAAAATAGATCGGCGTCAGAAAAAATAGCGCAGCGACAAGTACCACCGGCATTTCGCTGGCAAGCGAGAAACTGGCTGCCGTGATGGCGATGTTGCAGGCAAACAGTGTCACCGCGAAACCGGCAAAATAGCGGACCCGGTGTCGCCGCGGCACATCCGGCAACCGCATCATCGCGAAAATCCACGCAGTGATCGCCACAAAGTGGCTGAGCAGCAGCAATTGATACCGGCGCGTGTGTTGGCTGCGTACCAGCGGCACCCACGCCGCCACCATCGGAGTCAGCCGTACGGCGGAAAGGGCAACAGCAATCGCCGTCAGCACTAACGGCGTGCCGGCGCTGACCGCCCCGACCAGAACAACCTGACTGGGCAGCGCCCACACCATCGCGGTCATGAAAACCGATTGGCCGAGGCTGAGACCCGATTCCCGGCACAGCACGCCAAAGCCGATAAACGACACCATCAGAATAACCGCTGGCACCGACGCAATCCCCGCCATGCCACGCCGGAACCAGCCCGAAGTCCGGTCATCGAGCCCGGATTGATGATCGCTCAAAGGCTCGGTGACGCCGCTCCGGCTATCCCGCCCGTTACTGTCGCGGGAAGCGCCGCGCCAATTCACCGGGCCTTATTCCACCTTGAGTGGGACACGCGGCACCGCGCCACCACTTCCACCCTTCGGCGGTTTGCGCTTTGGTTTGCGCGGCTTGGTGGCCTTGGCCTTGCGCTTGGCAACTGCCGTTTCCGGCTTCGGCTTGCGCCGGGCATTTTCGTCGGGAATACACTCCAGCTTCAGGCCCGGACCGCCGTCCTCGCCGCCTTTCTCATCCACCGTGACCTTGACGATCCCGCCCTTTTGCAATTTGCCGAACAGAACCTCATCGGCCAGTGGCGTCTTGATGTGCTCCTGAATCACCCGCGACAGCGGCCGCGCGCCCATGCGCTCGTCATAGCCGCGTTCGGCCAGCCACCGGGTTGCCGCCTCATCCAGTTCGAACGTTACCCCGCGATCGGCCAGCTGCGCTTCGAGCTGAAGAACAAATTTCTCGACCACCCGATAAACCACGTCCGCCGGTAGGGCGTTGAAGCCGATCACTGCGTCCAGACGGTTGCGGAATTCCGGCGTGAACAGCCGGTTGATCGCCTCCTCGTCATCGCCGGTCCGCCGCGATTGTGAAAATCCGATCGCGTGCCGGGCCAGGTCCATGGCGCCCGCATTCGTCGTCATGATCAAAATCACATTGCGGAAATCGACTTTCTTGCCGTTGTGATCGGTCAGCTTCCCGTGGTCCATCACCTGAAGCAGAATGTTGAACAAATCCGGATGCGCTTTCTCGATCTCGTCGAGCAACAACACGCAATGGGGATGCTGGTCGACGCCGTCGGTCAACAGCCCGCCCTGATCGAAGCCGACATAGCCCGGCGGTGCACCGATCAGCCGGGAAATCGTATGGCGCTCCATGTATTCCGACATGTCAAAGCGCAGGAGCTCAACACCCAGCAGGTCGGCAAGCTGGCGGGCAACCTCAGTCTTGCCAACGCCGGTCGGTCCCGAAAACAGATAATTGCCGATCGGCTTTTCCGGTTCCCGCAGACCGGCGCGGGACAGTTTGATCGCCGATGCAAGGGCAGTAATGGCCTTTTCCTGGCCGAAGACGACCCGTTCCAAATTGGTCTGCAGGTGCGCCAGCACTTCCGCATCGTCCTTGGAGACCGATTTGGGCGGAATGCGCGCCATTGTCGCAACCGTCGCCTCGACATCCTTGACGCCGATGGTCTTCTTGCGGCGGCTTTCCGGCAGCAGCTTTTGCGCCGCGCCGGATTCATCGATCACATCAATAGCCTTGTCGGGCAATTTGCGGTCGTTGATATAGCGCGCCGATAGCTCCACCGCCGTGCGGATCGCCTCTCCGGTGTAGCGGACCGAGTGATGGTCTTCGAAATAGGGCTTCAGGCCCTTCAAAATGTCGATGCTTTCGGGGATAGACGGCTCGTTGACGTCAATTTTCTGAAAACGCCGCACCAGCGCCCGGTCTTTTTCGAAGAATTGCCGGTATTCCTTGTAGGTGGTTGATCCGATACAGCGCAGATTGCCCGATGACAGCGCCGGTTTCAAAAGATTGGACGCGTCCATCGCGCCACCTGACGTCGCGCCAGCGCCGATCACCGTGTGGATTTCGTCGATGAACATGATCGCGCCATCGATTGCTTCGATCTCGCTGATCACCTGTTTCAGCCGTTCTTCAAAGTCACCGCGATATCGGGTTCCAGCCAGCAGCGCGCCCATGTCGAGCGAATAGATCGTCGCGTCCAGAAGAACATCGGGAACGTCATTTTCGATAATGCGTTTGGCCAACCCCTCAGCGATCGCTGTCTTGCCGACACCGGGGTCGCCCACATAAAGCGGATTGTTCTTCAGCCGCCGGCACAGAACCTGGATTGTCCGGCGCAATTCGGCTTCCCGGCCGATCAGCGGATCGATCTTGCCCGCTTTGGCTTTCTCGTTGAGGTTGACGCACCAGGAATCCAGCGCGCTTTCCTTGCCACTGCGCTCTTCCGGCTCCTCGCCCTCGCCGGCGTCCTCGCTGACGCCGCGCACCGGACGCACATCGCCCATGCCCGGACGCTTGGCGATGCCGTGGGAGATATAATTGACCGCATCGTAGCGCGTCATGTCCTGTTCTTGCAGGAAATAAGCCGCATGGCTCTCCCGCTCGGCAAAAATCGCCACCAGCACATTGGCGCCAGTCACATCCTCCCGGCCCGATGACTGGACGTGGATGACAGCGCGCTGGATTACCCGCTGGAAACCGGCGGTTGGCTTGGCGTCTTCCTCGCCACCACTCATCAAATTGGTCAATTCCGTGTCGACATACTCAATCAGATCGGTGCGCAACCGGTCCAGATCGACATTGCACGCCCGCATCACGGCGGCGGCATCCTTGTCATCGATCAGGGCCAGCAGCAGATGTTCAAGAGTTGCAAACTCCTGATCGCGGTCATTGGCCAGCGACAGGGCCTTGTGCAACGCCATTTCAAGCGAACGGGAAAATGAGGGCACGATGCCGCCTTTCTATTTCTTTTCCATCACGCATTGCAGCGGATGCTGGTGTTTGCGGGCAAGATCCATGACATGTGTCACTTTGGTCTCCGCGACTTCATAGGTATAGACCCCGCACTCGCCCACGCCATGATTGTGAACGTGAAGCATGATCTGCGCCGCTTCATCCGGGTTTCTCTGGAAAACCTTTTGCAGAACATGCACGACAAATTCCATCGGCGTGTAGTCGTCGTTGAGCAATATGACGCGATAAAGGCTGGGCCGTTTGGTTTTCGGGCGTGCCTTGCTGATGACCGCGGTCCCCGGACCGCCGCTTTCTTTATCGTCGCGCTCGTCGCCAGATTGCTTCGGATCTTTCGCCATCGGTCCCTTGGCCAGTGTGTCAGGTGCCCGAACGGACACCCAATCGTGAAACTCTGCCAGTGAATGTAGGTATTCCTGGCGATCATTCCAGTTGCCTGATTGTGGCACAGATCGGCGGGGGATTGGCAAGCCAAAAAAAAAGCGCCCGGTCGAAACCGGGCGCCCTTTTGGAAGGATATGTCTAAATCGGTTACTTTTTCGCAGCAGCCACAAAACCTTCAAAAGGCTTGAACAAATCTTTTGCGAAGTCGACATAAAGCTCGCTGAGCTTCGTCGCCTGGCCAACCGCAGCCTCATAGCTGTCCTTGGCAAAGGCTGACTGCATTTCAACGGCCGAATCGAGCGTCTTCACGCCGAGCAGCTTTTCAAAATGGGCTGCGCTCTCTTCGAAGTTTTTCTTCGAAAAGTCGGCTGTTTCGACCGCGATTGTCTGCAGGCCCTTGGACGCGACGCCGACAGAGGCCATTGCCTTGTCCATATTCTCTTTATTGGATTTCTGGAAATCTTCCATACCACTAAACATCGTCAAAATCCTTTGAAAACGTGTGCTGTTCCACCGCCACTCGGGCGTTGAATTGCATATATGTGCGCTGCACAAAAAATGCAAGAAAAAATTTTGCAGTGCAGCAAAATAGCGGTGGACGGTGTGCGTGACCGCCCCGTAAGTTCTGCGCCGGCCTGCATCGCGCGACCTGCAAACCATCGAATTGCGTCGATAATCCGGATCACTGTGCGACCGCCTTTACTGAATCGTAACGACACTTTTCCTACCATGGCGGTCAAATCAGCCCGGACAAAGTGATCAGGGCTGCGAGGCGAACGGCCGAAGATGCCGGAATGTGTGGGAAAAGATCGTGCAAGCAAAACCATGTCGAACGTCAAAGCGCGCCAGGCCAGTTATCTTTATTGTTGCTGCGCTGCTGGCAATTGTCGCCATCAGTGCTGACGCCACACTGGCCAAGGGTAATCCGAAATATGCCGGTATCGTCGTCGACGCCAAATCAGGCAAAACCCTTTATGCCAGCAATGCCGATGCCCGCCGGTATCCCGCTTCGCTGACTAAGATCATGACCCTTTATATCCTGTTTGAGGAAATCGAGGCCGGCCGGTTGAATCAGAATTCCCGATTGAAAGTGTCCAAACGCGCTGCCGCCCAACCGCCGACGAAACTGGGGCTGAAGCCCGGCTCCACGATCAAGGTTCGCGATGCCATGCGCGCGCTTGCGGTCAAATCCGCAAATGACGTGGCCGTCGTCGTTGCGGAAAACATTTCCGGGTCCGAACCGGCATTTGCCCGGCGCATGACCCGCACTGCCCGCTCGCTCGGCATGAAATCGACGACATTTCGCAACGCGTCGGGCCTGCCCGACAGCAAACAGGTGACAACAGCGCGAGACATGTCCCGGCTTGGTCGCGCCGTCGAGCAGCGTTTTCCCGGTCACTACAAGATTTTCAGCACCCGGGTCTTCTCCTGGGGCAAAAACAAGTACCGCAATCACAATCGCCTGTTGGGCCGCGTCAAGGGCGTTGACGGCATCAAAACCGGCTACACCCGCGCCTCCGGCTTCAATCTGGTCACCTCGGTCCGCCACAGTAACCGCCATACAGTTTCGGTTGTTCTGGGCGGGCGCACCAGCAAGCGCCGCAATGCCCATATGCAGGATCTGATCAGCCGCTATCATCGCAAGGCCAAACGGGGCAGCGCCACAGCACCGCTCCTTGTCAGCGCCGCGCCGCGAACCCCGTCGCTGCCGCGTTCCCGCCCGCAAAACATGATTATGACAGCCTCGACACGCCCGAAAAATCTGCAAAGGCCAATTCTCGCGGTCAACAGACCGGTTGAACTGGCAACGGCTGCGGCCGGCCCGGCGCTGCACAAACCGGTCATTATTATTCCCAAACCGGCAGACACCATCGCCGCACGGATACGGGCCGCCAGCGAAGTTGCCGATCTTGCCTATACCGATGGCGAAGGCGATGGCGACACCTTGCCCGCCCAGATCAGCCGCATTGCACAATTGCGATATCCATCCACAGCACATCGTACCGAACCTGTTGTCAACCAGAACCTCAACGACAAGACAGTTCAGCCAAATTCGGCCAATCGCGATGGCTGGCATATCCAGGTTGCCGCAGTTCCGAGCGAAAGTGCTGCCCAATCCATCCTGCGCAATATCCAGGCGCGGGCTGGTGGCCTGCTCGTCTCGGCCGATCCCTTTACCCAGCCGGTAAACACCAATGGCGTCCGGCTCTATCGTGCACGGTTTGCCGGCTTTTCCGGCAAGACGGAAGCGCGCTCGATTTGCCGAAAATTAAAGAAGAAGTCCGTAACGTGTCTGGCGGTACCAGGCTGAGAGCAAACCTGATTGTAGTGTTGCGTTGGAGTGTAAAATGATCTCACCCGAGAAGCTTGTCCTTGGCCTCATTGATCTTGGCGGCGAGCGCGGCGGAGCCACCCCGGTCGGGGTGGACCTGTTTGATGAGGCGGCGATGCGCCTCACGGACTTCAATTTCGCTGGACCCCGCCGCAAGCCCAAGGATTTCGTACGCTTCCTGCGTGCTCATGCTGACCGAGCTCGACGCCGCGCCCGACCGCCCGCCGGCACTGTCCTCACCATCACCGCGCCATCCCGGGTGGCTCCGATCGAGATATCCTTCGAGCAGCCGGATTGATTCCGCATCACCGTCAAAATCGGCAATGACTTCCAGCAGCGCAGGGAGCGAAAGGTCGGACAGCGTCTGGCCTTCATGCCGCCCGGCAAGCACATTGCCGTCGAGATCGCCACTATCGTGATCCAGCATCAGTTCCAGACCGGCCGAGCGAACCGTTGACGATCCACCCGGCGATTTGCTGGTCATCCGGAAAAATCCGCTGCGTCTCAGGATCGAAACCCCCAGAAAAGCCAGCGGCAATGCCCATGCAAACTGCCGCATAACGACCAGACCAATGGCGCTGGCAATTAAAAAGGCGCCGGCGCCTCGCTGCAGGCCAGCGGCCAATGCCGACGGCGATGCGTTGAGAAACACCCGCAGCAGCAGAACAGAGAACGCAGCAACGGCAACGATTAGAAAAATCGTATTCATCGGCCAATCCGGCTCGCCAGCAGTTTCGCCGCTTTGTTCGGTGAGGCCTCCAGCGCCGGCCGGCCACCCGTAGCATATGTCGCCACCGCGCCGAGCATGGCCCGCAATTCATCGGCCGCAGCCGTATTGAAAGGCATATAAGCGCCACCGGTGAGCCGCGCAATTTCGCGAAATGCCTTGCCGGCAGTTGGATCCTGGCCTTCGTGGAACATGAACGCCTTCACGCCCATCAGCCCGATCTCGCCAGCCAACTGGCAAAGCTCGTCGATATTTTCCTCCATCGCATCGCCAACGTAAACCAGAGCGGCAACCGGATTGGATTTCGCCGAGCGCTTGATATGTGCCAGCACCTTGCGGATCTGGGTGTGACCGCCGCGGCAATCGATTTTCACCATCATATCGCGCAACATCGCCGTATTGTTGGCCCATTTCGACGCCTGACATTCGCCAAATCCGCGAAAATAGACCAGCTGGACGGCGAGTTTACCCGCCTCGCCCGCGGCATCGAACATCTCGGCCTGAAGCTCGCACGCCAAATCCCATGTCGGCTGCCGGCTCATAGTCGCATCCAGCGCAAAGACCAGCCGCCCGCGCGCGCCTGACGACACCGGGCCGAGCGCCGTGGCGCATTGTAAAAAGGCGTCGATTTCCGAGTGCGACGAGCTTTTGGTCGCTTGCCGGCTTTCATCGTCGATCGACGTCAGGTCGCGTTTCTTGCTCATCCTGTACCTTGCGCGAACAATGCTGCGTTCACCATCATACGATCGGTATCTGGCGCCGTTCATCCTTGATGTGGGTCGCAGCGTGACCGGGACAAGTCAAAGATGACAAATCGGAGATAATGATGCAGCGGCCAACAACTTAGTCCTGCACTGCACCAAAGGGCAACAAAACCGGCTAATTTATCGTTACTACGTGTGTCCAAATAAATCCGGTTCACAGCAAACCGAGTTCGACGAGATCACGCCGCAGCGCCATCGGCATCGCACCGGTCGGATCGCCATCGCCAAAATCGGCCGGGGCATCGGCCGGATAGAGATACCGCCAGCCCTGAAACGGTCGGCGCGGCTGCGGCCGGGTCAGTACGAACACCGGTTCCAACACCAAATGGCAGCGCCGGATGCCCGCTTCATCGCGAAACGGCCGGATATCGAGGAGGCGCTGGCGAACCTGGATCGATCCGCGAATGACCCAATAGAGCGACCCGCCGTCGAGCAGCGCTTCCTTGCGCTGGGGGATCATTCGGGTTGTGTGGGTGTGCTCGGTATCCCGCCCGCGCGCCCGTGCTTCGCCTAACCGATGCGTGACCCGATCGATCAGGTCGTCTGCCGATTCAATGCCGACACAGAGTTTGACGAGATGCAGGTTCATGGGCAAAGCTTAGCCTGTCGCGATGCCGGGCACAAAAGGGACAAAGAGCCTGTCCACATTGTTTCGCAACAAAACCGAAACAGGAGAAATCATATGTCCGTAGCCAAAGTCACAGAAATCACATCCTCCTCGTCCAAGAGCATTGAAGACGCAATCGAGACCGGAATTGATCGGGCCAGCAAAACCTCAAGCAAGTCAAGGGAGCGTGGGTTCAGCAGATCACGGTTGAATGTGAAGATGGCAAGGTGACCGACTGGCGGGTCAATATGAAGGTGAGTTTCATCCTCAAAGACTGACCCGGGGCATCACACGGCGCGCCGGACATTGTCGAAACGGCGCGCCAGTTGCTCAGCAGGCCACGACATTGACGGCAAGACCACCGGTCGATGTTTCCTTGTATTTGTCGCTCATGTCCTGACCGGTCTGGCGCATCGTCTCGATACATTCATCGAGCGGCACGAAATGAGTGCCTTCTCCGCGCAGCGCCAGCGATGCCGCGGTCACCGCCTTGACCGCTCCCAGTGCATTACGTTCGATACACGGTACCTGAACCAGGCCGCCGATGGGATCGCACGTCATGCCGAGATGATGTTCCAGCGCAATCTCGGCAGCATTTTCAACCTGTTCATTGGTTCCGCCCAGCGCCGCCGCCAATCCGGCAGCCGCCATCGCCGAGGCGGAGCCAACCTCGCCCTGGCAGCCGACTTCGGCACCCGATATCGACGCATTGTGCTTGATGATGCCGCCGATGGCCGAAGCGGTCAGCAAGAATGTCCGAATGCCGCTGGCTTGGCCGCCAACGCATTGATCGCGGTAATAGCGGATCACCGCCGGGACGACCCCGGCCGCGCCGTTTGTCGGCGCGGTAACAATGCGCCCGCCAGCGGCGTTTTCCTCGTTGACCACCATTGCAAAAACAGAAAGCCAGTCCATCACCCGGTGGGGTTGCAGCGAATTGGCGCCATGTTCTTCGACCAGTTGATCGTGGATGTCAGCGGCGCGCCGCTGAACCGACAACCCACCCGGCAGTGTGCCACGGTGGCTAAGCCCGCGCTCAATAGAACCGTTCATCGCCAACCAGACGGCGTCCAGCCGTTTATCAAGAGTTTGCTCCGGACCAATGTGCACACCAGAGGTGCCGCCGGGATCGGTGCCAACCAGATGCAGTTCATTGGCGCGCATCATGTCGGCGATCGACAATTTGTGGTTCTGTCCGAGCGCCAGCATGGCGCGGGCGCTGTCGAACGGATAGGGCACGTCGCCGGGGCCGTCATCAAGATTAAGGCCGGTAATTTCAGCGGGGAGTTGATGATTGCCATCGCTATCCCGGGTCGCTTCGACGACAAACCCGCCACCGACCGAAAAATAGCCCTTGTGTGCCACCCTTGTGCCATCGGCATCAAAGGCCTTGAAGACCATGCCATTGGCATGGCCGAGCAGCGGCGGGCCGTAGTCGAAGATCAGATCGGTTGCCAGATCAAACCGTACCCGGCCCAGCCCGACCTGTTCAAGGCAACCAAGCTGTTTTGCCTCATCCAGAAGCGCCGGCACTACATCGGGATTGACGCCATCCGGGGTCTGACCGGCAAGCCCGAGCAAAATGGCTGTGTCGGTGCCATGGCCCTTGCCGGTATAGGCCAGCGATCCGTAAAGGGTGACCGTCATGTGACGGGCGGTATCGTTGCGGCGCAGCACGTCGAGAAGCGATGACGCGGCAACCATCGGCCCGACCGTATGGGAACTCGACGGTCCAAGACCGATCTTGAAGATGTCAAAAACACTCAAAAACATGGCGCCAGCACCCTGTCTGTCTGCGGATCGCACTATAGGCCCGCAGTGTCGCCCGCCGTTCCCGGTGCGACCTGAGTGGTCGCAATGGGGCGGCACGGATTCGTCACCGGTTAATCCTAACCACCGGTAACCCGTTAATTTCCGCTTATCATGTTTATCGATTTTCGCATCAAATGTGCCATCATTAGCACTCGGGAAATTATGCCCAGTCTAATGTTCATCCTGTTGGACGATCAGCAGACGAAAAACGGCATATGAAAATCTGTCCCAAGATTTTGGCGTATCGGCGAGACGAACTCGGCCGGACATCCGTGCGATACGGTATTGTTGCCTGCTGTCTTGCGCTGCTTGCGGTGGTGGCGATCGGCGTTGTGAACGGTGTTACCCACGCGCCCTGGTGATGTTTCCGCTGGTGGTTCAACTAGCCTTGTCGCCACCTGATTGATGATCGCGATCGCCTCGCTCGCCCGTCTCGACAGGGCCACCAGCCTCTATCCATGCTGAAAATCCGCCATCGATATGACAAACCGGCGCCAGACCCATATCCATAGCTGTTCTGGCCGCCAGCACCGAGCGCCAACCGGCGGCGCAGAAGAAGACAAACGGCCCGTCGCCAGAAAACACCGGATTGTGATAGGGGCTTTCCGGATCGATCCAGAATTCCAGCATGCCGCGCGGACAGTGAAACGCCCCGGGCATCCGCCCTTCCCGCCTTAGTTCGCGAATATCGCGAAGGTCGATGAATGTGGCAGCGCCAGTGTTCAGGCGTTCCAGCGCCTCGCTCACATCAATGGTCTCAACGCACTGCTCCGCCGCATCGATTAGCGCCTTGTAGCCTCGCGTAATTGTTTGCGCCATGTCGCCTCCAACCGGTTCCAAAGCCCTTCAGCCGGCAAATAACATTGTCCGGGAATAACCCATTCAACCCGCACCATGGCAGAACGGTGCACCAACGCCAATTGCCGCCACTCGATCGCAGCGCGCAAGCGTTGTCACAATGTCGGGAAAGTTGAAGAGTTCTCGCGGCTTAAATCAATGCCGCTCAACGCAACACCCGGTTCGGGCTTACTGGGATGCGACTATAGTCGCGTCTCCACTGGTTACTGCAAGAATGATAAGCACGGCTCCGGCCAGAACCGAAAACGTAAAAAACGCTGCACGCCAACACGACAGCGGATTGGATTGCGTCATTAAAAACCCCACACCAGTTATAAGCTCCGAACCCGCTGCTTTCGAATTCTGTATTGATTCGATTGATTGCGATCTCGCAGAGCGCGCGGAACTTAATCTTTTGGTAACCTGCGTGCAAGGGCGTCGTTCGCATCCATCATGTCGCAGGGACATTGTTGTGAATATCCTTACGAAATAATCTAATAACCCTTTGATTTATATAGCTAAATACGTAACCGCCCTAGTTCGGATACTGATCGCCGCCGATGTCTGAGAATACCGCAACGCAACTCGATCCGATCCGCCAGCCCACGGCAACTGATCTGGCCATGGTGCTTTTGCTGGGCATCATGTGGGGCTCGGCGTTTCCGGCAATCAAGATTATCGTCGGCACTGTCGATCCGGTGCATGTAGTGATGTTGCGGACCGGCATCGGCGCGCTCATTCTGATCGCCTGGATGACAATCCGCCGGATCGGCTTTCCGCGGGATCTGCGCACTTGGCGGCAAATGGCCATCATGGCCTTCCTGAACACGCTTTTGCCGTTCTTCCTGATCGCCTGGGGCGAGCAACATGTCGATGCCGGTATCGCGGCGCTTTTGATGGGTATCGGTCCGCTGCTTGCCCTGTTGATCAGCCACACAACGACCGCCGACGATCGCCTGTCGGTGCCCAAGCTCGCCGGTGTTACCCTCGGCTTTGCTGGCGTGATGACCATCATCGGCAGCTCTGCAATCAAGGGTCTTGGCGATGACCTGATCGGGCAAATGGCAATATTTGCCGCAAATATCTGCTACGTCGCCTCAGGCGCCATGATCCGTCATGTTCGCGGCATACGGCTGGAAGCCATGGCCGCGACCAATCTGGTGTGTGGTTTTGCAATGACTATCCCGTTCATCGCCTTTTTCGGCCTGCCGCCGCTGGCCCAGTTGCAGGGCGAGACGCTTGTCGCTGTTTTGTGGCTCGGGGCGGCCTTGACCGGCATCACCTATCTGATGCGCTTTCATATCGCCCGCTCCGTTGGCTACAGCTACATGGCACTCACTGCCTATGTCATTCCGGTGGCCGGTGTTGTCCTGTCATCGCTGCTTCTTGGCGAAGTCCTGTCGACAAAGATTGTCATTGCCCTTGTCTTGATCATCCTGGGTTTCGCGGTCGCACGCATTCGCAAATGATTGGATGCCCGACGCTGCACCGGGGCTGATATCGAAATCAACGCCGGCAGTTTCGACTGCACCAGGCGGGAAGACTTGCCAAATCATAATTTAACAATTATGTTAATTAAACAAATGACGAATTGCTGCGCTTCACATGTCAGCACGCGAAGGAGGTTCCCGTGACCGCAACCCATGACAAACGATATCCCGGCGAGACCGATCAGTACCGCCAGGCACGAAGCGCGTTGCTGAACGCGGAGCTGGAACTCGACCAGATGGTCAGGAAGGTCGCCGGCATGCGCCGTGATCTGCCACCTGGCGGAGCGGTGCCACAGAACTATGTGTTCCACACCATGGAAAACGGCGCAAAGGCGGACGTTCGCCTGTCGGAACTGTTTGCGCCCGGCAAGGATACGCTGTTCCTCTACAGCTACATGTATGCACCCGATGCCACATCACCGTGCCCGGCCTGCACTAGCCTGGTCGATGGTTTCAATGGCGTTGCAGACCATGTCCTCGACCGCGTCAACATGGCAGTCGTCGCCAAGGCGCCGATCGAGAATTTTTCCGCGCTGGCCAGCGACCGAGGCTGGTCAAAACTGCGTTTCCTGTCCTCATCGGACAACAGCTACAACGATGACTATTTTGCCGTGAACGCCAGCGGCAACCAGATTCCCGCTGCCAATATTTTCGTCAAAAAAGATGGTGAAATTCGCCATTTCTGGGGGGCCGAATTGCTCTATGTCGAGCGGCCCGGGCATCCGCGTCATGTCGATCAGATCTGGCCCATCTGGAATATTCTGGACCTGACACCCGAGGGACGCGGGACGGATTGGTTCCCAAGCCTGAACTACGGGCAATGATAATTGCGGTCGTTAATGCCGGTCAGGAGACTAAAACGACGGCCAGACCAGGAACCGCCAAATTCAATCAACGACTACAAACGGGACAGCGTCTGGTGGGCGCTCTGGCCGGCAAGCCATTGTGACCAGTCTGCCTGCGAGCCGGCAAAGACGTTCCGGTCCACCTTGGAATCGATGCCCGGAACCCGGCCGGTTGCGGTGTACTGCCACAAAAGCCATTTGCGCTTTTCATATTTGGTAGTCGGATACCCGGCTACCGAGCGCAGCCAGAACGGATAATCATTGAATGCGCCGACGAGCACATCCCGGTGGAAATCAACCGATGTGTAGATAATCGGCCGCCTGCCATAATGCTGCTCGGCCAGATTAAGGAAAATCCGCATTTCCTTCAGGACTTTTTCCCGTGACGGCCGCTTTTTGCAGGTCGCCGACTGAGAATTCCACTCCATGTCGAGCACCGGTGGCAAGGCATCGCGATCGACCGGCACATGTCTGCTGAACCAGGCAAATTGTTCGCGGGCGGAACGACAGAAATAGTAGAAATGATAGCCGCCGCGCGGGATACCGGCATTACGCGCCGCGATCCAGTTGATCAGAAAGGCCTTGTCGTGGTGATCGCCACCTTCGGTCGCCTTGATGTAGGCAAAGGAGACCCCGTTGCGGCGCGCCCGGTCCCAGTCGACTGTGCCTTGATAGCGGGCAACATCGATGCCGTGGACAGGGAAATCCACCGGCGCGATATCGCCCTTGCCCGCGTATCCGTCATATTGAAAGTCTTCCACGTGGACGCGCGGATCGTTGCTGCGTTTTCCGACCTTGGCGAAAGCCATCCACTGGTTGCGGTCAATCGGCGCCGGCGGCACGTTCACGCGATCCCCATCCGACAGATGGGTCGACGCGCTGGAACACGCAGCAAGCAGGAATGCAATGACCAGCAGAGCCGGCACCGCACCCAGAAAATGGCCGAAATATCGGCCGCGATCGGTATTGTCGCCGCGCCTCATGGGCTCAGGACCTCAATTGTTTGACAGACCGGTTATTATGGCTCCATCGTTCATCGGTATTGCTTAACCGAACGTAAAATAACAATCAAAAATTGCTGACAATTTCAGTTTTGAACAGGCTGGTTACAGGCCA
This sequence comes from uncultured Polyangiaceae bacterium, assembly GCA_964196155.1. Lineage (GTDB taxonomy): Bacteria > Pseudomonadota > Alphaproteobacteria > Rhizobiales > Afifellaceae > CAXMRP01. The sequence goes on from CAXMRP010000198.1 coordinate 18,649, forward strand.
AACCACCAGGCAGCCAAGCCCAGGAATGCAAAAAACCCGACAATATCGGTGACCGTCGTCACGAATACACTGGAGGCAATCGCCGGATCGGCCCCGGCCCGGTCCAGGCCAAGCGGAATGAGAATGCCGGCAAGACCGGCGGCGATCATGTTGATGATCATTGCCGCCGCGATAATGGCGGACAATTGCCCGTTGCCGAACCAGACATAGGTGACAATGGCCGCAACCAGCGCAAACAGCACGCCATTGGCCAGCCCCACCAGCCCCTCGCGCCCGACCAGTCGCAGCGTATCGGTTGTCTCAATTTCACGGGTCGCCAGTGCCCGCACCGCAACGGTCATCGTCTGCGTTCCGGCATTCCCCCCCATCGAGGCGACAATCGGCATCAAGATGGCCAACGCCACCATCTGTTCGATAGTGCCGTTGAACAGGCCGATCACCACCGATGCCGCCACGGCAGTACCCAGATTGACGAAAAGCCAGACGAAACGGGAGCGGACTGCCCCGATGAAGGAATCGGAGATTTCTTCATCGCCAACACCGGCAAGGCGCTTGATATCCTCATCGGCTTCTTCCTCGATCACATCAACAATGTCGTCAACGGTGATCACGCCAACCAGCCGGTCATTTTCTTCCACTACACCGACGGACAGGAGATTGTACCGCTCAAAAACCCGCGCCACATCTTCCTGGTCGTCCGCCACATCGACCGAATGGGCGACTTCCCCGGTTATTTCCGAAATGCACACCGGCCGCTTGGTCCGCAACAGCTGGTCAAGCGCCACTGTTCCGAGCAGCGCATAGCGCGGATCGACGACAAATAATTCGGTGAATTCATCCGGAAGACCGTCTTCCTCGCGCATGAAATCGATGGTCTGACCGACCGTCCAGAATGGCGGCACGGCGATGAAATCCGTGGTCATGCGCCGGCCGGCAGATTGTTCGGGATAATCCAGATTGCGCTTCACCGTGATCCGGTCGGCAAACGGCAAGGCTTCCAGGATTTCCGCCTGATCCTCATCGTCGAGGTTTTCGATCAGTGCGGCCGCATCATCGGAATCAAGTTCCTGTACGCCCAGGGAAATTTGCGAATTGGGCAGAACGTCCAAAAGCGCGTCGCGGACATTGTCATCCACTTCGCTCAGCGCCGCCCAGTCGAAATCAACGCCAAGCAGCACAGCAAGCTGCTCGCGTTCGTCCCGGGCCAGCGCCTGCAAGACGTCGCCAAAATCGGATTCGTGAAGTTCGCTGACCAGCGCTGTTATCTGCGGCCGGCTGCCTTGGGCAATAGCGTCGGAAACAGCGAGGATAAACTCTGGATTGAGAATATTGTCATCGTCACGAAACGGCAGCACCGTTTTGACAATCTGGTGGTCTGGAATGTCGGTTTGCGCCATGCCCATCCGTTCCACGTGCCATCATCAGCGGCTCTGGTGGTCACAGAATCACGCAGGCCGCGATCAAGGCGGAACAAGACATCCGCCTCATCAATGCGCCGTCCGGCGGTGCCGGGAACGCTGGCAAGGACTAACGGGAAATTCTGGTGCGGTCGAGAAGACTCGAACTTCCACGGGTTTTACCCCACAGCGACCTCAACGCTGCGCGTCTACCAATTCCGCCACGACCGCAAGCCGGATCGGTTTAATCGAACTATCCGGCGCGGTCATGTAACAAAAGCCATCAGGCACGACAAGGGGTGGCAGCGACAGCAAATGGTCCCGAATTGGCCGATTGACCTGCAACCGGTCTTTGCGCAATGAAAACCCATGACCTTGCCGATCGATGCACAACCCCGCCCGTTATCACGCCCGAAACAACGTCAGATCCGTGATGGCCTGTTTGCCTCCATGCTCCCCGCCGGAATTAGCGAAAATGCCGAGGCACCGGTGCGGATACGAAGGTCGGCTGAACCAATCCCTTATGGCGCGGCACTGGCCGAGATGGACAAGCAGGTTCAGTCGATTATCGATGGCAACACCGCCGAGCAGGTCTGGCTTCTTGAGCATCCGCCAGTCTACACCGCTGGCACGCGGGCCGATCCGCGGGATTTGTTGCAACCGGACCGGTTTCCTGTCCACAAAACCGGACGCGGCGGCGAATACACCTATCACGGCCCGGGCCAGCGCATCGCCTATGTGATGCTCGATCTGAACCGCCGGTCCCGGGATATCCGCTGTTATGTCGCTGCGCTGGAAGACTGGATCATCGCCACATTGAAGACCTTTGGCGTGACCGGCGAACGGCGCGATGATCGGGTTGGCGTGTGGGTTCGCCGCCCGGACAAACCGCCCCTTGCCGGTGGCACAATAGCCGAGGACAAGATCGCGGCCATCGGCGTGCGGATACGCAAATGGGTCACGTTTCACGGCATTTCGGTCAATGTCAGCCCGCAGCTTTCCCATTATGACGGTATCGTACCGTGCGGCATTGCCGGCCACGGCGTCACCAGTCTTCACGATCTGGGTATCGATATCACCATCGACCAGTTCGATGCGGCATTGATGGCAAATTTTGAACCGGTTTTCGGCCGGGCAGAGCCGATTATTCAACCAGCTTGAAGGATTCCGCCGCTTCAAGGTGCCAGGACACACCATTTTCCGACGAAAATACAAAGGCTTTTCGGTCCGATTGCGGCTTCGGCGCCGGTTTGAAATATACGACCACTCGAACCTGTGTCAGCATGGCACCAAGGCCCGGTTCATTGAGCGCCTCAAGAAAGGCATCTTCCGCCGCCTGCCGCGCCTCGTGCGCAGACAAGGCCCGGTTCTGCGGGGTTAAAATAACGCTGATATGTCCGTCCTTGCCGTCCGCCGCCGGTGCAAACTTCATTTCCAGTTCGGCAATCGCGTCGAAAATGGTATCGGGCAACGGCCGGACAGACGAAGTGAATTCGGGTGCCACAAGAGGATCAAAATCCGCGGTCGCCCCACGGGCCTGGGGCGAAAGACCCACAACACACCACGGCAAAACCAGTGATCCGGCAACAATCAGCCGGCACGCCAACGTCAACGCCATAACTCAACGACCCGTACACGTCCCTACGCGGCCAGTTTAACTTAACAAAGTGTAAATACGCCATGGCTGAAGGTGAGCCAGTCGGTGATATGGTAAACAGGCCAATCCGAAGGATATCCCAAAGCCTGTCGTGCCTGTTCCAAATTTATGCCGCTGGATCAAGCTTCAAATTCCAGGATCACATCGTCAACGGCAAGACTATCCCCCGGCGCAACGCTGATCTTGGCGATTGTCGCCTTGCGCTCGGCCCGCAGCACATTTTCCATTTTCATCGCTTCGATTGTTGCCAACGTTTCGCCGGCCTGAACCGTTTGTCCCTCCTTAACCGCAAGAGATACGACAAGCCCCGGCATCGGACACAAAAGCAGGTGCGACCGGTCCGGCTCGACAATTTCAGGCATCAACGCTTCAAGTTCGCCGACACGAGGCGTCAAAAGCCGCGCGGTGATGGCCGAACCCCTTCGAGCGACCGATATCTTGTGACCGGTCCGCCGCACCTGTGCCGCGACATCCGCGCCATCGACGATACCTTGCCACAGGCAATTACCCGGTTGCCATGCCGTGGCGACGCACAGCGGTGCGCGCCCGTCAATGGCAAGTTCGGCGTCAAAGGGACATCCCACCGTTCCACCAGCAATCGTGACCGCCATCGCATCGCCGCTGTCAATATCCAGATACCAGTCGGCCGGCATCTGGCCGGAATGCGGCGCCAGCCGCCCGGTTAAACGATCCAGCCGGTCCCGTTCCGTCAACTCCACCGATGCGGCGATGGCACACAGGATGTTCAGTTCTGTTTCCCCCGGTGACGTTCCGGTGAACCCATCGGCATATTCTTCGTCGATAAATGCCGTCGACAAATCCCCTTTCTGCCACCGGGGATGCGCCATCAGCGCCGACAGAAACGGAATATTGTGCCGCACCCCGTCGATGGTAAACCGGTCAAGGGCATCGGCCATGGCGGCAATCGCCTGATCGCGGGCACCAGGGCCATCGCCGGCGCTGTAGGTACACAGTTTGGCGATCATCGGGTCATAAAAACGCGAAATTTCCGATCCCTCGCTAACGCCGGTATCGTTGCGCACGGTTATGCCGTCCGCCACCTGTTCCGCCGGCGGATCGTATCGGGTCAGCCGGCCAATCGATGGCAGGAATTCCCGGTATGGGTCTTCGGCATAGATGCGCGATTCCACCGCCCAGCCGGCGATTCCAATGTCCTGTTGACGGATCGTCAGTTCCTCGCCGGCAGCGGCACGGATCATCTGTTCTACCAGATCAACACCGGTGATCAGTTCGGTCACCGGGTGTTCGACCTGCAGCCGCGTATTCATCTCCAGAAAATAGAAATTGTGATCCGGATCGACGATAAATTCCACCGTTCCGGCGCTGCAATAATCCACGGCCTTGGCCAGCGACACCGCCTGCGCACCCATCGCGCTGCGGGTCTGTGCATCGAGAAACGGTGACGGTGCTTCCTCGATGACCTTCTGGTTGCGCCGCTGGATCGAACATTCCCGCTCGTTCAGATGGATCACATTGCCATGACTGTCGGCCAGCACCTGAATTTCAATATGCCGCGGGCGCTCGATGAATTTTTCAACAAAAATCCGGTCATCGCCAAAGGACGATCGCGCCTCCGATTGCGCCAGCGCAAAACCTTCTTCGGCTTCGGCGTTCGAACGCGCGACCCGCATCCCCTTGCCGCCACCGCCCGCCGATGCTTTGATCATCACCGGATAACCGATGTCTTCGGCAACCGTTACCGCCTGTGCCGCATCGGCGATGACGCCATTGTAACCCGGCACAATGTTGACGCCGGCGTCTTCGGCAAACTTTTTCGACGCAATCTTGTCGCCCATCACTTCGATGGCCTTGATCGGCGGGCCGATGAAGGCAATCCCCGCCACGTTCAGGGCCTCGGCAAATTTTGAATTTTCCGAAAGGAACCCATATCCCGGGTGAACCGCCTCGGCACCGGTTTGCCGGCAGGCAGCTATGATGGCGTCGATAACCAGATAGCTCTCTGAAGCCGGTGGCGGCCCGATCCGCACCGCCTCGTCCGCCATCTCGACGTGAAGCGCACTGCGGTCGGCGTCAGAATAAACGGCAACGGTGCCGATCCCCATCCGCCGCGCCGATTTGATGACCCGGCAGGCTATTTCACCGCGATTGGCGATCAGGATTTTTGAAAACATCGCAACCGCTACTTCTCTCAATGTTTGGCCAATAACCGGTCTATGCGGCCATCAATCGCACGGCAAGCCGGACATAGGTAGTAATCGGGCAAATTTGGTCCATCACAGCGGTTGCATCAAAGCCAATTCCTTGCCAGCCTTCCGCCAACATTGTGCAAAAAGATCAAGAGGAAACGATCATGGATGTTCGTGCCGCAGTCGCCATCGAGGCGGGCAAGCCGCTGGAAGTGACCACCGTTCAACTGGAAGGCCCGCGCGAAGGCGAGGTGATGGTCGAAATCAAGGCGACCGGTATTTGCCACACCGACGAATTTACCCGGTCAGGTGCCGATCCCGAAGGCGCGTTTCCGGTGATTTTAGGCCATGAAGGCGCCGGTGTCGTGGTCGAGACGGGCCCCGGTGTGACCAGTGTCAAAAAGGGTGATCACGTCATTCCGCTCTATACGCCCGAATGCCGCGAGTGCGAGTATTGCCTGCACCCCAAGACCAATTTGTGCCAGAAAATCCGCGCCACCCAAGGTGCCGGCGTCATGCCCGATGGCACGTCGCGGTTTTCCCTGAATGGTGAAAAACTCCTGCATTATATGGGCACCTCGACCTTCGCCAACTACACCGTGCTACCGGAAATCGCGCTCGCCAAGGTGCGCGAGGACGCCCCATTCGACAAGATCTGCTATATTGGTTGCGGCGTTACCACTGGCATCGGCGCGGTCATCAATACCGCCAAGGTCGAGCCGGGCTCCAATGTGGTCATCTTCGGCTTGGGCGGCATCGGCCTCAACGTCGTTCAGGGCGCCCGGCTTGCTGGCGCCAACATGATCGTCGGCGTCGACATGAACAATTCCAAGAAAGAATGGGGCGAGAAATTCGGCATGACCCACTTCGTCAATCCGGCCGAGGCCGGCGACGATCTGGTGGCCCATCTGGTCGAACTGACCGGCGGTGGCGCCGACTATTCCTTCGAGTGCATCGGCAATGTCGAGGTGATGCGCGCCGCACTGGAATGCTGTCACAAGGGCTGGGGGGAATCGATCATCATTGGCGTTGCGCCGGCCGGCGCCGAAATCAGCACGCGGCCTTTCCAGCTCGTCACCGGCCGCTCCTGGCGTGGCACGGCTTTTGGCGGCGCACGGGGCCGCACCGATGTGCCGAAGATCGTCGACTGGTACATGGACGGAAAAATCCAGATCGATCCGATGATCACCCACACATTGCCGCTGGAGGACATCAACAAGGGTTTCGACCTGATGCATGCCGGCGAATCTATCCGCGCCGTGGTGGTCTATTGATCAAAGCCACATGACCGCCATTTACGTCGATGCGGATGCCTGCCCGGTCAAGGATGAAGTGATCCGCGTCGCCGAACGCCACGGCGTCACCGTGCATATCGTCTCCAATGGCGGCATCCGCCCCTATCGCGAAGCGTTTGTGAAGACGGTGATCGTTCCCCACGGTCCAGATATAGCCGACGACTGGATCGCCGGGCGGGCCGGCATAGGCGATGTCGTCATCACGGCAGACATTCCCCTTGCCGCGCGGTGTCTGGAAAACAAGGCACACGTGCTGAACCACACCGGCAAACCCTTCGAAGCGGCGTCTATCGGCATGCGGATGGCGATGCGCGATCTCAACGCCCATCTGCGCGAGACCGGGGAGATTTCAGGCTACAATCCCGGTTTCACCCCAAACGACCGATCGCAATTCCTCAACATGCTGGAAAACACCGTGCGGGCTGCTCGCCTGAGCGAATCCGGCAAGACTGGATAGCACCACCAATGGAAACAGTTGAAACCCATGCTGCCCATGGCGGCACACAGGGCGTCTACCGGCACCCATCAAGCGCTACCGGTACACAAATGACTATCGCGGTCTTCACACCGCCTCAGGCCAGGGATGCCCCCTGCCCGGTGCTCTATTTCCTCTCCGGTCTCACCTGCTCCCACGCCAATGTCATGGAAAAGGGCGAATACCGGCGGGCCGCTGCCGAACACGGTGTGATCATTGTCTGCCCGGATACTTCGCCGCGTGGCGAGGACGTGGCCAACGACGAGGCCTATGATCTGGGTCAGGGCGCCGGCTTTTATCTCAATGCCACGCAAGCACCGTGGGCGGCGCATTTCCAGATGGAAACCTACATCGCCGAAGAACTGCCAGCGCTGATCGCAGATCAATTTCCAGTTGATGCAGCTCGGCAAGGCATTGCGGGCCACTCCATGGGCGGTCACGGCGCACTGACGTTGGCGCTGAAACATCCCGGCTGGTTCAAGACCTGCTCCGCATTCGCGCCGATTGTCGCGCCAATGGACGTACCGTGGGGGCAAAAGGCGCTCACCGCCTATCTCGGCACTGATACCGCGGAATGGCGCCGCCATGACGCCTGCGCGTTGATTGAGGATGGGGCGAAGGCAAGCGAAATTCTTGTCGATCAGGGCGCCGACGATGCCTTCCTGTCAGAGCAGTTACAGCCCGAACGGCTGGAAGCGGCCTGCACCAGGGCCGGCATCCCGCTGACACTGCGGATGCGCGCCGGCCACGATCATTCCTATTATTTCATATCGACCTATATGCCCGACCATATCGCCTGGCATGCGGAACGGCTTCGCTGATTTCCAGTCGGCGGATCATCGCCGGAGGCAATAAAAAGGCCGCGCCAGTCACCCGGCACGGCATTTTCATATCTTCAAAGTCTGTCTGCCTGTTCAGGCGGCATCCACCAGCGGCTTCAGCGACGGGTGCATGTTCGGCGATTCCTCGCTGATAAACCGCAAAAGTGCTTTTTCGTTTTCGTGGATTTGACCATCACGCCCGATTCGCTCAGCCAGCCAGTCACCTTCTGCCTCGGTCACAACCTCGGCGATATAATTGTCGGCAGCGAACTTGGCGTTGCGCTCTGCCCAGGATTCTTCCAGTGACGGCGCTTTGTAAGCATCGATCACACCGCGGAAACCGCCGCTGAACATCCGCCCCATGAAATTGGCAACGCCGCCAGTGTCACTGTCGAGCCACTCTTCCCGCTTCAACGCCACATCGCGGCTCGGCACGGCATAGCCCGATGCTGCCATCAGGCAGTTGGCCAGCGCCTTGGTGAACAGGTCTGTCCACGCCGGATCGTTGTCGGCATCGGCCACCGCATCGTTGATGTCGAACATCACATCCGCTTCAGCCCGGGTCACGGCAATGTTTCCGTCGCCGCCGAACGCATAAAGAATCCGCCGCATCAGGTCCGCCTCGACGCGACCAACTTTGCCGGGCTCCAGTTCACGGCCGCAGGCTGCCGGACCGTCACCGGAAATCACCGCTGTCTTGACCTGATTGAGGGCAAACGCCGCCATCGACGCCGGGCTCGATTTGGCTTTCTCCAGCACCTTGATCAACAACTCCAGCTCGGTCTCGGTTTTCACTGTGCCGTCTGCCGAAATCCGCGTGATCAGCCAATCGGCGTTTTCCTGCGAGATATAGCCTTCCGGAGCTTGCTGGTTGACCAGATAGTCAGTCAGCGCCTCGGTAAACAAAACCGTCCACGCGGTATCATGCCGGTCCGCCACTTCATCCAGCGCAAACAGTGATTCCACCTCGTCCGCATTGATCGCGCCGTCGGAATAAACCCGGCCGCGCATTTCCAACGCATCTTCATTTGTCAGATGACGGCTGGCCGCCACTTTGGACATCATGTCGCTCATCAGCATGGATCCCAATCCCGATATTATTCGTGGGCGGGACCATACCAATGAAGGGTTAGGAAAGGCTGAAGCATGGGCTTGCGGCCGCGAATTGCCTCTCGGCGCGCTGGTTGATCTTGCAACGCCCGGTGGAATTGTCGCCAGTTTATGGTTAATGATGATTAATCTTATCGAAGATTTCGAAGCCAGGAAAAGGCGTATCCCCATGGCCGGAAAGAGCAAAAAGCCAAAAGGACAAACAAAGACAAAGATCAAATTCTCCGAACTTGTCGCCCGCGTGCAAAGCGGCAAAATCACCGAGGACGACTGCCGCCGGTATTTTCACGCGGTCTATGAGGGAACGGAACCGTTCAAGCCCTCACTCGGCCTTCGTGAATCCGAAGTCGACCTGACCGGTATTCGGCGCACCGCCCGCGCCGCCGGTGCGGAGCTGGGATTTGAGGCCAGCGAAGTCGTCCGCCAAGGTCGCATGGCAGCGACCCACTTAAAAAAGGCTGCGGGGAAAGCCGGCGCCGCAATGGGAGCCGCAGCCCCGATCGCTATTGTCGCCGAGGGCGATTCCTGGTTCAATTTGCCGGCCTTGTTTTTTCCCGACACGCTGATCGACAAGCTTTCCGCCAACCGGCCGATCCACAATATTGCCATGTGGGGCGACGAACTGGATGAGATGATCGCTGCCGGCGAATATCTCCCGGCGCTTCTCCAAGGTGGCATCCGGTTTCTGCTGTTTTCCGGTGGCGGTAATGATGCGCTGGGCGGTGGCGACCTGTCTTCATTTCTGGATCAACGGGTATCCGGCGACAACGACCCGGCCAACGCCAGCCGTTATATCCGGCCGGAATTTTTTGACGTGCTGGACGATGCGGAGATTCTGTACGCGCAACTTGCCAACAATGTGCTCAGTGCGTCGCCGGAGACCTATCTGGTGCTGCACGGATATGACTATGCCATTCCCCGTACTGGCGGGCCGTGGCTAGGCCGCGAAATGGCATTGCGCGGGTTCCATCCAAAAGACAACAAGGTGATATCCCGTGCCGTGATCCGCCTGATGATTGATGCCTTCAATGATCGCCTGCGCACCCTGCACAACAACATGCAGAACGTCATTTATCTCGATTTGCGTGGAACAATCCCGGTCAGCGGCTGGTTCGACGAACTGCACGGTAAATCCGCATCGGCCCAAAAGCTGGCTGCCAAATATGCGTCCCTGTTGAACAAAGCCAACCCCAAGCCGGGGCCAATCCCGATCGTCTGAGATCGGATACTGTCGCCCTACAGAGGAATATTATCGTGTTTTTTCCATGGGTTGGACAGGTTTTTTGATCTTAAAAGTCGCAGCGCGCGGGAAATCCGGAGCCGAGTATTGCGCGGCTGGATAACATCATCGATATAGCCGCGCTCGGCCGCCACGAAGGGTGACAGGAAACGGTCTTCATAGTCGGCCACATGCCCGGCGATCTTGTCCGGATCGTCAATATCCTTGCGAAAAATAATCTCCACCGCCCCCTTGGCTCCCATTACGGCAATCTGCGCGCTTGGCCAGGCATAGTTGACGTCGCCGCGCAGATGTTTTGACGCCATCACATCATAAGCCCCGCCAAAGGCCTTGCGGGTGATCACTGTCACCTTGGGCACCGTCGCTTCGGCATAGGCAAATAGCAGTTTGGCCCCGTGCTTGATCAGCCCGCCATATTCCTGCGCCGTGCCGGGCAAAAAGCCGGGCACATCGACAAAGGTGACGATCGGAATGCCGAAACAGTCGCAAAACCGCACAAATCGCGCCGCCTTGCGGCTGGCATCGGAATCCAGAACACCGGCCAGCACCATCGGCTGGTTGGCGACAAAGCCGACCGTGCGGCCCTCCACCCGGCCAAAGGCGGTGACGATGTTCCTGGCATAGTCAGCCTGAATTTCGAGGATCACATCCTCATCGGCAACCTTGCGTATCAATTCCTTGATGTCATAGGGCTGGTTGGCATTGTCCGGTACCAAAGTGTCGAGCGACGGCTCCACCCGGTCGACCGGATCGCGGCATTCGACAGCCGGCGGCTCGGCCTGATTGTGCAGCGGCAGAAAATCAAAAAGCCGCCGCATCTCCAATAACGCCGAAACATCATCATCGAACGCGCCATCGGCAATCGATGAGCGGGTTGTATGCACCGACGCGCCACCCAGTTCTTCCGCCGTTACTGTCTCGTTGGTAACTGTTTTTACCACATCAGGGCCGGTGACAAACATGTAGGACGTGTTGCGCACCATGAAGATGAAATCGGTCATCGCCGGTGAATAAACGTCGCCGCCGGCACAAGGCCCCATGATCACCGATATCTGCGGAATGACCCCGGAAGCCAGAACATTGCGCTGGAAAATTTCTGCATAACCGCCGAGCGCCGCCACGCCCTCCTGAATACGCGCACCGCCAGCATCGAACAGGCCGATGATCGGTGTGCGGTTGGTCAGCGCCATGTCCTGAACCTTTTGGATTTTCTCCGCATGGGCTTCTGACAACGAGCCGCCGAACACGGTGAAATCCTTGGCGAACACATAGACCGGCCGGCCATTGATCGTGCCCCAGCCGGTCACCACCCCGTCGCCGGGGATCGTCTTGTCGACCATGCCGAAGTCGGTCGAACGATGCACGACGAACATGTCAAATTCTTCAAACGAATTCTGGTCCAGAAGCACATCGAGCCGCTCGCGCGCCGTCAAACTGCCCCGCGCATGTTGCGCCTCGACCCGGCGCTCGCCACCGCCGGCCCGTGCCTCGGCCCGCCGCCGTTCCAGTTCGCCCGACACATCGTGCGCCATACTGCTCTCACTTTTTATGTCAGCCATCGCGACCGCCCCTATATCCCAAGAGCAAGAACGGCTGCATCAAAATCCCAGCGCCGCACCATCTGCCGATGCACGGCCTCTTCATCCTGCCCCCACTGGTCGATATTCCAGTCCTCGTCCACATGAGCGGCCAGCCAGGCGGCGTCTCCATCAATGTGCCCGGCGGCAAGCGCCAGCGCAATGAGTGCCGACCCGGTCATTGTCGTCGCAATATGCAGGCCGGTAAGTCGGAACGGCGCATCGAATGTATCCAATTCGGCAGCAACGCGCGAAAGGCTCAATTGTGGTTGCTTACAGTGAACCACACCTTCGGTCAGGACAAAGGACGCACCAAGTGCCACGCGCGCCCAATCAATCAGCAGGTCCCAGGCTGCCGCCTGCCGGTCGACCAGTTCGGTTGGTTCGCCGGCGCGGTAAAACAACATGTCGTTGCCACAGAATTTGAGAATTTCACCGCGAACTTCATCCATTCGCGGCGCAACTCCATCTAATGCCGAATTGGCAAGCCGCGTCGCCGGCATTGTCGCCGGATTAACAACGCTCTCTTGCGCCGCCCATTCCGCGCACACCGCATTGGCAAATGCCGATGTCGGCAGCACAAGCAGGTTCTTCGCCGGCGTTCGCGCCGAGCGCCCGTCAAGAAGAAGCGACAATCCATCATCCGATGCCGGGCCGGTCGATACCTTGTCATAGAATCGCTTCGGCAAGGGTGGTTTGGAGCGGGTTTGCGCAAGCCGGATCGGATCGTCGCCGGCGCGGTGATTGTTGTCGGTCATTACGCCAATTCCCGTTGCCAGATCTTGTCCAGAACCGGGATCAACTCGTCAAAATGATCAATGATCCGCTGCGCACCGTTCGCAACCAAATGGTCAATATCGTGATAGCCCCACGACACGCCGATTGCCTGTGCGCCGGCACTGCGCGCCATCTGCATGTCAAATTCGGTATCGCCGATCATGAACGTGTTGGCTGCATCGACGCCGGTCTCGCGCATCGCCTGCAGCACCATGCCCGGATCGGGTTTGGACGGCGCGACATCGGCCGCCTGCAGCGTCTGGAACCGCCCCTGCAGATCAAGCTTGTCGAGCATATGGTGGATGCCTCGCATGGCCTTGCCGGTGGCAATACCCATCAACACCTCATCGCGCCCACCGAGCCCGTCGACCACGTCGCGCGCGCCCGGATACAGTGCGTCGTGCATGACGCCGCCCGCCCGTTCCGCCAGCACGATGTCACGGAAGGATTCAGCCATTGCTGCCACATCTTCCCTGCTGCCGTCACCCATCAGGCGGGCAATCGCCGGTTTCAGCGACAAGCCGATCACCGAAAGGATCGTCTGGTCATCCGGCGGTGTCATGCCGTGCCGCACAAACACCGCCCGCCACTGCCGCAGGATCGTCGCCCGGCTGTCGACAAGCGTCCCGTCAATATCGAAGATCACCAGTTTCATGGCGTCACATCGGTGTCGCCGGCAAAGCCGAGCACGGCCCAGGTCTGCTTCATGTGGGTTGGCAGGGGCGCTGAAACATCCAGCATGCCGCCGCCGGGATGGGGAATGATGATCCGCCGGGCCAGAAGATGCAGGCGGTTTTGCAGGCCGCCGGGCAGTTCCCAGTTTTCCACATTGAAATATTTCGGATCACCAATGATCGGATGGCCAAGATCGGCGGCATGAACACGAAGCTGATGGGTGCGCCCGGTCACTGGCTGCATGACGACCCAGGAGACCCGCTGGCCGGCCCGCTCGGCCACACAATAGTGGCTTACCGCATGTTCAGCACCGGATGTGCCATGATCAACAACAATCATCCGGTCTGAATTCTCGCCATAGCCGCGCGCCAGATAGCTTGAAACCTTACCCTGCGCCGGTTTCGGTACGCCGCGCATTACCGCCCAATAATATTTGCGGGTCTTGCGATTCTTGAAACTCTTGCTCAGCGCCGCCGCCGCCGAACGGGTGCGGGCGACCACCAGGACGCCGCTGGTTTCCCGGTCCAGACGGTGCACGAGGCGCGGCTTTTGCCCTTTTTTATCGATGAATGCTTCCAGCATGCCGTCGATATGGCGTGAGACACCGGAGCCGCCCTGAACCGCCAGACCCGCCGGCTTGTTGAACACAAACACATGCTTGTCCTCGTGAAGCACCAGCCGTGTCAGGATGTCCCGATCGCTGCTCGCATCGGCAGACACTTCCGGCCGCGGCCGCGCATCGCCCGAAGCAAGCGGTGGCACCCGTACCGACTGGCCGGCGGCCAGCCGCGTTGAGGTTTGTACCCGGCCACCATCAATCCGGATTTGCCCCGAGCGCACGAGTTTTTGCAGATGCCCGAAGCCCAGCCCCGGAAAATGCGCCTTGAACCATCGGTCAAGCCGCATGCCCGCCTCGTCGCGATCCACATTCCGCAGATCGACCTTGCCCCGATCGGTGCCTTTCCCGTCGGTTATGGCGCCGGTAACATTGCGCTTTGCCGCGCCGCCACCCGGTTTGCCTCTAACAGGCTTACTTCCCCCTGGCTTGCCTCCAAATGGCTTGTTCCGGGCAGATTTGTGCTTGTCTGCCTTGACCCGGCCCGACTTCGACCCGGCGGCTTTCTTCCCGGTACCAGTCTTTGGTCCGGCGCGGCTCATGCCGCTGCCCGAATAACGGCCAGCCCGGCAAAAAGCGCGGCAATCGAGACAACGACGGAAACCCCCACATAGGTTGCGGCAAGACTGGTTTGCCCTCGCTCCCACAAAAGTACGGTCTCCAGCGAAAACGCCGAAAATGTCGTAAAGCCACCGAGTACACCAGTCGCCAGAAAAAGCCGCACATTCTGTCCGCCGATCGCCGCCGGCAGATCGGCCTTGAGAGCCAGCCAGGCAATCAGCAAGCCCATGGCAAAAGACCCGGCGATATTGACGCTCAGCGTGCCCCACGGAAAGTCGGTGCCAAACAGCCGCATTGCACCCAGCCCAACCAGGTGGCGCAACCCCGCACCGATGCCGCCGCCGACCACAACAAGAAAAAAATGCTCCATGGCGCCTCGATACCCCGTCCGGCCGTCCGCGCCAAGTTGGACATTCGAAGGGTCAGTTCATTCGCCTGTTTGGTCGCAGAGCGTCGCCAGAAAATCGGCGACGAAGCGCTCCAGCGCTGCCCAGTCGGTATATTCCTTTTCCACGTTCATATCGACAGCCTCGCCGCGCTGCATGGCGATAAATTTCATCGACCAGCGCCGGAAAAAATCATATTGCGTGAACTTGAATGCGCCGGCAGCATGGCAGACCTGATCCGGGCGCCACAGGGTCTGATCGAAAAGCCCGTTGGCAATCGCTTCAATCGCCTCGCGTTCATCCGCCTCGTTGCTCGCCGCCGACAGGGATACCGAAACAAACGCCGCCGCCTTGTGGCAGATCAAATCAGCTGAAATCGCGACGAAGCCGGCGACATTCCGACCAGTTCAGTCAGAACCCGACCGCTCCCGCCGAAGCCGCGCCCAATAGTCCAGCCGCTTGATCAGATCCTTTTCAAATCCACGCGCCACGGGCTGGTAAAACGCCTGCCGCCCCAGGCTTTCGGGAAAATTGTCCTGACCGGAAAACGCGTCCGGCTGATCATGATCGTAGAGATAGCCATCACTATACCCCTCATCCTTCATCAGGCTGGTCGGGGCATTGAGGGCGTGTTTGGGTGGCGGCAGCGAGCCGGCGTCCCGCGCCGTTTTCCGCGCCTGTTTGTAGGCGGTGTAGAGCGCGTTGGATTTCGGTGCCGTCGCCAGATAGACCGCCGCCTGCGCCAGCGCCAACTCGCCTTCCGGCGTGCCAAGCATGTGGAACGCATCCTTGGCGGCAATACACACCTGAAGCGCAGCCGGATCGGCAAGACCGATATCCTCGCTGGCCATCCGGATCAGCCGTCGCGCCAGATACATCGGGTCCTCACCCGCATCGACCATCCGGCAAAAATAATACAGCGTTGCATCAGGGTCGGACCCCCGAACCGATTTGTGCAGCGCCGATATAAGATTGTAATGCCCGTCCTGACTTTTGTCATATATCGGCGCCCGCCGTTGCAGGATTGAACGAAGAGCTTCGGCATCAAATGTCTCGCCGTCCCGCGCCGCCCGCCACACTTCCTCTGCCAGCGACAATACCGATCGCCCGTCGCCATCGGCCATGCCGGCAAGGGTCAGCCGCGCACTCTCGTCCAGCGGCAGGGAGTGGCCCCGATCGGCTTCAGCGCGGGTGAGCAATTCGCTGAGCGAACCGGGGTCGAGGGATTTGAACACCAGCACGCTGGCCCGCGACAACAGGGCGGCGTTGAGCTCAAAGGACGGATTTTCGGTTGTCGCGCCGATCAGCGTCACGGTGCCGTCCTCCACCACGGGAAGGAAAGAATCCTGTTGGGCGCGGTTGAAACGGTGGATTTCATCAACAAACAGCAGCGTCCCCTGCCCGGTTTCCCGCCGCCCGCGCGCTTGCGCGAAGATCGACTTCAACTCCGCCACACCGGAAAAAATCGCCGACACCTGTTGGAAATGCAGGTCCGTTTCATCGGCAAGCAACCGCGCGACTGTGGTTTTGCCCGTTCCCGGCGGCCCCCAGAAAACCAGCGAGCCGACTTGATCACCCGCCACCATACGGGTCAAAGTACCGTCCGGCCCGACCAGATGATCCTGGCCGACTACATCGGCAAGGCGCGCCGGTCGCAGCCGGTCGGCCAGCGGACGCGGCGCAGATTTCTCCATTCCGGCAGCCTGAAACAGGTTGTCCTTCACGTCTGGATGGCCGGCCCCAGCCAACCCCTATCCGCCAATCACAAGGTTCGATATCCGACCGCGGCGATTGAGTCGCAACCGCCACACACGGCTTGAGCGCTCGGCGATTTCGGCAAGCTCGTCCGTATCATCGATCACCTTGCCTTGCGCTTTCATCACAATATCGCCGGGGCGGAACCCATATCGCGCCGCCAGGGAGCGCGGATCAACTTCCATCACAACCACACCGCTCGCGTCCGTCGAGAGCCGCAGGCGCTCGGCAAGCCGCGGCGACAGGTTGGCAATCGTCGCGCCAGCAAGCGGCGAGCGGCCTTTAAGTTGCCGCCGCCGGGGGCGAACGTTCTCCGGTGCCCGCACCAGATCAAGCGTCAACCGTACCCGCTGATCGCGCCGCAGAACTACAAGTCGCGCCTGCGCGCCAACGCCCCGCAGCGCCAGTCGATATTCAAGTACCGCCGGACTTGCAACCTCCTGCCGGTCGACGCGCACCACAAGATCGCCCACTTCCAGACCGGCCCGTTCGGCTGGTGAGCGGCGTTCTATCCGGGTCACCAGCGCCCCGCGCGGCCTTTCCAAACCCAGCGACTGGGCGATATCCGATGTCACGGTTTGAAAGGTCGCCCCGATCCACGGGCGCGTGACTTCCGAACTGCCCGATAACGCCTGCGCCACAACCGACTGGACCATGTTGGAGGGTATGGCAAAGCCGATGCCGATTGAGCCGCCCGAGCGCGAGAAGATCGCCGTATTGATCCCCAGCACATCGCCCCGCATATCAACCAGCGCGCCACCGGAATTGCCCGGATTGATGGCCGCATCAGTCTGGATGAAGAACGAAAGATCGTTGATGCCTATATTTGTACGCGCCAGCGCCGAGACAATGCCGCTGGTTACCGTCTGTCCGACGCCGAACGGATTGCCGATCGCCAGAACCAGATCGCCAACTTCCAGCGCGTCGGAATCGCCAAACCGCAGCGCCTGATAGTTGCCTGGTCCGTCCCGAATGCTCAGGATCGCCAGATCGGTTCGCTCATCCCGCAACAGAATATCGGCCTGATATTCCTGCCCGGTCGCCATCACAATCCGTACCTTGTCGGCGCCGCGAATAACATGATTGTTGGTGACGACAATGCCAGACCGATCGACGATCACACCCGAGCCCAGCGCTGAGCGGTTTTGCCCACCGGGCGCGCCAAACTGTCGACGTTCGAAAAAGCGCCGGAAGAACGGATCGTTGGCAAATGGCGACTGGAATTCCTGCCGCTTTTTGGTGGCATAGACATTTACCACCGATGGCGCCGCCTTGCGCACGATTGGCGCGAAGCTGAGACGGATCTGATCGCGCGAATCCGGCGCGCGCTGGGCTTGAGATTCCGGAACACCGAACCCGCCCAGTCCAATCGTCAGCACTAATGCAATGACGACCGGCAACCCACTTTTACAGATCATTTTGCTCTCCAGGTCAGCGCCCCGTCTGGACTGACCAGCCGATACCGATCCGTCCTGTGTCAGTTATAAGGGTTCACAGCGCCCGGATGAAGGCCACGCCGGCCCGATCAACATGGCTTTGATCTCCAAAGGCCGCGAAATATTGTCAGCCCCGGCAAGTTCCGGACAAACAAAAAGCGGAGCCTGCGCCCCGCTTTTGTACTATATAGGTCTTGCCAAATACGGCTCGCCAATCTCAAAATCGGCAGCAGGCAATCCGAAAAAGCGATGATCAGGCCGCGACCTGCTCTTCGGACTTCTCCTCAGCCTCAGCTCGCGCCTTGTCGCCCGCGCCTCTGGCCTCTACATCGCGATCAACAAATTCGATCACCGCACGCGGAGCATTGTCGCCATACCGGTAGCCAGCGCGCATTACCCGGACATAGCCGCCATTGCGGTCGTCATAGCGCGGACCCAGCGTCTCGAACAATTTGCCGACCATCACTTTGTCACGGACCTTGGAGATCGCCTGACGTCGGGCATGCAGATCGCCGCGCTTGGCCAGCGTAATCAGCTTGTCCATAATCGGCCGCAATTCCTTCGCCTTGGGAAGGGTCGTCACGATCTGCTCATGCTCGATCAGCGCCGCCGCCATATTGGCGAACATCGCTTTGCGGTGACTTGCGGTCCGGTTCAGCTTTCGCCCGGATTTACGATGGCGCATGGCCGTTTCTCCTGTGTCCGGAACCAGCGGCCCGGATAATCTGCGATATCAGTACTGGTCTTCAAACCGTTTGGCGAGATCGTCGATATTGTCCGGCGGCCAGTTCTGCACTTCCATGCCGAGATGCAGTCCCATGGCCGCGAGAACTTCCTTGATCTCATTGAGCGACTTGCGTCCGAAATTCGGCGTGCGCAACATTTCCGCTTCCGTCTTCTGGATCAGGTCGCCGATATAGACGATATTGTCGTTCTTCAGGCAGTTGGCCGAACGCACCGACAATTCAAGTTCATCGACCTTCTTCAGCAAGGCCGGATTGAAAGCCAGTTCCGGTGCCGCCTCTTCGACGACTTCCTTGCTCGGCTCTTCAAAGTTCACGAAGATCGACAATTGGTCCTGAAGGATGCGCGCCGCATAGGCCACTGCATCGTCCGGCGTGATCGAGCCGTCGGTCTCCAGCATCAGGGACAATTTGTCATAATCCAGAACCTGGCCCTCGCGGGTGTTTTCAACTCGGTAAGACACCTTCTTGACCGGCGAATAAAGGCTGTCGACCGGGATCAATCCGATCGGCGCATCTTCCGGCCGGTTGCGGTCGGCAGGCACATAACCCTTGCCCGTGTCGACGGTCAGTTCCATGCGAATATCGGCGTCTTCATCCAGATGGCAGATTACCATGTCCGGATTGAGAATCTCGATGTCGTCGACGGTCTGGATATCACTTCCCAGTACCGCCCCAGGTCCGGATTTGCGCAAAGTCAGGCGCTTGGGGCCTTCGCCCTCCATCCGCACTGCGATTTCCTTGATGTTGAGGACAATATCAGTCACATCCTCACGCACGCCAGCAATCGACGAAAATTCGTGCAAAACACCATCGATCTGCACGCTGGTGATCGCTGCACCCTGCAACGACGACAACAACACCCGCCGCAACGCATTGCCCAGCGTCAGTCCGAAGCCGCGCTCCAGCGGCTCGGCAAGCACAGTGGCGATCCGCCGGGCATCAGATCCCGGCTTGATGTCCAGCTTGTTTGGTTTGATCAAGTCCTGCCAGTTCTTGTTGATCACAGGTTTGGCCTCTCAAATCCCCTCAACCGGTTTCCCGGCGATATGAAAATCACTAAATGAATACAAACCAGCCGGTTATACCCGGCGGCGTTTTGGTGGCCGGCAGCCATTATGGGCAATCGGCGTCACATCACGGATCGACGTAATCGTTAATCCGGCGGCCTGCAGCGCCCGAAGCGCTGATTCCCGGCCCGATCCGGGACCACAGACCTGAACTTCAAGCGTCCGCATTCCATGATCCTGAGCCTTGCGGGCGGCGGTCTCGGCAGCCATCTGTGCGGCATAAGGTGTCGATTTGCGCGAGCCCTTGAATCCCATGCCCCCTGCCGAACACCATGCAAGGGCATTGCCTTGCACATCGGTGATCATGATCATGGTATTATTGAACGACGAACGCACATGGGCGATGCCCGACGTGATATTCTTGCGTTCGCGGCGGCGAACACGTGTTGCTTCTTTAGCCATTATCTTCGATCCTGTCGCAGATCTATTTCTTCCTGCCGGCAATCGCGCGGGCCGGGCCCTTGCGTGTGCGGGCGTTGGTATGGGTACGCTGACCACGCACGGGCAAGCCGCGCCGGTGCCGCAGGCCCCGATAGCAACCCAGATCCATGAGCCGCTTGATATTCATCGCTGTTTCCCGGCGAAGGTCACCCTCCACCACATGATCGCGATCGATGGCTTCACGGATCTGAATAACTTCCGAATCGGAAAGTTCATTGACCCGCCGTTCGTCCGGTATGCCGACGCTTGTCACAATATCGTGGGCCTTGGCCGCGCCGATGCCGTGAATGTAGCGCAGGGCAAATTCCACACGCTTGTTTGTCGGTATATTGACACCAGCAATTCGTGCCACGATCCCTGCTCCTTTACGCGCTAGTCCGAAGCGCAATTTAGATATTTCACCACCGGATACGGGCGCATAACAAAAAGGCACCCCGCCCGAAAACCCGGACCGGCACCGCACCAAAACCGTAAGGATTGGAGCCGGTCAATACTGTGTCCGCACGCAGGCGTCAACTGCCGCAAACCCGTTCAGCTCACTCCGGTACCAATACTGTCCAAAACGCCGTCAATCTCGGCTGCAACCCCCTCGATTGGCAACAGGCCATCGACATTTTTCAACTTGCCCTTGGCATAATAATATCCCACCAGCGGGGCGGTATCCTTGTAATAGGCCTGTAGCCGTGTCCGCATCGTCTCGGCATTGTCATCGGAGCGCCGTTTGAACTCCGATCCACTGCATTTGTCACAAGTGCCCACAACTTTCGGCTGCTTGTGTGTGTCATGGTAGCCCGTGCCGCAAGTGGCACAAGTGTACCGTCCGGCAATCCGCTCAACCAGCACATCGTCATCGACCACCAGCTGGATAACTGCATCAAGCGGCAGGTTCTTTTCCGCCAACAGCGCTTCGAGGGCATCGGCTTGCGCCAAAGTCCGCGGAAAGCCGTCCAGAATGAACCCGGCCTGCACATCGTCCGCATCGAGCCGCTCTGAAACAATCCCGATCACCACTTCATCGGACACCAGTTTGCCCGCTTCCATGATCGCCTTGGCCCGCAATCCGATCTCCGATCCCGCCGCGATCGCCGCACGCAGCATGTCGCCGGTGGATAGCTGAACATAGCCGTAAGTATCGACCAGCCGCTGCGCCTGCGTTCCCTTGCCGGCACCCGGCGGTCCCATAACGATCAGCTTCATTTGCGTCTGCCCCGAAGCTTGGTCTTCTTCACCAGGCCTTCATATTGATGGGCAAGCAGATGGCCTTGCACCTGTGACACGGTATCCATCGTCACCGAGACAACAATGAGCAGCGACGTGCCGCCAAGCGCAATGTTAAGGCCAGTCTGGCTGAACAGCATTTCGGGTAGCAAACAGACCAGAATCAGATAGCCGGCGCCAATTACGGTGATCCGCGTCAGCACATAATCGATATATTCCGCCGTCCGCGCGCCCGGTCGAATGCCCGGGATAAAGCCACCATGCTTTTTCAGATTGTCGGCCGTGTCCGACGGATTGAAGACGATCGCGGTATAGAAAAACGCAAAGAAGGCGATCAAGGCACCATAAAGCAGCAGATAAAGCGGCTGTCCGCGGCCAAGCAGTGCGGTGACCGATGTCAGCCAGCTCGGCCCGGCTCCCGCCGAGAAATTGGCGACCGTAATCGGCAACAACAAAAGTGAGGTGGCGAAAATTGGTGGGATGACGCCAGCCGTATTCAACTTCAGCGGCAGATGGGAAGAATCGCCCTGGAACATCCGGTTGCCGACCTGGCGCTTGGGATACTGGATAATCAGCCGCCGCTGCGCCCGCTCCATGAATACGATGAAGCCGATGATCGCTACCGCGAGCACAACCATCGACAGAATGAAGAATGTCGAAATGGAGCCCTGCCGGCCAAGTTCCAGCATCCCGGCAATGGCCGCCGGAAGCCCGGCAACAATACCCGAAAAGATGATCAGCGATATTCCGTTGCCGATACCGCGCGCCGTAATCTGCTCGCCGAGCCACATCAGGAACATCGTTCCGCCGGTCAGAGTGATTACCGCGGAAAACCGGAAGAAAAATCCCGGATCGTTGACAATCTGGCTGGATGAACCTTCAAGGCCGACCGCAATGCCATAGGACTGGAACGCCGCCAGAATCACCGTTAGATAACGGGTGTACTGGTTGATGACCTTGCGGCCCGCTTCGCCATCTTTCTTGAGTTGCTCAAGGCGGGGCACAACCGCCGTCATCAACTGAATGATGATCGAGGCCGAGATATACGGCATGATACCCAGCGCAAAGATCGCCATGCGCCCGACCGCGCCGCCGGCGAACATGTTGAACACGCCCAATATGCCATTTGATTGCTGCTCAAACGCCTGTTGGAGCGCCTGGATGTTAATGCCAGGAAGCGGGATATAGGTACCCAGCCGATAAATCAGCAGCGCCCCCAGTGTGAACCAGATGCGCTTCTTCAGCTCTTCCGCCTTGGCGAAAGCACCGAAATTCAGATTGGCAGCAAGTTGTTCAGCAGCTGAGGCCATGAGTTCTCCCTCGCCGGCGCGTTAGTCCGATACCTGTTCCGTATCTTTTCCGGCCTGTGCGGCCTTGTTCTTTTCGACGATTTTCACCGACCCGCCAGCCTTTTCAACGGCGGCCAGTGCCGGCTTCGATGCCCCGGCAATATCAAGCGTAATCTTTGTCTTGATCTCACCACCAAGCACGCGAACACCATCGCGGATCTTGTTGACCAGACCCGCCGCCTGAAGCGTTTCGGCGGTGATCGGCGCAGCGGCGTCCAGTTTTCCGGCATCAATTGCCACCTGAATGCGGTCAAGGCCCACTTCGGCGTAGCGCTTGGCGAAAATATTGTTGAAGCCGCGCTTCGGCAGACGCCGGTGAAGGGGCATCTGGCCGCCTTCAAATCCGTTGATCGCAACGCCGGAACGGGATTTTTGGCCCTTGACGCCGCGCCCGCCGGTCTTGCCCGTGCCCGAACCGATACCCCGGCCGACGCGTTTGCGGTTTTTCCGGGAGCCGGCATTGTCGGCAAGCATATTGAGTTTCATGGCTTTACTGTCCTGCGGAATTGGCGTCAGCCCTCGTCGACGACGCGAACGAGGTGATGAACCTTGGCGACCATGCCCCGCGTGGACGCATTGTCCGGAAGCGTTGAGCGCCGATGCATTTTGTTGAGTCCCAGACCGATCAGGGTCTTGCGTTGTTTGGCAGGCCGCCGCAACGGGCTACCTATCTGCTCAACGACGAATGTCTTGTCCGATTTTGCCACGATATCCTCGCCTTACGCCTCGATGCTGGCGTCAATTTCACGCCGGCGCGCCTGCAGTGTCGACACTTTCAGGCCCCGCCGGGCCGCCACGCCGCGCGGGCTGTCCTGATGGGTCAGGGCATCGAAAGTGGCCCGGATCATATTGTAGGGATTGGACGTGCCGATCGACTTGGCAACGATGTCCTGGATCCCCAGCGTCTCGAACACGGCGCGCATCGGCCCACCGGCGATGATCCCGGTGCCTGGAGGCGCGGCGCGCAGCACAACCTTGCCGGCGCCATGGCGACCATTGACGTCATGATGCAGCGTGCGTCCTTCGCGCAAGGATACGCGGATCATGTCCCGCTTGGCCGATTCGGTCGCCTTGCGGATGGCTTCAGGCACTTCACGCGCCTTGCCCTTGCCAAAGCCGACCCGGCCACGCTGGTCACCGGCAACCACGAGCGCGGCAAACCCAAACCGCCGGCCGCCCTTGACCACCTTGGCCACACGGTTGATGTGAACAAGCTTGTCGACAAATTCGCTATCGGTCCGATCGTCGCGATTGCCACGGCGGTTCCGGTCGCGTCGTCCTCGTTCTTGCTGCGCCATTCTTAAATCACCCAATCCTAGTCAGATAGGAGCGCGCGCTGCCAAATGCCAGCGCCGCCATGCCATTCAAAATTCCAGACCGCCCTCGCGCGCCGCTTCTGCTAGCGCCTTGACCCGTCCGTGATAGAGATAAGAGCCACGATCGAACACAACCTTGTCGATACCGGCTGCCTTTGCGCGATCGGCAACGATTTTGCCAACCTGTGTCGCCGCATCGACATCACCGCCCGATTTCAGCGATTCGCGAAGATCTTTTTCGAGGCTGGACGCGGACACAACCGTCCGGCCCTCCAGATCATTGATAATCTGGGCATAAATCTGCCGGCCCGATCGAAAAATCGACAGCCGCGGCCGACCATTGGCCGTCCGTTTCAGTTTGCCGCGCACCCGCATTCTGCGTCGCGCGATACCATGTCCGCTCTTTGCCATAATCGTGACCTGCTACTTCTTTTTGCCTTCCTTGCGGAAGATATATTCATCGGCATATTTCACGCCCTTGCCCTTGTAGGGCTCCGGCGGGCGATACCGGCGCAATTCCGCCGCTAGCTGACCGACCTTCTGTTTGTCGATACCCGAAACCACGATCTCCGTCGGTTTGGGGCACTGCACCTGGATCCCGTCGGGGATCGGATGATTGACATCGTGGCTAAAACCCAAAGTGAGATTGACCGCCTTGCCCTGAACCTGGGCGCGATAACCAACACCGTTGATTTCCAGCTTTTTTTCAAAGCCTTCGGTCACACCGACGACAATATTGCTCACCAGTGTCCGCGACATGCCCCAAAGGGAGCGCGCCGTCGTGGAATCGTCGACCGGCTCAAGCCTGATACCATCATCGGTCATGGCGACTTTCACTTCATCGACAACATCGACCGACAGTTCACCCTTGGGGCCTTTTGCCTGCACAGTCTGCCCGACGATCGTGATATTCACGCCATCTGGCACTGAAACTGGCTGTTTTCCGATACGAGACATGTTTCGTTCCGTTCTTACCGTTTCAGGTCAAAAGACCCGGCAGAGCACTTCGCCGCCGACATTTTGATCCCGCGCATCATGGTCAGCCATTACACCGTTCGGCGTCGACAAGATCGACACGCCCAGGCCGTTGTGGACCCGCGGTATTGTTTTGACCGACGCATAGACTCGCCGACCCGGCTTCGAAATGCGTTGAATTTCGTGAATCACAGGCTGGCCGTCGAAATATTTCAACTCCACCTGAAAAGCGTTTGTGCCGTTGTCGTGCGCCACTTCGGAATAGCCACGAATATAGCCTTCCGATTGCAGCACATCGAGCACCCGTGCCCGCAGCTTCGACGCCGGCGTCGAAACTGCCGTGCGCCCGCGTGTCTGGGCATTGCGAATTCGTGTCAGCATATCGCCGAGCGGATCAATCATCGAAATGCTCTCCTTACCAGCTGGATTTCACCAGGCCGGGAACGCGTCCCTCACTGCCCAGATCCCTGAGGGCAATACGGCTCATTTTCAGTTTCCGGTAATAGCCCCGAGGCCGTCCGGTGACTTCGCACCGGTTGCGCAACCGGGTCGGAGCCGAATTGCGCGGCAACTTGGCCAGTTTCAGCCGTGCAGCAAAACGCTCCTGGTCGGACAGCGTTTCGTCCTTGGCCAGCGCCTTCAACGCTGCGCGCCGTGAAGCGTAGGCTTTCACTGTCCGTGCCCGGTTTTTGTTCTTTTCGATCGCGCTTTTCTTCGCCATCTGTCCGCAACCCTTTCTGTCGTCGCCCTATTCGGGGAACGGGAAATTGAGCGCCTTCAACAACGCCCGCGCTTCTTCGTCTGTCGACGCTGTCGTGCAAACCACCACATCCATGCCCCAGATCTCGTCCACCTTGTCGTAGTCGATTTCCGGAAACACAATGTGCTCCTTGATGCCCAGGGCATAATTGCCGCGGCCATCGAAACTGTTCGGATTGAGACCCCGAAAATCCCGCTGACGCGGCAGGGCTACATTGATCAACCGATCAACGAATTCGTACATCCGAACACTGCGCAACGTCACCTTGGCGCCGATCGGCATGCCTTCGCGAACCTTGAACGTCGCGATGGAACGCCGCGCCCGCGTCACAATGGATTTTTGACCGGCAATGCGACTCAGATCGTCGGCCGCCGACTGCACCTTCTTGGTGTCATTGACCGCTTCACCGATGCCCATATTGAGCACCACCTTGTCAAGCCGCGGCACCATCATCCGATTGGAATAGCTGAACGTCTCCGTCAGCGCGGCAACCACTTCGTCGTTATACGAAGCCTTCACCCGTGGCACATAATTATCCATGTCGATTGCCTGCTCAGCCATCGATCGTCTCCCCTGAGCGCTTGGCAAACCGGACTTTCCGGCCGTCATCGAGGAATTTGAAACCAACCCGCGTCGACTTGCCGCTCTCGCGGTCTTCCAAGCCCAGATTGGACAGGTGGATCGATGCTTCCCGGCGCACGATACCACCCTCATCGGATGCCGTCTGGCGCTGATGGCGGGTCATCAGGTTAATGCCCCGCACCGTCGCCCGGTTCTTGTCCGGCATCACGGTGATGACCTCGCCCGACCGGCCCTTGTCCTTGCCAGCCAGCACGATCACCCGATCGCCTTTTTTAATTTTTGCAGCCATCTCAACTTCCAATCACAAAACTTCTGGCAATCACAAAACTTCCGGTGCCAGCGAAATTATCTTCATGTGCTTCTTGGCGCGCAATTCCCTCGGCACCGGGCCAAAGATACGGGTACCAATCGGCTCCTGCTTGCCATCGACCAAAACCGCCGCATTGCCATCAAAACGAATGACAGTGCCATCCTGCCGGCGAATATCCTTGGCCGTGCGCACGACAATAGCGCGCATCACATCGCCCTTTTTCACCTTGCCGCGCGGAATGGCTTCCTTCACCGAAACCACAATAATATCGCCGATATGGGCGTATTTGCGCTTTGACCCACCCAGCACCTTGATGCACTGCACCCTGCGCGCGCCGGAATTGTCTGCCACATCGAGATTTGTCTGCATCTGGATCATGGACCGACACCCTTCATGCTTCAAATAAACGGGGCAAAGCCCCTACCACAGGGCACAATGCCCCGACTTGTCTGTTCGCTGCCCCGCCGTCAGGCGGTTGCCGCATCCTGAATAACGATCCAGCGTTTTGTCTTGGAGATCGGCCGGCTTTCCTGGATCGCCACCTGATCGCCGATCTTGGCGCTGTTGTCGGCGTCATGCGCCTTGTAATTCTTGGTCCGGCGCACCGTCTTTTTCAAAAGCGGATGGGTGAAGCGGCGCTCGACTTTGACCACAACAGTCTTGTCGGTTTTGTCGCTTACGACCGTGCCCTGCAATACGCGTTTCGGCATTGCTGTCTCCTTAAACCTTCGTCTCAGCGGCGCTCTTTTGCGCTGCAATCGTTTTTACCCGCGCAATATCCCGGCGCACTTGCCGGATTCGCGCTGTCTTCTCAAGCTGGCCGGATGCCGTCTGAAAACGCAGATTGAACTGCTCCTTTTTCAGCGCGGTCAGATCGTCGGTCAACTCGTCAATCGTCTTGGTGTGCAGGTCGCTCGCCTTCATAATTCTGCTCCAGCTCCCCGGGCCCTAGTCTGCGATACGGGTGATGATGCGGGTCTTGACCGGCAGCTTTGCCGCTCCAAGACGCAGTGCCTCACGTGAAACCACATCAGACACACCGTCGATCTCGAACAAAATTCGTCCTGGATGAACCCGCGCGGCCCAAAACTCCGGCGAACCTTTGCCCTTGCCCATCCGCACTTCAGTCGGCTTGGACGACACCGGCAAGTCCGGAAAAATCCGGATCCAGACGCGGCCCGCACGCTTCATGTGGCGGGTGATCGCCCGCCGCGCCGCCTCGATCTGCCGCGCTGTTATCCGCTCCGGCTCCAGCGCCTTCAGCCCGTACGAGCCAAAATTCAGCACGGTTCCGCCCTTGGCAGTGCCGTGGATACGACCCTTGTGTGCTTTGCGGAACTTCGTCCGTTTGGGTTGCAACATGGTGTAACTCTTTCCCTATACCGTCAGCGGCCGGTTACGCGCCGGCGCCGCGGCGCGATGCTTCTGTGCCTTCAAGCAATCGTTTTTCCGAACCCATCGGATCGTGCTCCAGAATCTCGCCCTTGAAGATCCAGACCTTGATACCCACGGTGCCATATGCGGTATGTGCAGTTATGGTCCCGTAATCGATATCGGCGCGTAGCGTGTGCAGCGGCACCCGCCCCTCGCGATACCATTCGGTACGGGCGATTTCCGCACCGCCCAACCGGCCGCCGCAATTGATCCGGATGCCCTCCGCGCCAAGCCGCATAGCCGACTGCACGGCCCGCTTCATGGCTCGCCGAAAAGCAACACGACGCTCCAGTTGCTGCGCAATCGACTGCGCAACTAGCTTGGCATCGACTTCCGGCTTGCGCACTTCAACAATGTTGAGGTGAACATCGGAATCAGTGAATCGGGCCACCTTGCGGCGCAGTTTTTCAATATCGGCGCCCTTCTTGCCAATCACAATGCCCGGACGGGCGGTGTGAATGGTGATCCGGCATTTCTTGTGCGGCCGTTCAATAACAATCTTGGAAACTGCGGCCTGTTTGAGATCCGTCTCCAGCATGTTGCGGATGCGAATATCCTCATGCAGCAGATCGCCATACTCACCCCTTTCAGCATACCAGCGCGAATCCCACGTCCGGTTGATGCCAAGGCGAAGCCCGATCGGATTGACTTTATGTCCCATACTTCAGTCCTCAGGCGGTTTCTTCGGCTTCACGCACCACGATGGTCAGGTGCGAAAAGGGTTTCAGAATTTGGCTGGAACGGCCACGCGCCCGGGGGCGGAACCGCTTCATCACAATCGATTTTCCGACATGCGCTTCGGCGACGACGAGAGCGTCGACGTCAAGGTCATGATTGTTTTCAGCGTTCGCAATGGCGCTTTGCAGCGTTTTGCGCACCTGGCCGGAAATCCGTTTGCGCGAAAATTCAAGGTCAGCCAGTGCCGCTTCCACCTTTTTGCCGCGGATCATGGCAGCAACCAGATTGAGCTTTTGCGGGCTGGTCCGGATATTGCGCTGGATCGCCTGGGCTTCATTTTCGCCAAGCTTACGCTCGTTCTTTGCTTTGCCCACGCTCAGACCCTCCGCCCGCGCTTGTCGGCTGTATGGCCATAATAGGTCCGCGTCGGCGCAAACTCGCCAAACTTGTGGCCGATCATGTCTTCCGATACCGAAACCGGAATGTGCTTCTTGCCGTTGTGAACCCCGAATGTGAGGCCAACAAATTGCGGCAGGATCGTCGATCGCCGACTCCAGATCTTGATAATGTCGTTCCGGCCCGAATCACGAACCTTCTCGGCTTTCTTCAAGAGGTAGCCGTCGAAAAACGGGCCTTTCCAGACAGAGCGTGTCACTGTCGTATCTCCTTCAACATCCTGACATCAGAGCAGTTCATGATTACCGCCCCTTTTTGCGGGCATGCCGCGAGCGCAGGATAAATTTACCAGACGTTTTGTTGGACCGTGTGCGCTTGCCCTTGGTCGGCTTGCCCCACGGCGTTACCGGATGCCGGCCACCTGAAGTGCGGCCTTCGCCACCACCATGCGGATGGTCAACCGG
Organism: uncultured Polyangiaceae bacterium; assembly: GCA_964196155.1. Taxonomy (GTDB): domain Bacteria; phylum Pseudomonadota; class Alphaproteobacteria; order Rhizobiales; family Afifellaceae; genus CAXMRP01. The sequence goes on from CAXMRP010000198.1 coordinate 48,331, forward strand.
GTTCATGGCAACACCACGAACGCTCGGGCGCCGTCCCAGCCAGCGATTGCGGCCGGCCTTGCCCATGTTGGTGTTTGAATTGTCCGGATTGGACACCGCACCGACCGTAGCCATGCAGGCACCGTGGATCATCCGCTGTTCGCCAGATTTGAGCCGCACAATCGCATAACTCTGATCCCGGCCAACAAGCTGAACATATGTTCCTGCCGCACGGGCGATCTGCCCACCCTTGCCCGGCTTCATCTCCACATTGTGGACGATGGTGCCAACCGGAAT
>CAXMRP010000199.1:0-4999 GCA_964196155.1 uncultured Polyangiaceae bacterium
CCCAACCATGGATATTGTTCTTGCCGATCAGATTGGCCTCATAGGCCTGATCGATCGCCGCCTGCAGCCGCTCGCGCTCGCGGATGAACTCGCCGCGCACATAGATGTAGGCAACATGCGCGCCCATGGCGAAGCCGGCCACCAGGCACCCCTCGACAAGGGTGTGCGGATCGTGCCGCATGATTTCGCGGTCCTTGCAGGTGCCGGGTTCGGATTCGTCCGCATTGACCACCAGATAGTGCGGCCGCTCGCCGATCTCCTTGGGCATGAACGACCATTTCAGGCCGGTCGGGAACCCGGCTCCGCCGCGCCCGCGCAGGCCGGATTTCTTGACCTCGTCGACGACCCAGTCGCGGCCATTGTCGATAAAGCCCTTGATGCCATCCCACTGCCCGCGCGCCCGCGCGCCCTCAAGCCCCCAGTCGTGGCGGCCATACAGATTGGTGAAAATGCGGTCGGAGTCAGAAAGCGCCATAACTTATGCATCCCCCTTGTCTTTGGAGGATGCCACGTCGCCGGATTGCACCCGCTTGGAAAACTCCGTCTCCGCGCCGCCCGCCAGCAGCTTGGCTTGACCGATCCAGTCGTCGCGGACAATCCGGCCCTTGAAGGTGAGCCGGGCATCGACCCAGGCCACATCGGCGTCGCTCCACTCGGTGATCTGGGCAAAAGTGTAGATGCCAAGGTCGTTGAGCGTCGATTCCAGTTTTGGACCCACCCCGGAAATCTCTTTCAAATTGTCCCCGCCTCCTTCCGGCGCATCGGCCAGGAGCGCCGGTTCGCTCTCGCTCGCATCGGAACCAGCAATTGCAAGTGCTGGCTTTGATTTGGTCGGTGTTTTCGCCGGCTCTGATTTTGGCTCAGCTTTTGCGGCAGGCTTGGCATCTGCAACCGGCGCGATATCCGCAACAGGCGCAGCCTCGACAGGCTTAGCCTCAACTGGCGGTTCGGCCTCGTCCGGCTTCTTCGCTTCAGCCGGCTTTTTGGCACTCTTGCCCGTTTTGCCACCAGATTTAAGCGTCGTTGCGCCCGATAGCGGTTCGCAGAACTGCCGCTTGACCTGTGGGCCGGGCGTGATCGCCTTGCCCTTTTCCAGATTATCGAGCAGCTTTTCGAACGTCTTCGGCGTCAGATCTTCATAGGTGTCCTTGGTGATCTGGATCATCGGCGCATTCACGCAGGCGCCCAGACACTCCATTTCTTCCCACGAAAACCGGCCATCGTCAGACAGGTCATGGGGCTGTTCGGCAATGCGCTTTTTGCAGATCGCCAGCAATTCTTCCGAGCCACGCAACATGCACGGCGTCGTGCCGCACACCTGGATATGGGCCACCGAACCCACCGGCTGCAGCTGGAACATGGTGTAGAAAGTCGCCACTTCCAGCACCCTGATTTGCGGCATGTCGAGCATATCGGCGATGTTCTCGATCGCCGGCCGGGTGACCCAGCCTTCCTGTTCCTGCGCCCGCCACAAGAGTGGGATCACCGCCGAGGCCTGCCGGCCTTCGGGATATTTCCTGATGGTTTCCTGCGCCCAGCCGGCATTGTCCGCGCTAAACGCGAAACTGTCCGGTTGCTGTTCGGCAAGACGACGGGGAGCCATTAGCGATCCACCTCCCCGAATACGATATCTAGCGAACCCAGGATCGCCGAGACGTCAGCCAGCATATGACCGCGGCACAGGAAATCCATCGCCTGCAGATGGGCAAAGCCCGGCGCGCGGATTTTGCAGCGGTAGGGTTTGTTGGAGCCATCGGAAACCAGATAGACGCCGAATTCGCCTTTTGGTGCTTCGACTGCCGCATACACCTCACCGGCGGGCACATGATAACCTTCGGTATAAAGCTTGAAATGATGGATCAGCGCTTCCATTGACTGCTTCATCTGGCCGCGCTTTGGCGGCACCACCTTGCCATCGGTGGAAGCAATCGGCCCCTGCCCGGTTTCTGACGTCAGCGCTTCGATGCACTGTTTCATGATCGACACCGACTGGCGCATTTCTTCCATGCGGATGAGATAACGGTCATAGCAATCGCCGTTCTTGCCGATCGGAATATCGAATTCCATTTCCTCGTAGCACTCATAGGGCTGCGATTTGCGCAGGTCCCAACGCGCACCGGAGCCGCGCACCATGACGCCGGAAAAGCCCATCTTCCACGCATCGTCCAGGTCGACCACGGCGATATCGACATTGCGCTGCTTGAAGATGCGGTTGCCCGTCAACAAGTTGTCGATGTCGTCGCAGACCTTCAGGAACGGATCGCACCACGCGCCGATATCGGCGATCAGTTCCGGCGGCAGGTCCTGATGAACACCACCGGGGCGGAAATAGGCCGAGTGCATCCGCGCGCCCGACGCCCGCTCGTAAAACACCATCAGCTTTTCGCGCTCTTCAAAGCCCCAAAGCGGCGGCGTCAGCGCACCGACATCCATGGCTTGCGTCGTGACATTGAGAAGATGCGACAGGATGCGTCCAATCTCGGAGTAAAGCACCCGGATCAGTTGCGCTCGCCTCGGCACCGTGATGCCCATCAGCTTTTCAACCCCAAGCGCAAAGGCATGCTCCTGGTTCATCGGCGCGACATAATCCAGCCGGTCGAAATACGGTATGGCCTGCAGATAGGTCTTGGCTTCGATCAGCTTTTCGGTGCCGCGATGCAAAAGCCCGACATGAGGATCGACCCGTTCGACCACTTCGCCGTCCAGCTCAAGCACCAGACGCAACACGCCATGCGCCGCCGGATGCTGCGGGCCAAAGTTGATATTGAAATTGCGAACGTCGGTTTCAGTCATGGCGCGACGATCCGGCATCAGCTTGAAGTTGGGTCGGGTCAGTTGCCCCGAATTTAGCGAACGCAGCCGCACCGGTCAGTTTTTCAGTATCGTTGGCAAAATCGTAGTGCGGCGATTTTTCGTCCACGAATATCTCCGACGCAAACTTGAAATCGGCACTGTCGTCGAGCGTCTCAATCGAAAGCGAAACATGACCCGACCCGGTGAGACGATAGGCAATCGATGTGCCGCAGTTGCGGCAAAATAGCCGCTCTGCCCATTCGGACGAGCGATAAACACCAAGCCGGGTTTCGTCTTCGAACTGCACTTTCCTGCCACAATGGACTGCAAGCAGCGGTCCTGATGTCCAGCGCCGGCACATGGCGCAATGACACGCAAGGAACTTATGCTCCCGCGGCGCCGCGGTATACCGGATGTCACCGCACAGGCAGCCACCGGACAGGGTCTTTGCGCCATTCAATGTGTCAGTCACTGACTACCCTCCGATTTCTTCTCGTCGCCCGGCAGCACATAGTCGGTGCCTTCCCATGGCGAAACAAAATCGAAATTCCGGAATTCCTGCGGCAGCGTCACCGGCTCATGCACCACGCGTTTTTGTTCGTTGTCGTATCGCACCTCGACATGGCCGGTGAGCGGAAAGTCCTTGCGCAGCGGATGACCCTGAAAGCCATAATCGGTCAACAACCGGCGTAAATCCGGGTGACCGGAAAACAGGATGCCGTAGAAATCATAAGCCTCGCGCTCAAACCAGTCGGCGCCGGGATAGATTTCGCAGGCCGAGGGCACCGGCGTATCCTCATCGACCGCCACCTTGACCCGGATGCGGGTATTCTGGCGCGGGCTGAGCAGATGATAGACCACATCGAAACGCGCCTTGCGCTCGGGATAATCAACGCCGCAGATATCGATCAGGCAGACAAAATCCAGCGCCATGTCATCGCGCAGGAACCGCAGGGTCGCAATCAGTTCTTCAACCGGAATGGTGACCGTCAGCTCATCATAGGCAATCGCACTGTGTTCAACCCGCTCACCTATACGCGCCGCAATCTCTTCGGCGATATCGCGCAAGGCTTCCTGTTTGTCTGTCGGCTCGGTCAATGCACGCCCCTACCGCTCGATCGTGCCAGTGCGGCGGATTTTTCGTTGCAGCAACAGCACCCCGTATAGCAGCGCCTCGGCGGTCGGCGGGCAGCCGGGAACGTAAATATCGACGGGGACAATCCGGTCGCAGCCGCGCACCACCGAATAGGAAAAGTGATAGTAGCCACCGCCATTGGCGCACGATCCCATGGAGATCACGTAGCGCGGCTCCGGCATCTGGTCGTAGACCTTGCGCAGCGCCGGGGCCATCTTGTTGGTCAGCGTACCGGCGACGATCATCACGTCCGACTGGCGCGGTGAGGCGCGCGGGGCAAAGCCGAACCGTTCCGCATCGTAACGCGGCATCGACATCTGCATCATTTCCACCGCGCAACAGGCCAGCCCGAATGTCATCCACATCAACGAGCCGGTCCGCGCCCAGGTGATCAACTCATCGGTCGAGGTGACCAGCCAGCCCTTGTCGGCAAGCTCGTTGTCGATCTCGCCGAAAAACGGATCATCGGCACCCAGCGGCCGGCCGCTGGCGTCAACAAGCCCGCGCGGTCGCGGGGCGACTAGGGGAGCTGTATCAGCGCTCAATGGATCAATCCCATTCCAGTGCGCCCTTCTTCCATTCGTAGACGAAGCCGATGGTCAATATGCCGAGGAAAATCATCATCGACCAGAAACCGAACCAGCCGAGGCTCTTGAACGCCACCGCCCAGGGAAACAGGAACGCCACTTCCAGATCGAAGATAATAAACAGGATCGCCACCAGATAGAACCGTACATCGAACTTCATGCGCGCATCGTCGAATGCGTTGAAGCCGCACTCATAGGCCGACAGCTTTTCTGTATCCGGCGCTTTATAGGCGACGGCGAAAGGCGCAATTAAAAGCGCAAGTCCGATAACGAGTGCGATCCCGATAAAGACAACAATCGGCAGATAGGATTGCAAAAGCGCGTCCATGATCGTCCCGTGTGCGGTGCAACAATTCGAGCGTCAAACTAGGCTTTTCACAATCCCGGTCAACACGCAAGGGATGCAGGCAAGGGACGCAGAAAAAGTCCGACAAGAGGGGAATATCCGACAGTCCGCCCGCAAGCAACCTGCCGCCTTGCCGCA
>CAXMRP010000200.1:0-3802 GCA_964196155.1 uncultured Polyangiaceae bacterium
TCCAACAGCCGGTCGGTCGCCTGGCAGAAGGCCTCCAGATAATGGGCTTCGTTCATGTGGCCGTTATAATCAGTCCAGCTTACGGGCACTTGCCGGCACACGGTCTCGAACCATCCGTCTTCGCCGTCGTTTGATGTATCAAGCTTATGGTTTTTGATAATGTTACCAACACCCTGTCCGGCTTTTTTCAAGATGCGCATGATGGCGACGAGGTTGTCGTCGCGCTGCCGGTCCAGTTCGTCACTGGTCATATCGGGCGACTGGGCGTTCGTCTGTTCGGCAATCCGGTCTATCAGTTCGCCGGTCAGTTCGGGAACATCGGTCAGCTTGCTCCACGGCCATTTCAACGCCGGCCCGAACTGCGCCATGAAGTGAGCCATGCCGGCCGAACCGCCGGCAATCCGGTAATTTTCAAACAGGCCCATCTGCGCAAATCGCAGGCCGAAACCGTAGCGGATAGAATCGTCGATCATCCCGGTCGTGGCGACTCCGTCGCGCACCAGCCACAGTGCCTCGCGCCACATGGCTTCCAGCAGTCGGTCGGCAATATGGGCGTCGATTTCGTGGTCGATGACCAGCGGCCGCATGCCGATTGAAGAAAGGATCGCCACGCAGCGCTCAACGATCGCCGGACTGGTCCGCTGCGAGGGCACAACCTCGACCAGCGGCAGCAGATAGACCGGACTGAACGGATGGCAGACCAGCACATTTTCAGGCCTGTCCAGTCCTTCCTGCAAAGCGGAGGGCTTGAAGCCGGATGTCGATGATCCGACAACGCAATCGGGACCGGCATTGGCGAGAATGTCGGCAAGAACGTTGTGTTTGAGGTCAATCTGCTCGGGGACGCTTTCCTGCACCCAGTCAACGCCCTGAACGGCGCTGGCCACATCGTTGCAGATGGTCAGGCGCCCTTCTTCCGGCAAGGCGGTATCATAAAGCGCCGGCAGGCTGCGACGGGCCTTGTGGAGCATCGTGTGTATGGTCTGCTCGGCATCGGGCGCCGGATCGAACAGGCTGACCGACCAGCCGTTGAGTAAAAACCGCGCCGCCCAACCACCGCCGATCACGCCGCCACCGATGATCGCCGCTTTCTTCGCCCCGCCGGGTTCCGGCGTCATTGAGGCGACCGTTTTGTCAGGCCGAGACGAGCGCGGACGGCATCCGGCCCGATGACTGTTGCGCCCATCCGTTCGATGATCCCGGCAGCGCGCTCGACCAGCTGGGCGTTGGTGGCCAGAACGCCTTTTTCCAGAAACAGATTGTCCTCCAGACCGACCCGGACATTGCCGCCGGCGAGCACGGCGGCGGCGGCATAGGGCATCTGGTTGCGCCCCAGCGAAAAGGCCGACCAGTGCCAGTCCGCCGGCACATTGCCGACCATCGCCATAAATGTATTCAGGTCGTTGGGCGCACCCCAGGGCACGCCCAAGCACAGTTGCACCAGCGCCGGATTGTCGATGAGCCCCTCCGACACCAGTTGCCTGGCCAACCACAAATGGCCGGTGTCGAATGCCTCGATCTCCGGCAGCACATCCATGGCGGTAATATCCGCGGCCATGGCGCGCAACATGCCCGGTGTGTTTGTCATGACATAATCGGCCTCGGCAAAATTCATGGTGCCGCAATCCAGCGTGCAGATTTCAGGCCGGCAGGCGCGAATATGAGCAACGCGCTCCTCCGCGCCGATCATGTCGGTACCCGGGGCCAGCGGCAGCGGATTGTCGGTCCCGCCCAGAAACAGATCGCCGCCCATTCCCGTTGTCAGGTTCAAAATGACATCAGTATCGGAGTCCCTGATCCGCTCGGTCAGTTCGCGATACAGCGCGCCATCGCGCGACGGTGCGCCGGTGTCGGGGTCACGAACGTGGCAGTGAACAATCGCCGCGCCGGCCTTGGCCGCTTCGATGGCGCTCGCAGCAATCTCTGCCGGGCTGCGCGGTACATGGGGGCTGCGGTCCTGTGTTGCGCCCGATCCGGTTACGGCGCAGGTAATGAAAACTTCGCGGTTCATGGTCGTTGTCATCTGGTCGTCAGCCTCCGGCGCACCTGTCCTGAACATTTTGTACCGGGCTGCAATTCTGCCTTGTGTGCCGGCCCGGTTGAGGCACAATGACCACCGGATGGCGGCGGCGCAATCGCATTTACGACGCCTTTGCCGACGCGGATAAACGGGAGGCAGCGATGAAAGCGGGATTCATCGGATTGGGAAATGTAGGCGCCAAACTGGCTGGCAGCCTGCTGCGAGGCGACATTGATCTGGCCGTCCACGATATCAACCCAAACGCGGCGGCGGGACTTGTCGGGCGTGGCGCGCGCTGGCGGGGCAGCCCGCGGGAGCTGGCGCAGGATTGTGATGTGATAATAACCTGCCTCCCGTCTCCCGCCATCTGCGCGAGCGTGATGGAGGGCGAGCACGGCGTGCTCAAGGCTCGTGTGCGCAATTTCGAACAAACCGGCGCAGTCACCTTTATCTATGCCACACTGGCGAACGACGAACCTTTGACTGTACTACTTGCCCGAGATCAGGTGATCGACGTGACGCTGCCCACCGAAAGTTTGCATCTTTTTGCCGGCCCCGTTGAACGGTCTTTGCCCCTGGAAAAGGCGGCGCCATGACCGGCGCTGATGGCAAAACCGGTGTTGCGCTGATCGGCCTTGGCATGGTCGCGGCGACCTATGTCGATGCGCTGAGCCGCCTTTCCGACAAAGTGAAAGTGTGCGGCGTCCATGCACGGTCGCCGGACGGCCGGGCCGAATTTATCCGCACCCATGGCGATGCACTTGGCCCGGATTGCCGCTCGTATGGGTCGATCGACGAGATCGCTGCCGATCCCGATATTGCCTTCGTTATCGTCGCCACACCGCCCAATGCCCGGCGCGATATCGTTTCGACGCTGGCCGGCGCCGGCAAGGCGATCCTGATGGAAAAGCCAGTGGAGCGCACTGTCGCGGCGGCGGAAGAGTTGTGTCGGATCTGCGAGGATGCCGGAGTGCCGCTGGGCATCACGCTACAGCATCGGGCGCGGCCGTCCGCACTGGACTTGCGCAATCTTCTCGCTGAAAACAATTTTGGGCCGCTGCACGCCTGCGAAATTTCCATTCCCTGGTGGCGGCCGCAATCCTATTATGATGATCCCGGCCGCGGTACCTATTCCCGCGATGGTGGCGGAGTTTTGATCAGTCAGGCGATCCACACGCTGGATCTGGCGCTGAGTTTCACCGGACCGGCAGAAGAAGTGACCGCGCTCACCGCCACAACGGGCCTGCACCAGATGGAATCGGAAGATTTCGTCAGTGCCGGGCTGACCTTTGCCGGCGGTGCAGTGGGGACGCTATATGCCACAACCGCCTGTTATCCTGGCAACCCCGAATTCATCCGACTGCACTTCGGCAACGTCACGGCGCACCTTGAATCCAATCTCTTGTTGCTCGCCTGGCATGATGGGCGCGAGGAAAAAATTGGTGCGGCGACGGCCTCGGGTGCCGGGGCTGATCCGATGGCGTTTACGTCGGACTGGCACATGGCGATCGTGCAAAATTTCGCCGAATGTCTGGGCACCGGCCAACCGCCGATGGTACCGGGACGCGATGCGTTGCATGTGCACCGGTTGATCGAGGCATTGGAAAAATCCGGCCGCGAGGGCAAGCGCGTGCGGGTCAACACATAGTTGTTCAACTCAAAGAGGCAATCAATGACATCGGACGGCCCGAAACTCGGGGTGATCGGGATCGATCACCGCCATATCTTTGGCATGCTCGCCAACATGATCGACGCCGGTTGCCGATGTGAGGCGTGGTGGTC
>CAXMRP010000201.1:0-4979 GCA_964196155.1 uncultured Polyangiaceae bacterium
CCCATTCTGGCGCTGAGCGCCGGATTGCCCAAAATGCCGATAATGGCTTCCGACAGGCTATGGCGATCGCTCGGCGGCACGAAATAGCCGCTTTGACCATTCTCGATGATCTCAGAAACGCCGCCGACCGCGCTGGCCACCGCTGGCAGGCCGGCTGCGGCCGCTTCCAGAAGAACCGTCGGCAGCGCTTCGCTAAGGGACGGCAGAGCCAGAACGTCGGCCGCCGTCATAAGCTCGGCGACATCAGAGCGTTCGCCGAGAAAGCACACATCGTCACCGAAAGGCGCGGCGATCGCTTCAAACGAAGCGCGCACCGGACCATCGCCGACAAAAACGATCCGTGCATCGCCAATCGTTTCGCGTATCGAACAAAACGCGCCAAGAAGATCGTCATGCCCTTTTCCCCCGCGCATCACCGCAACCATGAGGATCACTTTTTCATGCCGGTCCCAGCCGAACCGGGCCCGTATAACCTCGCGCTCAACAATTGCCGTTCGCGGCGCCGCAATACCGTTATGCACCACGGTTATGCGATCCGCCGGGGTTCCCGACTGCTTGGCAAAAAGCGCGGCAACGGGACCTGCGACCGCGATGATCCTGTCGGCAGCCAGCCGCGCTGATCCGTTGAGAATAACCGCCCGCATACGGTCACGGCAGGTTGCACTCGCATCAACAAGAACATGGCGCGTGACGATGACCGGTATGCCCATGACATACCGGGCAACCAGACCAAGGATATTCGCATACGGATCTTGGATATGCACAAGATCGGGGCGATCGCGGCGCAACAGGCTGAGAAAACGCACTGCCGCCTTCAAATCGTAAAACCGGTTCATGCCCAAATCGGTACGCTTGATACCGGCTTGACGCGCTTTTTCGGCCAGCGGACTGTCGCGACCATTGGAAAGTGTGTACAAAAGGGTGTCGACGCCTTCCTGCTGCATGACCTGCATCAGGTTAAGTGTGTTTATTTCCGCCCCGCCCATCGATAAACCGTCGAGAATGTAAACAATACGCATGTTTATGCCCCGTATCCCGCTTGCCACTCAATAACGGAAAAAATACCTCACGAAGATGTTTGGTAAATTTACTATTAACGATCAAAATTCTTGTTAACATTTCGATAATGGGGATTATTGCGCGTTAGTAGTAAGGAGTTATCGGTGCCGGCATGAGTACTCCGGACGATCATTTGGAATTTGCTTATCACCTACCCAAGCCTGGCGAGCGTCTGAGCGATCAGCGCGCCGGTGATACTGTACGTGCATCTGCGCTCGTGGCGGCCTTGCGCCAGATTGGCGTGCCGGTCGAAATCCACGAGGCGGGTGGCAGCAGTGCCGCGCAGCTTGCAGTCAAGGGTTACCGCGCTGGATTCAAGCAGCTATTGCCTCGCCGGCTGGTTTTGCCACTTCGCGACGCGGCGCGTATTGCCCTTTCGGTGAGGCAGGGCGAACGGTTCGGCCGCGACCTGTCGATTTCCCGGCCCAATGCCATTCTGGAGACCCACAACTGCCTGTCGCTTTCCGGCCTGCGAGCATCGCGCCGAACCGGCTTGCCTCTCATCGTTGATGATGTTGCGCCGCCATGGGAAGCCGACGAAATCGGTGGTGTCGGTCTGCAGTCACTGCATCGGCGCGTCTTTGGTGCGCTAAGCCGGCACAGCGCGCTGATGGTCGCCGTTAACTCCACATTGGCTGAATGCCTGATTAAATCCGGCGTGCCTGCCGAAAAGATCGCGGTCGTGGAAAACGGCGCCGACCTTCATCGCTTCAAACCGGCCGCTGACCGGATGGCTGAGCGCCGCCGTCTCGGTATCAACGCCGACGCTCCCGTGCTGGCGTTTGTGGGATCATTTCAGGCCTATCACCGTGCTGCATCGCTGATTACCGCTTTTGCAGGGCTGCCATCACGGAATGCGACACTCCTCATGATCGGCGACGGGCAGGGTAGGGCCGAGTGCGAATCCATGGTCCGTCAAGCCGGGCTGACAGACCGTGTCCGCTTTTTCGGGCGGCTGCCAAACGATGCGGTTCCGGCCGTGCTGGCCACCGCTGACATTGCCGTTCTGCCGGCAACCAACGACTACGGCAATCCCATGAAGCTTTATGAGTATCTCGCCATGGGGCTGGCCATCGTTGCTCCGGACACGCTGACAGTTCGCGATGTCGTCACGCACAACCGCAACGCCGTTCTTTTCACGCCTGACGATCGGCAAGCCTTGGCTTCGGCACTGAACATGGTGATCGGTAACGGCGAAATGCGGGCTCGCCTGTCGACAAACGCGCTCGCCGAGCGGCCCCATATCGGTTGGGACGCGCGCGCACGCTCGCTGATGTCCGCCGTCGAAACGGCCGTGGCCCGCAATGCGCCGGCAGCTACCGGCCAGAAATCAACCGCACGTTCCGGCGCCGTCAAGACGTCTCAGCCGGCCGTCGCCAATTGGAATCGCTGGACATGATTCTCTGCGGCAAGAGCCAGATTGGCAATAGCAACCATGGTCGTGGGCGGGGTCCGGTTTCGCGTCGGCTCAGTTCATTTGCCGGCATGCGCGGCCCGGTAGTGCTCATGTATCACAGCATCGAAAAAGGCGTTGGTACGCCGGACTGGCAATGGTCTGTTTCGCTTCAGCGGTTCGTGGAGCAATTGGACTATCTTGCCGATGCCGGATGGTCGCCGGCCACGCTGGACGACCTCGGCAATCCGGAGGTCCGCAACGATTTGCGGCGCTTCGCCATCACCTTCGACGATGCTTATGAGGACAATTTGCCGGCCTATGAGGTCCTGGCGGAACGAGGCTGGCCGGCGACCTGGTTCGTCGTCTCCAGCGCCATTGGCGGCCTGTCGACCTGGTGTGATTATGGCGTTCCCAGAAGGCCAACCCTATTGCCGCACCATCTGCGCGAAATGCGCGAAAACGGCATGGAAATCGGTGGTCATTCGCGTTTGCACCGCCGTCTGGCCGACGCACCGGTCAGCGAACTGGCCGTTGAAACGGCTGGTTGCCGGAAAGCCCTGGAAGGTGTGCTGGGCGGATCGGTCGAAAGCTTCGCCTATCCATACGGATCCTACAATCGCGCGGTGATCGAGGCAGTCAGGGACGCGGGCTATCGCCGCGCCTGTTCGACCGATAATGGCACTGCCTGGCAGGACAATGATCCATTCCGATTGCGCCGTATCGCGGTGCTTGCCGATGACACGCGCAGTGCTTTTGCCCGTAAACTGGTTCTGCTCGACGACGATGCGGGACTGAAAGGTGCAGCCCGCTCGGCCTTGCGGTTTGGCCGCCGCGTCACCGGTATCAATCGCAGATTGCGTCAAAAGCCGCGTAATGGCGAGGTCGGACAGCGACAAGAAGTGTCAAGACAGCAATAAAGAGTAGGCGTCAGTCAATGTCCCAGCCGAATAATCTCAAAACCCGGACGACCACGATGGTGAAGCGCCAGATCCTGGCCGCACCTCAGCGTCTTGGTGCATGGCCGCATCTGCGGCGGCTCGCCGGTGAAAGCCTGGTGGGGCTGCTCTATCACCGAATCGACGATCCTGACCGTCCGGAATTTTACGGCTTCCGCGACAATGTCAGCGCTTCGCGTGAAGCGTTCGCCGCTCAACTCGATTACCTTATGAAAAATTTCGATGTCGTGACACTGGACGATTGCATTGCATGGGTCGAAGGCCGAGCGCCGCTTTCAAGCCGCGCTGTCCTGATCACATTCGATGACGGCTACCGCGACAATTTCCTCAACGCCGCGCCGGAACTGACGGCCCGCGATCTGCGGGCTGTGCTGTTTGCCGCGACCGGCTTCATGGACGACAAGGCAGTTTTCTATTGGGACTGGGTGGCCGAAGCTTTCCGCTGGAGCAATCAGACAAAGGCAGAGCTGCCGCTTCTCGGCTATACCGTGTTTGACAGTCCGCGGCTTCGCCAGCGAGCCGCGCAGCGCTGGATCACAGTGGCCAAAGCACTGCTCGATGAGGAAAAGTGGCAGCGGATCAACAATCTGGCCGACTGTCTTCAGGTTCTGCCGCCACATGGACCGCCGCCGGGCCTGCATATGACCTGGCCGGAAATCGGCGCATCAGCAAGAGATTGTTTCGATATCGGCGCCCATACGGTCAACCATCCCATCGTCAGCCGCTTGAATATCGACGAAGCCGAGCGTGAAATCGAAAAGTCCAAGACGACTATTGAAAGTGTCCTCGGCCATCCGGTTCGAGCATTCGCCTATCCGAACGGTCAGCCGGGCGATTTTGGTCCCGAACATGAAGCGATCCTGGAAAAGTTGGGCTTTTCCATCGGATTTGCTGCCCATGGCGGATTGACCTTTGCCGCCGAAGCCACGCAAAGGCGCTTCGCCCTGCGTCGGGCATGCGTCAATTTTCATGATAATTTGCCGCGTTTTGCCGCCAAGGTTGCCGGCGCAACACGTTTTCTGGATCACTAGAGTTACGTCCGTAATCGCACCACGTCGGGCCGTCAGCGCAAGGGACGCGCCCTCAGATTGGCCGGATATTCGTCACTCGGCACGACCGCGTAGATCCGCTCCGGCTTTAAAAGCCGGTCGAGCAGATCGCGTGGATAGACATGAAACTCATCGACCTCCCAATAATCGAGACCGAGTTCGGCCCATTCCTGTCCGGCAGTTAGACGGCTTTCGAACTGGAATTGCGCGCCGCCGGCCGTGTCAGTGATGAACCAGCCATAGTCGCGCAGCGCCTGCGCGATGATACGGGCGCTTCGCAAGGTCGATTTGCGCATGCCCTTCGGCATGCCGCCGAGCCAATTCTGGATATCGGCGTCGCTCACATTCAGGGCAAAACGCATGCCTTCAGGAATGCCACCGCGCGATCTGCCGGGGTGTTCAAGCTTCGTTGCCGGTGGCACAAAATAGTTTCTGGCAGTGTTGCGGATCGGCAGCGAAAGGGCGTGTGGGATATTCCCTTGCCTGATCTCATATGGCCGCACCAACATCGCCAGATAG
>CAXMRP010000202.1:0-8837 GCA_964196155.1 uncultured Polyangiaceae bacterium
TGACCGATTCCTCGATCAGGATTTCACTGGTTGGCGAGGCGTCGAGACCGCTTTCGACGATGGTCAGAAACTCGTCGCGATTGTAGGCGATGCCGCCGCCGGTGCCGCCCATGGTAAAGGACGGGCGGATGATCACCGGCAGGCCGACCAGTTCCAGCCCGGTCAGCGCTTCGGCGACGGAATGGGCGGCCACCGAGCGCGGGGTGGTCAGGCCGATATCGGCCATGGCCTTCTTGAAAAGTTCGCGGTCCTCGGCCTTGTCGATGGCCTCGGCACGGGCGCCGATCATCTCCACGTCGAATTTTTCCAGAACACCGGCCTTGTTCAATGACAGGGCGCAGTTGAGCGCCGTCTGGCCGCCCATGGTGGGTAAAAGGGCAAAGCCGCCGGGGATGGTGTGGCGTTCTTTTTCGATGATCCGGGCAACGACATCGGGCGTGATCGGTTCGATATAAGTGGCGTCGGCCAGTTCGGGATCGGTCATGATCGTCGCCGGATTGGAATTGACCAGAACGATGCGATAGCCCTCCGCCTTCAGCGCCTTGCAGGCCTGGGTGCCGGAATAATCGAATTCGCAGGCCTGACCGATAACGATCGGCCCGGCTCCGATGACCATGATGGTGGTGATGTCGTTACGTTTTGGCATGGCATTGAGCGTGGGCGTTGGGCGTGGCGCAAAAAATCCGCCGTAGGGCGGATGGGTTGTTTCGGTGTGCTGACCGAATTCGGGATGGCGACCTGGCCGGTGCCCTGAATGATGCCTTGACGGGGACATTGGACGGCAACAAGGGCGCCAGTCTGGCTGTTCGGCGGCTTCCCTACACCAGAGGCCGGAAAATCGCAAAATTCTTTTGCACAACCGACAGGGCAAACCGGGTTTTGACACTGAAAATGCGGTTTTTGTGGCCGAAAATGCCAATTATGCAGGCGGAACCGCCGCCGGCAGTTTTTTTGCTATTTATTTATCGTCTTTTCTGGCGCCTTTTCCGTCGCCGGGATCTTTCCTGACGATTCGCGGCATTTGCCCGCCTCGGTCTTTGCCGAAACTGAAATTGCCGGCGTGGCCGGACCATCGTCAGCCCGGGTCGCAGTTTCGCCGTCAAAATCGCGGGCGCCCTGGGTCAGGGCCAGACAGGCCAGCCGCACGGTCTTTGGAATGTGGACGGCTTTGCCGCCGCGCTTGCCATGTTCGTAATACTGGATCATCCGCTTTTTCAGCCCAAGCAGATCGGCGGCCTCGCGCTGCTTCAGGTTCAGCGATTTGCGCCACTGGTGAAATTGCTTTGGTGTCATGTGTGACCCCCTCTACCCCTGCTGCCGGACAGGCGTTATCAATCTGCCGGTAAAGACCCCTTCATCAGGCGAACGAGCGTGATGATCTGCTTATGTCGTTGATATGAATTCTGTGTGACAGAAATAGCAGCAATTCGTCTTGATCCATATCAGTGGTTTGAGCCGGTCCGGCGAGGAAATTCAGTGCATTCGAACTGTCTTTTTGCCACCCCGGCATGATAAACAGGCCAGGAGGGCGGGGATGATCCGGGTTTCGGTCGGTTATCGCGACACGGCATTCGGGATGGAGTGCGTTCATGCGGTGGAAGGGACGGCGGCAGAGCCGGAATATCGAGGACAGGCGCGGTCAGGGCGGCGGATTGCGACTGCCGGGCGGATTTGGCCGCTCAAAGGGCGCGCCGCGGATGCGCCGGGCCGGCGGCGGCAGTATCGGCGTGATGATCGTCATTGTCGTGGTATTGTGGATAATGGGTATCAATCCCATCGAGCTGTTGTCCGGTGGCGGGCTTGCGCCGCAAGGCGGTGGATCAACGACAAGCCAGCGCAGCGCGCCGGGCACACCGGCGACCGATGATGCCATGCGTGGTTTTGTGGCGACGGTGTTGGCAGAAACGGAAGACACCTGGTCGAAAGTTTTCCAGTCCGGCGGCCAGCCCTATTCCGAACCAACGCTTGTTTTGTTCAGTGGCGGCGTGCGGTCGGCCTGCGGACAGGCCAGTGCGGCAACGGGGCCGTTTTATTGTCCCGGTGACCGGAAAATCTATATCGACCTGGCGTTTTACGATCAGCTACGCCGGCGGTTCGATGCGCCCGGCGATTTCGCCCAGGCCTATGTGCTGGCCCACGAGGTCGGTCACCATGTGCAAAATCTCATCGGCGTGTTGCCGAAATTCAACGAAATGCGCCGCCGGCTGAGCAAGACCGAAGCCAACCGCATGTCGGTGCGGGTGGAGTTGCAGGCCGATTGTTTCGCCGGCATCTGGGCGCAGTCGGTCGCCGGCAAGGGGCTGCTGGAGGAAGGCGATATCGACGAGGCGCTGAACGCCGCCAACCAGATCGGCGACGACATGATCCAGAAACGAACCCAGGGCTATGTGGTGCCCGATGCGTTCAATCACGGCACGGCGGAACAACGCAAACGCTGGTTCAGCCGCGGCTATCGTGGCGGCGCGATCGGCGAGTGCGATACGTTTAATGTGGACCGGGTGTAGGCACATGTTTGGGTAACGTCGTCGGTCACGAGCCGTATGGCGGCAATACGGACAAAACGACCCTATTGAGCTTCGTTCATTGTTCATTTTGCGACGCATTTCTATTGGCAAAAAAGTGCCACAAGGCGTCATAAGTCGGCATCCGGTTCGGCGGCGCTGCGAATTGCGTTAGACCAATCGCAATCGGGTTACGGCCCAGCCCGTCTCTGAATTCGCTGCTTTGTCTCATCGCGCATTTTTTGTCGAAAAACCGGTTCCCGCTTTTTCGAATGCGCGCCAGGATCAGGATCGGGAAATCGGTCACATGCGGTATGGCAACAGTGCGGACAAACCCGTCGTTCAGAATAGCTGAGGCTGTCAAATCCGCCGCGCCGCGAAATCTTTGGCGCGTTGGGTCCAGTCAGTGTCAGGCATGTGTTTTGCAATTGTCGAACGACATCGAACACGGTCCCACCATGCCGCCAATTTTGGCGAAGCTCCCGTGATATGTTCCCATTCGGGAGTTTCCGTCGCGTATTTGAGCGCACCTGCAACCACTATGTCCGCAAGATCAAATCCTCCGCTTCGGGCATCGAGATAGGTGCCGATTACTTCCGCAGCTTTACAAATGTCAGGTAGACGGGCCTTAATGAGACCTTCATCGGTTTCGTCCTGTGCCATCGGATTGAAAAGGCGGTTCGTCGCCAACACCGGTACCCACACCGGCCAGGCATAGCTGATTGTAGTGGATATTATCTCCCACATCTTAGCGATTTCGGCGCCGTCTTTCGGTGCCAGTGGCGGACCATTAAATGCGCTGTCAAAGTAAGTTAGGATAGCCAATGTCTCGGTAATCTTCAGTCTTTGATGCTTAAGCACTGGGACTTTCAAAAACGGATGAAGGTCAACAAACTTGGGGTCTTTGTCGTAGCCGTCCCAAGAAGCGACGGATTGGAATGAGTGGTCGAGCTCCTTCTCGTCCGCTGCAACGAGCGCCATTCGAGTGAACGTGCTTGCACGGTAACCATAGAGTGTCGGTTGATCTTGCATGACCTAAACTCCTCAAGGTCGACTTCTATATGATACTACGAGCAAAGGTTTTTGGCATCAAAGTTAGCTCTGGGCTCAATGCTGTTGTCGTGCGCTCCGAATATTCGGTCCTGACCCTGGGCCGCATCTGAATTTGCTGTTTTGTCTCATCGCGCATTTATTATCCGAAAACCGGTTCCCGCTTTTTCGAATTCGCTCAGCTGTTGGTCGGAAACTCCGGCACCGGCGCAATCCCCTTGCGCTCGCGGATCAGATTGACGAACCGGGTGAACAGATAGTGGCTGTCGCGCGGACCCGGTGAGGCTTCCGGGTGATACTGGACCGAAAAGACCGGCTTGTCGCCAAGCCGCAGGCCGCAGTTGGAGCCGTCAAATAGTGACACATGGGTCTGGATAACCGTTGCCGGCAGGGTCGCCGCGTCAACCGCAAAGCCGTGATTCATCGAGGTGATTTCCACCTTTCCCGTCGTGTGATCGGTGACCGGATGGTTGGCGCCATGGTGGCCGGCGGGCATTTTCACCGTTGATGCGCCGAGCGCGATGCCGAGGATCTGGTGCCCCAGACAGATGCCGAATGTCGGAATTCCCGCTTCAACGACTTCGCGGATTGCCGGCACCGCATAGGCGCCGGTCGCCGCCGGATCGCCGGGGCCGTTGGACAGGAAGACGCCATCGGGCTGGTGGGCGAGAATATCGGCACCGGTTGCCGTTGCCGGTACAACCGTGACCCGGCATCCGCGATCGGCCAACAAGCGCAGGATGTTGCGCTTGATGCCGAAATCCACCGCGACGACGTGAAACCGCGGATCGGTTTGGGTGCCATAGCCGCTGCCCAGCTGCCAGGGCGTCTCGTCCCAGGTGTAGGTCTGGCCGGTGGTGACGGTCCTGGCCAGATCCATGCCCTCAAGGCCGGGCCAGGCTGTTGCCTTTGAGAGAAGCGCTGCGGTGTCGAAATTGCCGTCGGGCTGATGGCTGATCGTGGCGTTGGGCATGCCGTTTTCGCGGATCAGCGCCGTCAGCGCGCGGGTATCGACGCCGGCAATGGCGATGATATTGCGCGCCTTCAGCCAGCGGTCGAGGTCGCCGGCGGCGCGCCAGTTGGCCGGATCGGTGACGCCGGTACGCAGCACGCAGCCGCGTACGCCGGATGCCTGCGCCAGGTTGACGGTTTCGATGTCCTCGTCATTGACGCCGACATTGCCGATGTGGGGAAAGGTGAAAGTGATGATCTGGCCGGCATAGGACGGGTCGGTCAGGATTTCCTGATAGCCGGTCATGGCGGTGTTGAAGCAGACCTCGCCAACCGCTTCGCCTATCGCGCCAAGACCCGTTCCGGTGATGATCGTGCCGTCGGCCAGCACCAATCGCGCCGTGGTGACGGGTTCATGCCAGCCGGTTGCCCGGCTGGTAGCATTGTCGGCCGGGTTATCGGCAGTGGTGGTTTCGGTCATGGCAGGTTCGGCAATACTGGACAGAAATCGTGGCAAAACTGGCGGGTGAGGGCGGGAATTTTCCTCGCTCGCCGGTTACGGCCGAATTAGCCGAGCGCTTGCGCAAATGCAATGACAACCTATATGAGCGCCGAAAAAGGACCACAATTCGAACTATCGCTTTGGTGACCCGGGCGGGTTTGTGATCTGATTTTCACCCGACAATGCAAGATCAATGAGACCCTGAATGAGACCCTGAATGGGTGCTTTGCGGGTTGCACAGCCCGTATCTATCACCGGGTGCCATCACGGGGCGTCATGGCAATTGTGAAACAAACCGACTTGAACTGTGGCGCAATTTTGTGCCTAAACACAAAGCGTCAGACGAGGAAACGATGCGCGACATAATCAGTGATTCCCTGAAAACAGCGATCAAGAGCCGTGACCAGGTGCGGGTATCCACGCTGAGGCTGATCAGTGCGGCGATCAAGGATCGCGAAATCGAGGAGCGAACGAAAGGCCATGATGGCGTTTCGGAGAGCGAGATTTTCGGCATTCTGGCCAAGATGATCCGCCAGCGCGAGGAATCGGCAAAAATCTATCAGGACAACGGACGGCAGGAGATGGCCGACCGGGAGCGGGAAGAAATGGTGGTGATCCGCGATTTTCTGCCCGAACAACTGTCGGAAGAGGAAATCGAGGGCGCCTGCCGCAAGGCGGTCGATGACGTCAATGCGCAGGGCCTGCGCGACATGGGCCGGTGCATGGACACGCTTAAACGCCAGTATCCGGGCCGGATGGATTTCGGCAAAGCCAGTTCCGTGGTCAAGGGCTTCCTGAAATAGCGCCACGGGTAGAGCGCGGGCGAGGTGGCTTGCGCTTTTCCCCGTTGTTCGATCAGGCGATCATGAATCGTTTCAATCGACCGGGGTTGGCGTTACGATACTTGTTCGCAATATGTTCTAAAATCTTATAATCTGGGCCCATGCGATTTTCGCCGCAATTTCTTGACGAGATTCGCGATCGGATTCCGATCGCCGATGTGGTGGCGCGCAAGGTCACCTGGGACAAGCGCAAGTCGCAGCCCAGCCGCGGTGACTATTGGGCCTGTTGCCCGTTCCATGGCGAAAAAACACCCTCGTTCCACGCCGACAACCGGCGCGGGCGCTATCACTGCTTTGGCTGCGGCGTGTCGGGCGACCATTTCACCTTTCTGGTCGAACAGGAGGGGGTGCCGTTCCCCGAGGCGGTGGAACTGCTGGCCGGTGAAGCGGGCATTCCCATGCCGGCCCGCGACAAGGATGCCGAACAACGCGAGAAAGTCCGCACAAGTCTTTATGATGTCATGGATATCGCGGCGAAATATTTTGAGCAGGAGTTGCAATCGGCCGGTGGCGCGGCGGCGCGGGCCTATCTGCGTGACCGGGGGTTGACGCCGGATATCCAGAAGCGCTTCGGCATCGGCTACGCGCCGGATTTGCGCAACGGCCTGAAACAATATCTCACCGAGGCAAAAGTTGAACCGGCGCAAATGGTCGAGGCCGGGCTGCTGATTGCCGGCGAAGATATTCCGGTGTCCTATGACCGGTTTCGCGGCCGGGTGATGTTCCCGATCACCGATCTGCGCGGCCGGGTGATTGCTTTTGGCGGGCGGGCGCTGTCCGCCGATGTGCCGGCAAAATATCTCAACTCACCCGAAACACCGCTGTTTCACAAAAGTCATGTTCTGTTCAACGGCCAAAGCGCCCGCACCGCCTCGCGAAAGGGCGGGCATGTGGTGGCGGTGGAGGGTTATACGGACGTCATTTCCTGCGTTGCAGCCGGACTGGAGGCAACTGTCGCGCCGCTTGGCACGGCGCTGACGGAAGGCCAGTTGCGCTTATTGTGGCAAATGAGCGATGAGCCGATCCTGTGTTTTGACGGCGATGAAGCGGGTTTGAAGGCAGCATTCCGGGCGGTCGATCTGGCGCTACCGATGCTGGAACCAGACAAAAGCGTGCGTTTTGCGCTGCTGCCGGAGGGCCGCGACCCGGACGATGTGATCCGCGCTGACGGGGTGGCGGTATTTTCGGGCTATCTGGATGCGGCCCGGCCGCTGTTTGAGATGATGTGGCGGCGGGCCAGCGAAAGCGGCCAGTTCGATACGCCTGAACGGCGGGCGGGACTTGAAAAACAGGTGCGCGAAACCGTCGGGCAAATCACCGACGGGTCGGTGCGGCACCATTATGAGGCGGAAGCGCGGGTGCGCATGGCTTCGTTTTTTGGCCGGGGCGCGCCGAATTCGGGCGCCGGCCGCGCTGGCCGTTCTAAATATGGGAATTCAGGTTTCGGCAACGCTGGCGGGCGTTGGCCGGGCAAGGGTGGTGGCAACACGTCCCGCTACACTTCACGCAACAACTATCGCGATGGGCCGGCAGCGCCGGCTGTGCCATCGGCCAGTCTATTGTCCAACCGGCTGGTGCGGGCAAGCGGCCAGGCGGCGTCTGGCGACATCAATATTCAGGATGCGATTTTGGTCGGTGGACTGCTGGCCCATCCCGCGCTTGCCGAGGAACGGCTGGAAAAACTGGCCGAATGCCGGTTTTCGGGGCGCGACCTGACACTGTTTGCGCAAGTGCTCGGCGCGGCGATCGCGCAGGCGCCGGACAGTGGCCACGGCGATCTGATGGCCTGGCTGGAGCAAACCGGCGATGGGCCGATCGCCGCCAATATTCTGGCAAGATTGCGCGATTGTGGGGTGCAGGACATGGAGCCCGGCGGCGATATATCGCGCGCCGCGGCAATATGGGATGACGCATGGCACTTGCGTCTTTCGGCAACCACGCTATCTAACGATAAGAAAGCAGCCGCCCAAGCGCTTGGCGATGACGCAAGCGATATCGATATAGACCGGCTGCGAGACATCCAGGAGCAGGGAAGGCAGCATGGGCCAGGGCCCGGCGACCTGAACGCTCAAGGGGCCGATCAGGGGATCGTCCATCCGTTCAAACCGGCGCGCCAGTAGGCTTGCCAAGGTTTCGACACGGTGGCGATTGCACGTTATGGTGCCTAACGATTGGATTTGGGTGATGGATCTGGCGGGCAACCGCCCTAATTGATACACAAGAATTTTTGAATTGATCGGCCTGAAATAATTTATGGGTCCGGGTAGAGTTAACGTGGCCTTTACGGCAGCCGACGCCTAATCCGGGCGAATCAGACAGCAGACCTTTTTGAGCGCCGCTCATCCGGCGCGGAGACAGACAAATATGGCAGCCAATCAGCAACCAGTGGCCGAAACCAAAACTCCGGACCAGGACGCCGCGGTGGCCGACAAGCCGCTGCTCGATCTTTCCGATGCCGCCGTCAAGAAAATGATCAAGGTAGCCAAGAAAAAAGGCTTCATCACCGTCGATGAACTGAATGCGGTGTTGCCGTCGGACAAGGTCACGTCGGAGCAGATCGAAGACACCATGTCGATGCTGAACGATATGGGGATCAATGTCGCCGAAGCCGAAGAGGGTGAAGAGGGCGGCGAAGAGAGTACTGGCTCGGGCACGCGCGAATTGGTTGAGACTACCGGTACCGCCGTTGCCAAGAAAGCCACCAAACGCGAGCCGGCTGATCGTACCGATGATCCGTTGCGGATGTATCTGCGCGAAATGGGCACGGTGGAGTTGCTGTCGCGCGAGGGCGAAATCGCGATTGCCAAGCGGATCGAGGCCGGGCGCGAGGCGATGATCGCCGGCCTGTGCGAAAGCCCGCTGACCTTTCAGGCGATTATCATCTGGCGCGATGAACTGGCCGAAGGCAACGTGCTGTTGCGCGATATTGTCGATTTAGAGACGACCTATGCCGGCCCGGATGCCAAGCAGCCGGACCATTCCGTTCAGGCG
>CAXMRP010000203.1:0-15327 GCA_964196155.1 uncultured Polyangiaceae bacterium
CCGCAAATCCAAACTTCTCAAATCGTTGCGCAACCCTATCGCTGCCGCCATGGCGAACCTCCTGTGTTCGCCACACTGATTCACAGTTCAGGTGATTTGGGAATCCCCTACGTGAGTCAGACTTCGCGCAAGCCGGTATAATTCCACCGCTACGTCGTTTGTCCCTGTGTACGTCCCCAACCAGTGCGGGAAAAATGACATCTCATCTGGCGGATATTGGATAACCAAGGAGAGGAAATCGAAATGAAAATTACCAGAGCAATTGCTTCGGCAGAGATTCTGCTTCTGATGAGTTCGCCGCTCGTCGCTGCTGAAGATCATCCGATGGGATTTTTCATCACCAGTGTTGGTATGGGACAGGGCGCAAATCTGGGTGGACTTGATGGTGCGGACGCTTATTGCACAAAGTTGGCCGAGGCTGCCGGTTCAACCGGTCGCACATGGCGCGCTTATCTGAGCACCCAGGCCGAAGGCAAACGCGGTATTTCCGCCCGCAACCGGATCGGATCAGGCCCTTGGTACAACGCCCATGGCGAGTTGATCGCCAGTGATCTCGATGAACTTCATCTGAACCCCAACATCGTCAAAAGAACCGCATTGGACGAATCCGGAAATCGCGTCAACGGCCGCGGCGACAAACCCAACCGGCATGACATTCTGACCGGTTCGATGCACGACGGCACAGCCTATTTCCCGCGCGACACGGATGATCATACGTGCAGCAACTGGACCAGTTCCGGCGAAGGCAGCGCGCAGGTTGGACACCATGACCGGCATGGCGGTGGCAACACGTCGTGGAGTTCTGCGCATGGCTCACGAGGCTGTGGTGAAGATGATCTTCCAAAATCCGGAGGCGCAGGGCTTTTCTATTGCTTCGCTGCAGACTAGATCGAAACCTGGACTACAGAAGCGCCTGGATGATTGATCGCGAAAAGCAGATAAAATCGGTTGCCCGTCTCGGCAAAAACAGGCCCGCTATCTCATCGAGATAGTGGGTTTTTTGTTCTCCTGTGCCTGCCCGGCATCTGCGCTGGGTCAGGCATGTCGACCCGCTCGACCAAGCCACTTGCCCTTCACAGACACCTTTTTCCCAGCCTGCTTGCATGCATCTCAATCAACATGGATCGTTGCTCGCGGTCGGGACTCCAAGTCATGGATCTGAAGTGGACGATTGACGATAACGGCAATCTCGATCAACAAGGCCGGCGAAGCCGACGGCGCCGATCGAAAATTGCCAAGGGAACCGAAAAATGAGTGCCGCGAAAATCAGCCGGTATCGCGTTCCGGACATCAAGGGTCTTCCCGGGGACATCAAGGAGACGATTCTCGCCGTTCAGAACAAGGCCGGTTTCGTGCCCAACGTCTTTCTGGCGCTCGCCCATCGCCCGGACGAATTTCGCGCCTTCTTCGCCTATCACGACGCCCTGCTTGAGCGCGACAGCGGCTTGAGCAAGGCCGAGATGGAAATGATCATTGTCGCCACCTCCAACGACAACAACTGTCAGTACTGCGTCGTCGCACACGGCGCCATCCTGCGTATCCGGGCCAAAAATCCGCTGATCGCCGATCAGGTGAGCGTCAATTATCGCGAGGCCGATATTACGCCGCGCCAGATGGCCATGCTCGACTTCGCCATGACGGTTTCGAACGATTCAGGCTCGATCAGCCAGACGCATTTTGAAACCCTTCGCGGTCACGGCTTTTCAGACGAGGACATCTGGGACATCGGCGCGATTACCGCCCTGTTCGCCCTCTCCAACCGAATGGCCAATTTCACCGCCATGCGGCCCAATGACGAGTTCTATTTAATGGGCCGCGATTTGGCCTGAGCCGAAAGGCGATAATTTTTATGAACTAACCAGGACACAAGTGGGTTCAGCACCGTGACCGATAATCCGTTTTCTGATCATGATCCGCGCCGGCATGTCGAAGGTGACTTCAGCGCCGAAGAGCTGGCTCTGGCCAACCGCAACAGTGGCATTGCGCTGGAGATGATGCGCCATGACGTGACGCCGGCCGGCATGCATTACCTGCTCATTCATTTCGATATCCCCCATCTTGATGCCGAAACCTGGCGGCTCAACATCAGCGGCAATGTCAAATCGCCGCTGAGCATTTCGCGGGGCGAAATTGAGACCCTTCCCTCGCAAACCCTGCCGGTAACGCTGGAATGCGCCGGCGATGGCCGGGCGGCCGTTACGCCTCGCCACCAGAGCATGCCCTGGCGCCACGAGGCGGTCGGCACGGCTGAGTGGACCGGCACGCCCCTGCGCCACATCCTGGAGCGGGCCGACATCGGCATTGGCGCGGCAGAGATTGCCTTTCTCGGCGCCGACCGGGGATTTGCCGGCGGCGTGGAGCACAATTTTGGTTGGAGCCTGACACCGGACGAAGCGCTGCGTGACGATGTCCTGTTGTGCACCGCCATGAATGGCGCACCATTGCTGCCCCAGCACGGCTTTCCCGTGCGGCTGCTTGTGCCCGGCTGGTATGGCATGGCAAGCGTCAAATGGCTGACCGACATCAAGGTTCTGGATCAACCGTTTGACGGATATCAAAAAGCCACGGCCTACAAATTCCGGCATGACAAGGACGATCCGGGCCAGCCGATCGATTTCATCCGCGTGAAATCCTTGATGATCCCGCCGGGCATGCCGGACTGGTTCACGCGATCCCGCTTGGTCGAGCAAGGACCGGTCGGGCTAACCGGACGCGCCTGGTCGGGCGCCGGAACGGCAATCGGCAAAGTTGAAGTCGCGGTCGATGATGACTGGTTCGAGGCGGCACTCGAGCACCGGCAAGACCGTTTCGCCTGGAGCAAATGGCATTACACCTGGAATGCCACTCCGGGCGATCACGTGCTCAAATGCCGGGCAACGGACGCAAATGGCGACGTGCAGCCGCTCGCCCCCAGATGGGACAATTCCGGCTACGGCAACAATGCGGTCCACGTCGTTGCGGTTACGGTGAGATGATTACCGCTCCGCCGGGAAGTCGCTGCGCTCAGACCTTGACCAACGTCATGATGCCTTTGGCAAAAATATCCTCGGGCGCGACGTGCCGGTGGGCGATGCCCTGCTGGTGCGCGTAAAGCAGCAACTGCTCCCAGGTCGCCCGGTTTTCCTCAATGCCGAAGGGGAACGGATCGCCGTCGAACATGTCACGCATCTTCCGGGCATAGATCGGCAGCCAGGCGAGCGGATAGCGCGACACGGCCGGGTCAAACAGCCGCTCAAGACTGCGGCGCTTGGATTCAGCAAAGGCATTATAGAGATTGCGCGCCACCCAGGGATTGGCGTCCAGGATATGCTTCTGGATCGCGATGATGTGCATGATCGGCCAGACTTTTGTGCGCTGGTAATAGTCTTCTTCCATCTCCAGGAAATCGGGAAACAGCCGCACGACATCCGGATGCCCTTCCAGATAACAATTGGGCGGCCGGGCGATGATGGCGCAATCGATCTCGCCGGCGGCCAGCATTTCACTTAATGATTTTTCCGGCACGCGGGTGAGTTGAACGCCGTCCGGCAGGCTGAGTTCGACCTTCTCGATGCGGCCCGCTTCATTGGCGCCGGCCTGATACCAGTGAATATCGGGCAGTTTCACGCCGACATCGTTGTGCAACCAGCCGCGCATATAGACTGCTGCAGTATGTGCCCATTCCGGCGAGCCGATGCGCTTGCCCTTCAGATCCTCGACGGTTTTGATGCCGCTGTTTTTATTGACGTAGAACGATGAAAACCGGAAAAGCCGCGAGCACGGCACCGGCAGGCCGACAATATCGGCATTCTCCCGCGTCACCTGGGCGGTGAATTTGGCAAACGACAGCTCCGTGACGTCCCATTCCCGGTTGAACGTGAAGCGGGCGAAGATTTCGTGATGGCCGAGGGTGAGCCAGGTATGATCGATGCCTTCGGCTTGTACGGCCCCAAGCCGGAAATCCCGGAAATGGTCGTAATCCGTCGTTGCAATACTAAGCTTGACACCACCCATAACGCCCCTCCACTCGCCTCAAATCCGGCGGTTCGATTGCGGTCCACTAACTTTACGCCACAGCCTAGGGCCCATCGGGCCGGCTGCCTACGGGACGTTCGTCATGGCGAAACGCCGGCCGCGGCAACCGGTCATGCGAGCTTGGAATAATAATAATCCCAGGTTTTCTGGAAAAGCCCGGGCGTCCAGAGCTTTTCCCGGCAGGCCTGCTGCTCTTCCTCGGTGAATTCGTAAGGCTCGCCGATCTGCGTCGCCATATATTGGCGATAGGCATTTTCCTCCACATAGGCGGCGAGCGCGAAGCATTCCAGCATGTCGGTGCCGGCGGCGACGACGCCATGGGCCTTCAAAAGCACGGTATGTTTGGCGCCCAATGCCACGGCAAGGCGCTCGCCCATCGGTTTGGTATTGACCGACATCGGCGTATCCAGAAGCTGCGCATCGGCAACAAGCACGCCCTGGGCGTAGACCGGCTTGAGGCTGTGACCGGTCATGGTGAGAAGCGTTGACCATTTGGGATGGGTGTGAGCGATCGCATTAATATCGGGCCGGGCGCGGAAAATCTCGCTGTGGATGTGATATTCCAGCGGCGGCCGCGCCTCGCCCTCCAGCTGATTGCCGTCAAGGTCTATGGCGACAATATCATCGACCGTCAGCGTGCTGCGTATGCTGGCGCCAGTGTTGATGTAGAGGCTCGTCTCGTCGCGGCGGATGCTACAGTGCCCGTTATGGTCGATATAGTCGGCCCGCTCCAACATACGGATGCAGTCGACAAGGCGTTGTTTTTTGTCCGTGTCCGGCATGATTATTCCTGTTCTAAAGCCTTTTCCTGCAAGCAAGCGAAGCCTCTCTCATCGGCCGACCGTCTTGCGCCAGAGATCCCATGCCCGCTGTCCAGCTTTCATGTTGACCGCGTCGGCCAGCCGGCCCTCTTCGGCGCTGAGCGCGGCAATCGGCCCGCCGTAGGCCGTGGCCTGATGCTGGATACGGGCATTGACTTCCGTATAGACGGCCCTGAACACGGTGCTCGCAAGGTCCGGCCCGACGGCGACGCTGCCATGCGCCCGCATCAGCACGACAGACTTGTCGGCAAGCACATTGACAAGGGCTTCGCCCTTATCGCCATTGCCAACCAGCATGTCGGTTGCGCCAAATTTTTCGGCGATGTCGAAGACCGGAACGCCGGCCGCCGGAAACGCCGCATTGTGGAACATCGCCCGCATCGGTGTTTCGACTAGGCCGAAGGGGATCACCGAGGGCGAATGGCTGTGAACGACTGACATGGCGTCACTGCGCGCCCGGTAGATTTCGCCGTGGATAAAACGCTCGAGAAAACTTGGCCGGTCGTCACCGTCGCAGGTGACGCAATTTAGATCGAACTCCTGGATATCGCCGGCACCGACCAGCGCCGGCGCCAGCCCGCGCGACATGAAAAACCGATCCGGCGCATTCGGGTGGCGCATGGAAACGTGGCCGAAGGCATCGACCACGCCTTGGGCGGCAAGAATTTGGCTCGCTGCGGCAAGGTCTTCCAGTAAAGCCCGATCGACGGGCCCGCCGGAGGCCGGCGAAGATCCGCCACGGCCCATATCCGCCGGCGACCAGGCGGCAATCGGGGCGAGAGCGCTTCCTGCGAAATGGCACAGACATGGACCGGCTTGCATGATTTCCCCGCGAATGTTGGGCCTTGTTATCGGTTTATTGGGCGAAGACGGTGTGCGGGTCCAGCCCTGTTGCGTGAATGGCCGCCCGCGGAATGGCTAACCTCTTCCGATAAATGGCATTTTCGTCGCCATGATCGTCATGAACTGGATGTTGACGTCGAGTGGCAGACCGGCCATGTGGACAACCGCCTCGGCGACACGGTCGACATCCATCGTCGGCTCGCTCGCAATGGTGCCGTTGGCCTGGGGAACGCCGACGCTCATCCGCGCCGTCATGTCGGTTGCGGCGTTGCCGATATCGATCTGGCCACAGGCGATATTAAACGGCCGGCCATCGAGCGAGATAGTGCGAGTCAGACCGGTAATGCCATGCTTGGATGCCGTATAGGGTGCCGAGCCGGGGCGCGGGACATGGGCGGAAATCGAACCATTATTGATGATGCGTCCGCCTTGCGGATCCTGTTTGCGCATCAGGTTGAAGGCGCCGCGGGCTGTCAGGAAAGCGCCGGTCAAATTGACGTCGATGACGGCCTTCCATTGCTCAAAGGTCAGATCGCCGAAGGGTAACGCGGGCGCATTCGTGCCGGCATTGTTGAAGATGATATCGAGCCGGCCAAAACGCTTCTCGGTCGCCGCAAAAAGCCCGTCCACGGCATCCGGGTCGGAGACATCGCAAGGCACCGCCAGGGCCATGTCGGCGCTGACGCCGGTTTGGGCAATCGTCGCATCGAGTTCGGCGGCGCGGCGGCCGGTGACGATCACGGCGTAGCCGGCGCGCAAAAAGGCCTGCGCCGTATGTTTGCCGACACCGGAACTGGCCCCCGTCACTAATGCGATCCTGCCGTCTGTCGCCATTGTCACTACCCGTTTTGATTTGCTTGACGTTGTTCAACGGATATTACGTCACGAACGCTTGGATTACACGCTATTTGCTCGCGCGAAAGTCGTTAAGATGCAGGAAAGGGCAGCGAAAAGCAGACTTGCGCGCGCCGATCCGATCGGCGACACAGGCGCCATGGACGTGTCCCTCACCTTGTGTGTCGATGGCGGCGGCAGCGGATCGCGGGCTCGCCTGGCCAATGCGAATGGCAATGCAATTGCCGAAGCGGCCGGAGGCCCATGCAATCCCATGACCGACCTTGCCACCGCATTGGCGGTGATAACGCAATTGTGGCGCGAGACCGCCGAGAAAGCCGGCGTGGATCCGGCCGATACCGGCCATCATCACCTTGCCATCGGCGGCGCCGGGCTTGTCATGCCGGAAGCACGACAGGCCTTTGCCGGCGCCCTGCCGGCATTCCTGACGACGACCATCGTCACCGACGGGTATGCCGCGCTGATCGGTGCCGGCGGCGGCAGGCCGTGCTGCCTCATCGCGATGGGCACCGGCGCCGTCGGCCACAAGCTCAAGGCCGACGGCAGCTCGTTTCAACGCGACGGCTGGAGCTGGCTCGGCGGCGATCGCGGATCGGGTGCGTGGATCGGCCGCCAGGCCATCGAACACGCGCTGATGGCCCGCGACGGCGTGGTTGCAGGCAGCGAATTGACCGAGACCGTCGACCGGGCGATCGGGATTAGCGAGGGCGCGGTTCTGGCATTTCTGGCACAGCTGACGCCGGAGCGCGCCGCCGCCCTTGCTCCACTCGTCGTGGCGGCAAGCAAAGCCGGCGATGCGACCGCAGAAAACATTCTTCAGGGAGCCGCCGCGCATGGGGCGGCGCTGGTCCGCTGCCTCGATCCCGCTCCTGACGAACCGGTTTACATAACCGGCGGTCTGTGGAGCGTTCTTGGCGGACGTATCGAAGCGCTGATCGGGCGCCGCTTCGACACGCAACAAGGTGACGCGCTCGATGGCTGTTCTCTGATCGCTTCCGGGCAAGCCCCGGCGGAAGTTCGGGTGGTTCCGGGTGAGGACGCGTCCTGAGCCGGACTTAAAACCATGCGCCATGAACGGACGTGTGAAACTGCGGTGCCGAATGACCGGGTTTGGAACAAGCAACGGACGTTCCGGCCGCTCGGCGGTTTAGTCAGCGTTTGACCCAGTATAAACGAACCAGAGCGGATGCGCTTTGGCTCAAAATTGATGTGGAAACACCGTTCTGAGCCTATACGCTTATGCTACAACCAGCCCCGCTGACCGACCCGGCATTTCGTTAAAAATCTCTGGTTCGTATTTGAACACTTCAAATTCTTTGTCGACGGGCAGATCAAATACATTATCGACAAAATTGGAGATCGTCTTCAAGGCAATGCCGGCGATGACTTCGAAAATTTCGTCGGTTGTAAATCCGGCAGCTTCAAACGCTGTTTTGTCATCGGCGGCTGCTTTTCCCCGCTCGCGCACCAAGACCCGCGTAAAATCAACCAGAGCCTGTTGCCGTTTGTCGACGATCGGGTGACCGGCGCGGATCGCCGTGATTGTTTCGGCAGGCAGTTTTATATTTGACAGAAAAGCGGAATGACCGGCGACGCAATATCTGCCGTCGTTTTCAAGGCTTGCGGCGAGTTGAACAATTTGCCGCTCGGCGTCTGTAAACGTGCCTTGGTTGTAGGCCGCGAGCAGCGCGATGAAGCCTTCGATCGTTGAAGGTGAATGGGCAAGCGCGCGAAACAGATTTGGCGTGAAGCCGATGGACTTCTCAACCGAGGTCAAGTGCTCACGGCTTCCATGAGGTGCAGTCCCGGCATCGAGCAATTTGATCATTGTTTGTCTCCGTAAGGTTCAAGTTATGCAGCGGCTTTTTGGTCTGCGAGCAGTTGCCGGGCTTGAGACACAATTTCCGTGACTATGCTTCGGGCGGAAGCTTCGCGGGCGAGTGGCGCGCCCTGACCGGCCCACATGAGCGTGAAGTCAGCGCGGCCTTGTTGTTTGGCCGCCCTGGTCAGATTTCGGCCCATCGACAATTGCAATGGGAAGCCGAGCCGATTGGAACGATGCCGTTCAAGCAAATCGACCAGCCGATTTCCAATAAGGCGGGCGGCACGACCGGAGACGGCATCGGTCAGAACCGTTTCACCCGATCGGGCAGTAATCACGTGGCGGCGATAGGCCTGCGGGGCACCACTCTCGTGGCAGGGTATAAAAGCGGTCCCCATCTGTACGCCAGCGGCCCCGAGCGCAAATGCGGCGGCGACCCCGCGGGCGTCCATAATGCCGCCGGCAGCTATCACCGGAACACGGACATGGTCGGCGATCTGCGGAACCAAGACCATCGTGCCAATGGCCGCTTCCTCGGGCTTTGACGCAAACGTGCCGCGATGGCCGCCTGCCTCCGCTCCTTGGGCAATAATCGCTTCGATACCGCCCCTTTGAAGTATCAGAGCCTCTTCGACGGTCGTGGCAGTAGCCATCACGCACACAGCGCGTTCATTGAGAGTCTTCATTTGCCCAGCCGACGGCATGCCGAAATGAGTGCTGAGGATCGGAACCCGCTCATCAAGAACGACCTCAAGCTTTTCTTCAAATCCTTGGAAGAGAAGTTGTGGTTCGGGCGCCGGGCCAGCATTCAACTGACGATGTGCGTCATCGAGGCCGCTTTTCAGGCACGACACGCGGCGCTCATCGTAAGCGGGCGTTGGCTGTTTAATATAGAGATTAACGTTGAACGGCAGATCGGTTTGCAAGCGAAACGCACGGATCGCCTCTTTCAGTTCTTCGCCAGAGAGATGGGCGCCAGCGATACTGCCCAGTCCCCCGGCTTTGGACACGGCAACAGCCATCTCGACCGTCGAAACAGCCGCCATTGGTGCCTGAATGATCGGATGGCGGGTACCCAATCTCTCTATCAAATCGTTTCGCGGCCACACGACCCACACTCCTTTGCCCCGACTCAACGTTCATTGGCAAAATGGTGCGAGATTAGATATAAAGCCAATCGTATTTACGGATATGAGATATTTGAATGATCGATATTAGAAATGCCGACATCAACCTCTTGGTTGCTTTTGACGCGCTTTACGACGAGCGCAATGTGACGCGCGCCGCGGCTCGCCTTCATCTCACGCAACCAACGGTAAGCGGCATGCTAAACCGCTTGCGGCAGCTGTTTGGTGATCGACTGTTTGTCCGCACCCAGCATGGAATACTGCCGACCCCGCGCGCCGATGCGCTTTCTAAACCGATCAAAGTTCTGCTGGCAGATGTCGAGGCACTGATCAGGCCCGAAATATTCGACCCCAAAGCTGCACAGATGACATTTTCGATTTCGGCAAACGACTATATGCAATATGCGCTCGTTGTACCGCTGATAGGTCTGTTGCGCCGGCAGGCCCCAGGAATTCGCATCGCGGTCCTGCCCGCATATATTGCCGATCTGTCAGAGAAACTGACACGGGGAGAGGCCGACCTGGCACTGACAATCCCTGAATTTGCGGTGTCTGAACTGCCTGCCCAATTTCTCTATCGTGAGAAGTATGTTTGCATTGCTCGCAAATCTCATCCCCTGACGGGCGCAAAAATATCCTTGCAGGATTTTTTTCGGTTTGATCATCTCTTGGTGTCGCCGACAGGAGGCGCATTTTCCGGTCCGACCGATGAGGCGCTCAAGGATTTGGGGCTCAAGCGAAGAGTCGCTGTCTCCTTGCCGAGCTTTCATGTGCTGTTGGAAACCGTTCGGACCGATGACTTCCTTGCTCTCGCGCCAGAACGACTCGTGCATGGGCGAATGTCAGGCCTCAAGATCTTCGATCAGCCAATTACGGTTCCAGACTTCGATGTTATTGCCTGCTGGCATTCGCGGCTTGAAACAGATCCAGCCCACCTTTGGATTAGAGGAGTTCTGTCAAATCTCGCCAAAGGCATGCCGACAAGAATTTGAGTGGTCCGATTCTGATGCTGTGGGCAGCTCCTCCACTGGCATCCAGGTACAAAATTGCAGTTGATGTTGCGGAGCAGCATATGCTCGGAATTGGCACCAAAGCGGAAGCTGGAAATGCTTCGCCGCAACGTCCGGAAACTGAACCAGGAACGGACTCAAAGCCGCAACGGCCATTTTGTCCGGCTTGGGGCAAACTGCGACGCTACGCTGGCAACCGGCAGGCTTGCGCCCGTGTGGGCGGCGGCTCGCCGCAGACCGGCCCTATGCGCTGTCAGCCGATATGACCGGATTGCGCAGAACGCCGATCTTTTCGATCTCCGATTCGATCACATCGCCGGGCAGGCAGTAACGCGTTGCGGCAACAAGGCCAGGCGCCGGCGTCCATTTGCCTCCCAGATCCTCATCAACCGACCAGGACGTTCCCGCCGGCGTCCCGGTTATGATGACCATGCCCGGTTTCAATGTGAAATTGACCGAGAAAAAATGGATCAGTTCGGCGCACGACCAGATCATGTCGCCTGTTGACGTCGACTGCCGCAAATCGCCGTTTATGCGTGTTGACAGTTGCAGCGCTTGCGGGTCCGGGATTTCGTCGGCGGTGACGATAACCGGCCCAAGCGGCGCACTGGTGTCGAAGGCCTTGCCGCGGCCGAGTTCATACCAGGTGAAGCCTTCGGGCGAAATCCTGACCTGCTGGTCGCGGGCCGTCACGTCATTGACGATCGTGTAGCCGAAGACGTGATTGAGCGCGGTTGCGACCGGGATGTGCCGGCCGGGCTTGCCGATCACCACCGCCAGTTCCGTTTCGCAGTCGAGCTTTTTGGTCAGCCGTTCATCATGTACGATCGCGGCATCGGGGCCGACGACGCAATCGGCCGTCTTGACGAAGAATTCCGGTTCCCGGCCGCTAATCGGCGCTGCGGCCTTTTCGGCATTGTGGGCATGATAATTGCTGCCTGAGCACAGGATGGTCGAGGGCTTGATCGGTGCCTCGAGGCGAGCCTCGCTCAACGGTAAACGCGCATTGGCCGGGGCCGCTGCGATGATGTCCCTCGCCAGCCGCAGCCCCGTTTCCCCCGATCGGATGAACGAGACAATATCGTCAAAAACCGCCCGTTCCGGCGCGTCACGCCCAAGCGCTTTAAGCGGATCGATGATCTGGCAATTATCGACAAGTCCAAGCCGGACTCCGCCGGGCAATGAGCCGGATGGAGAGTCGGATAACGAGAAAGTAACAAGTTTCACGGGCGGTTCCCTCAATGCCGGGTCTGCCGCCTATGATGCCACCTCCAGCCGCACCGCGCTATCAGTTAGAGCCGCCCTTAGATCGCCGCTATGCCGCGCCAATGCGTCCTGCGCCTCCGCCAGAGCAAAACCCGACGCGATCATCACCGCCGTCTTGACCTCGCCGCCGGCTTGGTCCACGGCCGTTTCCGCCTGGGTCGGATCGCAGTCCGTCAGCCGGGCGACCATCTGGACGGCACGGCGGCGCAGTTTGTCATTGCTGGCGCGCATATCGACCATCAATCCCCGGTAGACGCGGCCAAGTCGCACCATCACCAGCGTCGAGAACAGATTGCAAAAGACTTTCTGGGCGGTTCCCGCCTTCATCCGTGTCGAGCCGGCGATCGCCTCCGCACCGGTTTCAATCAGGATCGGATGTGCGCTAGCCGCCAGCAATGGTGCGTCGCGGTTATTGGCGACACCGATCGTCATCGCGCCGAGCAAGGCGGCATATTTTACCGCGGCGACCGTAAACGGCGTCGCCCCGCTCGCTGCAAGGCCGATGACCACATCGCGCTCGTTCACACCGGCTTTTAGGATATTCCACTGGCCGTCATCGGCTGAATCCTCCGCCCCTTCAGCGGACTGAAGAACGGCGTCCTCGCCACCTGCCAGGATGAACAAAAGTCGCTCTTGCGGCCAGTTGAAGGTCGGCGTCAGCTCCGCGCCATCCTGAACGCCGATCCGCCCGGAAGTGCCGGCGCCGACATAGATCAGCCGCCCGGTATCGGCCAGGCGCACCGCGGCGGCGTCGGCAGCGTCGGAGATAGCCGGCAAGGCAGGCCCAACCGCCGCGACCGCGGCCAGTTGATCCTGATGAAAAGCCTTTACCAGGTCGAAGCTCGACCATGTTTCAAGGTCGGCAAACTGCTCGTTGATTTGTTCAGTCGACATGCCACTACACGCAATCCACTCGCCAAATGGCTAACTACAAAATCCCTGATAGTTGAAAAGTATTGAGAATTTGCAAGCCGCCCGGCCGGCGTAATAGACCGCGTCATGGCCGGCCTGATGACTTGAGCCGACGCAGCACGCTTTATTCGGCCATCAGTTTGCGGACAACGATGGGAAGAAAAAGCGCCAAACAGATGATCCGCACCAGATGATGGAACGCAACAAAGGCCGGATCGAAATCAAACGCCAGAGCCATCGCCGCCATGACTTCCAGGCCGCCGGGTGCGAAGGCGACCCAAACCTGACCAAGGGGAAGCCCGACGAGATTGGCGGTCACCACCGCAAACAGGCCCGAAACGATGCCGGCGATGACGACAAAGACCAGGCCGTGCCGGAAGCCCGCCACGATATCGCGGATGCCAAAGCCGACGAACCGCGATCCGACGATGCCGCCGATGGCGATAAACACTGGCGCCATGATCCAGTTCGCTATTGCACCCTCAACAATGCCTGCGGCGTGCAATATGGCGCTGACCAGGACACCGCTGATGACAAAGGCGGCGGGAATCCGTGCCCGGTCGGCCAACCATCCGAACAGCAAGGCCAGCGCGAGTATCGAAACCAGCACCGGCAGTGCCATGTCGGGGTCGGGGGCGGGCAGTGAAGATGCCGCAGGCATCAACGGCGCAATCAGATGCGGCAGCGCGGCCGTCAGGAACAGCAGCCTGAAGCACTGGATCAACGCGATGCGCTGGATATCGCCATAACCTTGCGCCGCCATTGCCATTGTTGCCGACAGGCCGCCGGGCGAGGCTGCCAGCATCGCTGTCCCGCTGTCATAGCCGACAACGCGGTGCAGATATTGATATGTCGCCGCCATCATCACCGGGATGCCGACAAGCATCATCGCCAGGCTCGCTGACCACTTGCTTGCCTGGGCCAGAGTGTCGGCATCGACGCCGCTGCCCAATGAGGCGCCAATGATGGCAAAAGCAAGGTTCCTGAGCGGTGCGGGAACGCCGGGCTCAAGCGGTGTCATTGACACCAACGCCACGGCGACCGTCGAACCGACCAGCCAGGGAGCGGGGAAACCGAGCCAGTAGGCCAGGGCGCCTCCCATGCCGCCTACGACGCATGCGGTCACCGTTTTTCCAATGACGGCAAGATTCACGATGCGGCAGCCCTTCCCTCGTCCGATCTGGTCGCGCTTCTTACACTGCGCCAGCGGGCCCGCCAATATCGTCCGCATGGACGGCGCGCGGCGAATGAAAAACCCGTGCCGCGTGGCGAAACATCGCCTTGTGCCACCTCCCTATTCGCGCACAATAGGCAATAGCAGGAAGTTCAGCGGCCGGAAGCGAACGGATAAATCATGAAAAAAATCGACGTGTTCACCCATATCTGGCCGGCGCCCTTTTATGACGCACTCGCTGCTCAGGCTGGCGAATGGCGCGATATCACGATGCGCAGCCAGAAAGTCCCGATGATGACCAACCTCGACCGGCGGTTCGAGGTCATGGATCTGTTCGGTGATTATTTGCAGGTGTTATCATTGGCTTCGCCGGCGCTGGAAGTTGTCGGTGGCCCGGAAAAGGCGCTTGAACTGAGCCGGATTGGTTCCGATTCCATGGCCGATTTGTGTTCCCGATATCCGGACCGGTTCCCCAGCTTTATCGGCACCGCGCCGATGAACAATCCTGACGCATTGGTTGAGGAATCGCGGCGCGCGGTGGAGGACCTTGGCGCCTGTGGCATGCAGATTTTTTCCAACGTCAACGGCAAGCCGCTGGATCTGCCCGAATTCGCGCCGTTCTTCGACTATATGGCCGGGGCCGGTAAGCCGGTCTGGATTCACCCCGCCCGGGCGGAAAATTTTCCCGATTATCTGAGCGAGGAAAAATCCCTTTATGAGATCTGGTGGACCTTCGGCTGGCCTTATGAAACCTCCGCCGCCATGGCCCGGCTGGTCTTTTCCAAGACCTTCGACCGGCTGCCGGATCTGAAAGTGATCACCCATCACGCCGGCGGCATGATCCCGTTTTTCGAGGGCCGCGTCGGTCCGGGCTGGGACCAGCTCGGCACCCGTACATCCGACGTCGATTACAAGGTACTGTTGAAGGAGCTCAGGCACCGGCCGCTGGATTATTTCAAGATGTTCTATGCCGATACGGCGACCTTCGGGTCACGCATGGCGATATTGTCAGCCATCGATTTCTTCGGCGTCGATCAGGTGCTTTTCGCATCCGATGCGCCGTTCGATCCGGAAGGCGGGCCGATGTATATCCGCGAGACGATCGACATTATCGACAAATTGGAGATCAGCGAATCCGACCGCCGCGCGATATACCAAGACAATGCCGTTAAACTGCTCGGCCTGAAAATCTGAGATCAACGATGCCAACGACGTCCGGTCCACGGACGCGTGAATTTGTCAAACAGGGAGAAACGAAACGATGAGAATCTCGTTATTCACTCGCGCCGGAGCTGCGCTGATCGGCGCGACAATGGCTCTGACCATGCCAGCCGCCGCCCAGGTCGTCGGCATTGGCACCACCAAGGGCGGCGCCAACGCCGCCGTCGGCGCGGCCATCGCCAAGGTCGTCTCCGATTCCGCCGGCTTTCAGATGCGGCCGCAGAAGATGGGCGGCACACAGCAATATATGGCCATCGTCAAT
>CAXMRP010000204.1:0-27786 GCA_964196155.1 uncultured Polyangiaceae bacterium
ATTCTTGAGACGGACAGGCTTGTTCACAAGAAGCAACGGCATACGTCGAAGCGGATCTTTGAACGGCTGCGCGATGAGCATGGCTTTGCCGGCGGCATCACGATTGTGAAGGACTATGTCTTTGCGGCCAGGCGGCGCCAGACCGCTTGGAATACTCAACCACACGCGCCCCGCGGCCGCGGTAGAGACCGCGATCGATCGGATGTGTCTTAATTTGCTCGTGCCTCGGTTCGCCACCTGAAAGCACTTGCACGAAAGCCTGTCCGGTGCCGAGATCCTCGATGCGGTCGGCGTTGTAACCGACTGTCTGCGCGAGCTCCTGTGCGTCTGCGCTACTGACGCGGAAGCAACAGTAGTTGCCACAGTTGCCAAAGATCGCTGAGCGCACACAAATACGGTTATTGCCCTCGTGTTCGCATCCAGCATTGCCAACCCGACTACCCCGATAAGTTATCGGCGAACCAGATGCAGAACGACTATTTCCACTCGGTGCAGCTGTGCTCTTTTTCACCGTCCGCTCGGTTGCAGTGCCTGGTTTGGTCGTCGCGCATGTGCCAGCTGCCACCCTTGCCGTCCGAATGATGGGAGTAGTGGTGTTCATGACCGCCGTAGCCACCCCCATGCCCGCCGTGGCCGCCGCCGCCATCCTCATGCCCGCCGCCACCACCACCGCCATGCCCGCCACCACCGCCACCGCCACCGCCACCGCCATGCGCGGTAACAAAGGTTGTCGCGGCAAAACCGGCTACGATTGCAGCAGCCAGTACCAATAATATCCGACTGGTGTTCATTTCATTCTCCTTCGCTTCAACAGTGGCTATCTATTCAACAATTGATGCTCTCCGGGAAGCCAGTCGTTGATTTCGATCAATATTTGGGCTCCATCATCGTCGTTTTGGCCGCGTTGATCGTACCCGTCCGGCGAACCCGCTGTGGCGAGGTGGAGGGATATCGAGACGGACAAAGAAGTGCATTCCGCGACCATCATCGTCACCAACGCCAATGAAACCCTCAGGCCGATCCATGACCGCATGCCGGTGATCCTGGAGCCGGAAAGTTTTCAGAGGTGGCTATCTGGCGAGGCTGGGACTGAGGTTCTTGTATCAGCAGTCGAGGACAAGCTCATCACCCGGCCAGTCTCAACCAGGGTCAACAAGTCTGGTGGATCTGATGATGAGGAACTGATTGAGGAACTGGGTGGGGCGGCCCGATAGCGATAAAAGGTAGCGAAAATGTGTCTTCTGTTACCCTCAGCGTTACCCCATGAACTTGGGGATATATCGTCTAGGTATCTAACCCATTGAAAAGGCTGGTACAGCCGAGTGGAATTGAACCACCGACCCCTAGATCCACAATCTAGTGCTCTAACCAACTGAGCTACGGCTGCACGGTGCCTGACGCGGTCGCAGACCCTAAATGTTCGCCGGCATCTGCACAAGGCGCACAATGCGATCCGGTCCGGTTATTGTCCGCATTCGGCCGGATTCAGGATAAAAAAAGCCCGGCAATGGCCGGGCCCTTTTAATCTCATTGTCAGCCAACGCAACAACCGGGCTGAACAAAACGGTTCGTCAGGCTGCTTTGGCGTCGGCGACGATCTTGGCAAAAGCATCGCGAGCCGGCTTGGTGGCCGCAGTGGTCACGTCGCTGGTGGTTTCCTGCACGGCACGCGAATAATCCATCATCGCTTCAAAGCGACCGCGAATGAAGGCGCTTTGCAACTGGACCGCGTCGGCAATCGTTGCGGTGGTCATCACTTCCTTGGCAAAGGCAAAGGCTGATTCAGAATTTTCCTTGGCCGCATCAAGCGCCTTGGACTGGATGTCCATCAGGCCGCCACGGGCACTCTGGACGGTCTCTTCCAGAACGTCGGTAGCATTTTCGGCCGCCGATTTGATCCGGGCATAGCCGTCTTGCGCGCTGGCAACGGCGTTTTCGCTGGCCTGCCGGACAAATTCCGGAACTTCGATGCCCTGTGTGGCGAACATATCGGCAATCTCGGCGCCGGCGGTATCTGCGGCGTTCTTGATGGTTGCCTCAATGTCGGCGGCTGCCTTTATAGCGCCAGGAACGGTATTGCCAACGGTTTTGGAAGCGGGCTTGCCAGCCGGTTTAGCTGCGGTGGTCTTGGTGGTTTTTCGGGTCTGAGCCATTGATCTGTCTCCGGATAGGTGATGCGTGAACTCTCTGTTGCCCCCATATAGGGTCGGTTATTGTGCATTGCAATAAAAATATTGCATCGCACAAAAATACAGTGACTTGGCATAGGACTGGGCGATATGCGGGCGGTCGCGGCGCTATGGTCAGGGGCGCGGAAATCGGCGCGCGCTGCTGGCAATTTCGGTTCCGGTTTGGGCTGCAATCTGTTAACCATTTGCCGGATTTGCGCGCTCCGGGCCATATTTCGCCTCGCTTTCACGCTTTAGTCCGCAGTAACCTTCTGTTAACCAATTCGCGGCCGGCAACCGGCCACGAATGGCACGGGCAGGGACGGCTCGGAACGAAAGCGCAACTACAATTCGCGCAAAATAATATGGGGACCGCGACCGGCTGATGATCCACTGGCGGGAGACAGTTTTGGCGTTGAGCGCGCACGATGCCGTGCGGCCACACCTGTGCGCCAGCGCGCCGGCATGGGTGTTCACGCGGGCCGGCGACCGGGTGCTGTGGTGCAACGCCGCCGGTGCAGTGCGGCTTGGCGCAACGAGCTTTGCCGAGATCGCCGCCCGGCGGTTTTCCTCGGCCAATTCCCTGCGCCGCGGTTTGCAGGGCATGCGCCGGCATTTACGCCAGACCCCCAACCTTGCCCGCATCGCTTTGCCTGGTGGCGGATTGTCAGGCGCCGAACTGTGCCAGTGCCAGGCGCTTGTTGTTGACGCGATCGATGCGCCCGGCCGCGCCAACGCCATATTGGTCGTTGCCCTGACCGCCGATACCGGTCGCGGAAGCGAAATGTCCGGCGCTGCCGCCGCCGAAAAACTGGTCGAGCTTCTGGCTTCCGCCGATACGCTTGCCGGCCTGATCGATGGCAAGGGCAATCTGGTGACGGCAGTGAGCCGCGACAAATTCGGGGAAATCGGCACGGCGGACGACCCGGCAGCGCTCGTCGCCGCTGCCCGCCACGGCCAGCCGATCACGCTTGCAATCAAGGGTGAGGTTCGCGCTCTGGTTCTGGCCGCCGTCGAGATGGTGCCGTTACACACACGTGATCCGCAGCCGTCCATCCCGCAACAGGTTTCTTCGCCGGCACCAGAATCCCTGGCGCCGGATCAGCCCGAACCGGCCCCGCCATCGCCGCGTGAAGATATTGCCGCGGAAAGGGACACATTTCGCCTGCGCCGGGCGCTGAATGAGAGCGCCACCAAGCCGGCTCCGGTGACCCCGCACAACGGTCCCGATCAGCCGGTCGTAGCGCCCGCAACCGCCACCGGATCCGCCAAGCCGGAGACGCCATCGCGCAATCCGGTTCGTTTTCTGTGGCAGACAGATGCCGCCCACCGTATCCTTTTCGTGTCGCCCGGCCTTGGCCAGACTGTTGGCCGCAATGCCGAAGTGGTTGGCGAAATCTGGGACGACGCCGCCGATCGCCTTCGCCTGGACCCCCGGCAAAAGGTCGCCCAGGCGCTTGTCCGCCATGACACCTGGAGCGGATTGACGGTCTGGTGGCCGGCGGAAGGCAAAAACATCTATATCCCGGCCGAACTGACCGCGTTGCCGGTGTTCAGCATCGATCAGTCGTTTCAGGGTTTTCGCGGTTTTGGCGTGTTGAAGCCGGCCGAGGCGATCACCGCGACCGAATTCGATGCCCGCCATGGCGCGCCGCAATCAGCCGCCGGCGCGACGCCAAGCCTGGTGCCGACATCGCCAACTCTGGTTCCGCCCCCAGCGCCTGATAACCAGCCTGATAACCCGCCAGATGACCCGGCTAGTTCAGCGACCGGTCCGGCATCCGATTCTGGAAAAGTGGTGCCCCTGCGCGGCAATGGCGAAACCAAAACCGAAACCAGCAAGCTGACCCTGCAGGAGCACACGGCGTTTGAGGAAATCGCCGCCGATCTTGCCGAGCGGGTCCGCGCCCGGCTTGAACGGCCTGAGCCCGGGGTCCTACCCGCAGCTGGTTCAAGGGACGCGATCGATCCGCCAGCGGCGAAAACGCCATCTGCAAACATCCCGGCTGCGTCTTCATCCGCATCCGACGTCCCCGCCCCGGACACAACGCCTGACGAGATCAGCCCTGCGCCGAAACCGCCGGAGCCTCCTGCCAATCCTGTCGCCACGCCTGTTGCACCGTCCAGCGGGACAATTGCAGATCAGGCCCGGATCAGCGAACTGACTGCCATCTTGAACACCGCCACCGATGGCGTGCTGATTGTCGATGGCGACGGCAAGGTGGAAGAACTGAATTCCAGCGCCCAGGCCCTGTTCGCGATGGATGAGAGCGAAGCCAAAGGGCGCAGTTTCACCGAACTGCTGTTGCCGCAAAGCTGGCAGACCGCCCTTGATTATCTGTCGGGATTACGCGGCAGCGGTGTCGCCAGCCTGCTCAATGAGGGACGCGAAGTGGTCGGCAAGTGCGGCGAGGGATCAATCGCGCTGTTCATGACCATGGGCCGCATCTCCGATGCCGGGTCCGGCCGGTTCTGCGCCGTGTTGCGCGATATCACCCAGTGGAAACACACCGAGGCGGATCTGGTGGCGGCCCGCAAGAAGGCCGAGGACGCCTCCAGCCAGAAATCGGATTTCCTCGCCCGCGTCAGCCATGAAATCCGCACTCCGCTCAATGCCATAATCGGCTTTGCCGATGTTATGATCGATGAGCGCTTCGGCCAGATCGGCAACAATCGCTACCGCGAATATATGCGCGACATCCGCATGTCCGGCGAGCATGTCGTCAATCTGGTCAACGACCTGCTGGATATTTCAAAGATCGAGGCCGGCAAGATCGATCTCAACTTTACCGCAGTTCCGCTCAACGAACTTGTGCGTGAATGCATGTCGCTGATGCAACCCCAAGCCAACAAGAACCATGTGGTCCTGCGCTCCAGCCTGGTGTCTGACATTCCCGCCATCGTCGCCGACCAGACATCGTTGCGCCAGATCGTCCTCAATCTCCTGTCCAATTCGGTGAAATTTACCCGTTCCGGCGGTCAGGTCATCGCATCGACCAGCCTGACTAACGACGGCGAGGCGGAATTGCGAATTCGCGACAATGGCGAGGGCATGGGCGAGGATGAACTGG
Organism: uncultured Polyangiaceae bacterium; assembly: GCA_964196155.1. Taxonomy (GTDB): domain Bacteria; phylum Pseudomonadota; class Alphaproteobacteria; order Rhizobiales; family Afifellaceae; genus CAXMRP01. Next base: position 5,240 of record CAXMRP010000204.1, read on the forward strand.
CCCGCGCCATGGAGCCGTTCCGGCAACTGTCGACAGCATCGATCGGCAGCCAGGCCGGGACCGGCCTTGGCCTGCCGCTGACCAAGGCGCTGGTCGAGGCCAACCGGGCGCGGTTTTCCATCGAAAGCGCCCGTGGCGAAGGCACCATCGTAAAGGTCACGTTCCCACCCACACGGGTATTGTCCGAATAGGGGCCAGTACCCAGGCTGCCCCGTTATCGCACCTGCCGGTACGGTTCGAAAACGCTTCCAGAGCGCATTCCGAAAAGTGGGAACCGGTTTTCGGACTAAAATGCGCGTAAAAACAAAGAACTAGAGCGTATTGAGTGATTTGATAATCACGAAAAATGCCTCTACGCGGCCAGTTGCTCGACCCGGTTGCGCCCGCCATTCTTGGCGACATACAGCGCCTTGTCCGCCCGGTTGAGCACATCATTGATATCCGCATCACCGGCGCCGAATTCCGCCACGCCAACGCTCACGGTCAAATCAATCGCCGTACCTTCATATCCGATATGCAGCGCGGCAATTTCCGTCCGGATACGCTCGGCCAGCTCCGCGGCGCCCTGAAGATTGGTAGCCGGCAGGAGTAACGCAAATTCCTCGCCGCCGAGCCGCCCGACAATATCGACGTCAGTCCGGCAGGTCTGGACGCACACTTCGGCGGTGGCGATGATACCCTTGTCGCCGGCCGCATGGCCCAGACTGTCATTGATCGCCTTTAAGTGATCGATATCCAGCATCGCCAGGGCAAAGGTGCCGCCATAGCGTTCCGCCCGGCGCATTTCAGCCTGGGCCAGATCAATAAAGTGCCGCCGGTTGGCCAGAGAGGTCAGGGAATCGGTTTCGGCCAGATGACGCAGCCGGCTTTCCAGCAACGCCCGACGCTGCACTTCGGCGCTCAGCGCCTGCCGTGCAATTTCCAGACTTTCAGCAGTGGCGTGAAGGTCTTCCTTCTGCCGGGTCAGTTCCGCATTGGTGGCCAGCGCTTCTTCGTGCTGGGCGGTCAGCTGGCGCCGCGCTTCCATCAGGTCGCTGATCTCGGTGAAGGCCAGGACGAGGCCGGAACCTCGGCTCGACGCGGTAATGCCAAATGTCCGTTTGTCGGTGCCGGATCGGCGCGAAAACTCGAAAAAATCGGTGACATGCGTGTCGGCAACGTTTTGCAGCCGGCCGAATCCGTCGTCTTCGAGTATCGCCGGAATGGCTATGGAAACTCGCGAGTGCAATATCTCTTCGCGGCTTTTGCCGATGGCATCACAGGCCGCGTCGTTGGCCAGGTAGATACCAAAATCCCGGGCCTTGCCATAGGGATTGCGAATGACTTCCGCGGCGCAAAATCCGACCGGATTGGTTTCCACCATGGCCAGCAGCACATCATGATGGAATTCCAGCGGGATCATCAGGCTGACAATCCCGGGCCGGCCGCCAAACAGGACCGGCATGGCCAGAATTTCCCAGCGATGCACCAGTTTTGAGCGTCGGGAATAGTGGGTCGAATAGAGCGGTTGGCGCAGGGTATGCGCCTTGGAAAACAGCGTGCCGATCGGATCAGCAAGATGCTCGGGCATTGAATCTGAATGCTGATCGGCAACAAAAGCCGAAGTCAGCTGGCCCAGCCGTTTGCCGACATACAGCACTTCAAATGCGTGACCGAAAACCGTCGCGCACATGAAATAGTCCTGAACCACATCCCCGAGCATTGCCCGCAACTCGCTCGCATCCGGCAAGCCGTTGGCACTGGATTGCAGCGACCAGATGCCCAGGGCCGTCTCCATGTCGCGAGACTGCGCATGGGCCAGGATCGTATTGCTGTGAATTTCGGGACGAAACGGCAATTCTGGGTCTCCGCTGCCAATATCAAGTTTTGGCGCCTCCTTCCTACCGGCAATCGTCAAAGAATCGGTGAATTTATGCAGTGGAAAATGGTTAAATTGCGAAAGTAATTGAATTGATCAGGGAATAGTTAGGTTATTGTTTAGCGTGTGTTGTGAAAAAATATTTTGAATAACAAAACAGCGAAAATGAAATAGAAAAATCTATAGTTAAGCAACAATATATTTATCAAGTGCGAACCGGAGTTGCCGTGCCCGTCGCCTGCCTGGATGTTTCGCCGGATTCTGGTCGACGCCGGCCGGTGAAATTTGTAGGTTCCAACACGAAGAGGGTGTGGAACGGGTAAAACAGGCGGATTTCCGATGGATTTGTACGACTTGATGCGACAGGCCCAGGGCGGCAACGGTTTTGCAACGCTGGGGCAGCAGTTCGGCCTGGGGCAGGACCAGATGCAGCAGGCGGTTGAGGCGCTGATGCCGGCATTTGCCAGCGGCTTGCAGCGCAACACCACCGATCCCATGGGCATGTTGAAATTTATGCAGGCCCTGTCGTCCGGCCAGCATGCGGGCTATTACGACAATCCGGCGAACGCATTCTCGCCCGCCGGCCGCGCCGAGGGCGATGCGATTTTGGGGCACCTGTTTGGCTCCAAGGATGTCAGCCGGGCGCTGGCCGATCAGGCGTTCCAGGCTACCGGCATCGGCCAATCGATCCTCAAGCAGCTGTTGCCTGTCATCGCCTCCATGGTGCTGGGCGGCCTGTTCAAGCAGGGCCGCTCCGGATCCAATCCGATTATCGACAAGATATTGCGCGAGTTTGGTGGCGCGGTAGGCGGCGGTAGTGGCCGCGGCGACAACAATACGCGCGGTCCGCTCGACCGCTATGAAGAAGAACAAACACGCCAACCCGAGAGCCGTCGCGAGCAAGCCCCGCCATCCGGGCAAGGCAGCAATCCGTTTGGCCGGATGCTTGAGGAGATGTTCGGCGGCGGCCAGAAGGGAAGCGCCGGTGGATCCGCCAATTCGGGGGGGGCAGCCGGGCCACTGGGCGAAATCTTCGACCAGTTCACCCGCAACATGCCCGGCAATCAGTCTGCCAATCAGTCTGGCAGTCAGGCCAGCGACAGGTCAGGCTTCAGCCAACCGGGCGCGGACGAACCCGCACAGGCACCCTCCGGTCTCGATATTTTTGGCGAGATGTTTGAGCCGGGCCGCAAGATGGGCGACGCCTATCAGAAAAATGTCGAATCGATTTTCGATCAGTTTCTTGGTGGCCTGAACCGAAAGTAGATCGCCGATAGATCGCCGGTAGATTGTCAGTAGTGGTTTCTGGCCAGGCATCGCCATTTACCGAATAACCGACGGCACAAAGACAAAAGGCGAGCCCGGTGGCTCGCCTTTATAATTCTGCCGCTTGGCTTGCGTGCCATCAAAGGGCATGTGCCGCGCTGCTCGCGGCGCGATTTGCCTCCTGTACGAGATCGCGTTGCGCCTTGCGGCGTTCGTCGGTCCACGCCTGCAGGTTTGCGGTCGGATCGGTGGTCAGCGGCAACAGGCCGGCGCGGTCAATATCCGCCCTGCTCAGGCCAATATCGGCCAGCAACTGGTTGTCGAACTTGGAAAGCCGGCGCATGGCTTGGTATCCGCGCCAGATGGTGGCCATCTTGAGCACTGTCGCCTTGAACGGTATGCCGCTGGAAAATCCAGCCTGGCCTCTCGCCGGCATCTTGACGTTGGCCGCGGCAGCGGGTGCAACAAATGCTGAAAATATTCCGAGAGAGGTAAGCGACATGGGTCAGCTCCTTTGGCTGTGCGGTTGGCGGAAGTGCCGTGCGCCTTGTGTGACCCTGATATCGGCCTGTTTGTTTCATTCGTCCAACGAATGTTTTTAATCCATATGATCAAATTTGTTGATGCAACGGATTAGCCGGGATATTCGCGGAGATCACCCATCAACGCGATCCCTGGCACCGGTCAGCGCCGGCGTCTGGTCAGCACCAGAAGATTGCCGATCCCGACCAGAACGACACCGCCGGCCGCCGCCAATGTCCACGTATAGCCCTCGACCACGGTGGAAATCGCCAGTGCCACAATCGGAAACAGCACGGTCGCATAGCCGACCCGGTCCGCTCCGATGCGGCCGAGAAGCGTGAGATAGGCCCAGAACGCGACCACCGTCGACAGGATCGATAGCCACAACAGCCCGCCCAGATAGCGCGCCGTCGGCTCGATAATGAAGGCGCTGCCGCTGACAACGGCGAAAACGGCGCTGAAGGTCGTCCCGTAGGCCATGCCGTAGGCGCTCGCCGGCAAAACCGGGATGCCGGACCGCTGGTTTCCTGCCGACACCATGTTGCCGATGCCAAAGGAAAATGTCGCGATGATGCCCAGGCCAAGGCCGATCAGCGCGCCATTGGCGCCTTCGGAAGGACCAACAGCGGAAATTTCCGGCCAGAACAGCGCCGACAGGCCGGCGATACCGATGACCGCGCCGATCGCCACCCGTGGCCGCACCGGGTCACCAAGAACCAGATTGGCCAGAAGAATATTGACGATTGCGGCGAAAGAGAAAATCACCGCCAGCATGCCCGATAAAAGATAAAATGCTGAAAAATACATCAGCATGAAATTGGCGCAAAACAGAAACAGCCCGAGTGCGGCAAACCGAACATGGGTGCGCAGGGCAAACCGCATCGGCTGCCTGGCGATCAGGCACCAGCCGAACATGATGATGGCGGCGATGGAAAACCGCCAGACCAGCGACACCGGCGGGGCGACCACACCGATCTGCCATTTCAGCGCCAGCCAGCTTGTCCCCCAGGCAAAGACTGTGAGCAGATAAAGCCCGTAATCGGCAAGCGTAAACACCCGTCCCGCCGCCGCTGGCGATAATTGCGACGCCGCCAGTTCAGGCGGATCGGGTGCGGGCTGCCTCACCGTGCCGGCTCTCAATACGCAAATTCATCAAACACCGGCTCTACCGATTCGCCCCAACGGGTGCGATAGGCGTGAAGCAGGAGGTCTGCCGGTGTTTTTTTCAGCGCCAGTGTTTCTTCCAGCGGCGCCAGATACTCGCTTTCATCATAGCCGCCCGAACTCATCACACCGCGTGCCTTCAGGCCGGCCCGGGCGATGTCGACGCAGTCCCGCGCAATATCCAGAACAGTGCGGTTGCCAAACGCCGTGGCCAGCCCCGCCCTGGGTACATCGGCGCGCAGCGCATCGCGCTCGTCCTGGCTCCAGTCTGCAACCAGTGTCTCGGCCGCGCCCAGCGCCGTATCATCATAGAGCAGCCCGACCCAGAACGCCGGCAGCGCGCAGATCCGCCGCCACGGGCCGCCATCGGCACCCCGCATTTCCATATAGGTTTTCAGCCGCACGTCGGGAAATGCCGTCGAAAGATGATTGGCCCAGTCGCCCATGTCCGGCACCGCGTCCGGCGCCTGCGGGTTGCGCGCGCCGTCCATATATTGCCGGAACGTCATGTCTGTCATGTTGATGTAATGCCCGTCGCGCACGATGAAATACATCGGGATATCCAGCACCCACTGGGCATAGGCTTCAAATCCGAACCCGTCCTCAAAGGCGATCGGCAGCCCGCCGGCCCGCTGATTGTCGGTGTCGAGCCAGATATTGCCGCGCGCCGAGGCAAAGCCGTTCGGCTTGCCGTCGGTGAACGGCGAATTGGCGAACAGCGCCGTGGCGATCGGTTGCAGGGCCAGGCCAACGCGCATTTTACGCACCATGTCGCGCTCATCGGAAAAATCCAGATTGACCTGAATTGTTGCGGTCCGGAACATCATGTCGAGACCGCGCGATCCGACCTTCGGCATGTGGTTGGCCATGATCTGATAGCGCGATTTCGGCATAGCCGGTGTTTGCTCGCGGGTCCATTTCGGGCTCATGCCCAAGCCCACAAAGGCAATGCCCAGCGGATCGGCTACTTCGCGCAATTGCGCCAGATGGGCGTGCGCCTCCCGGCAGGTCTGGTGGATCGTCGCAAGCGGCGCGCCAGACAGTTCAAACTGCCCACCCGGTTCCAGCGAAATAGCGCCGCCGCCGGTCGGGTCGACCAGTCCGATGGTGTTGCCGTCATCGACAATCGGCTGCCAGCCCAACAGGCTCTGCATGCCGTACAGCAGCGCTTCGACACCGGCCTCGCCCTCATAGGGCACCGGGCTATTGCCGTCCCGGTAGAAGCCGAATTTCTCATGCTCGGTGCCGATCCGCCAATCTTCGCGCGGCTTGCAGCCAACTTCCAGGGTGGCCGCAAGTTGCGATGGCGAATCGATCGGGGTGCTGTCTGCGGTGTCGCGCGCCATGGTTATTTCCTCTTGGTCGCCGCGAAAACGGGCCAGACTGTTCTGTTGCGAAAATTGGCGCGTTGCGCCCGTCTGTAGCGAAAATAGGCGCGTTGTGCCCATCTGTTGCAAAAATAGGCGCCTTGCGCCGGGCGTCCAGTGTTTTATTTCCAGTCGCCCAGAGACGATTGGACAAGCGCCAGCGCGGCGACCGCCGCCGTATCGGCGCGCAGGATGCGCGGTCCCAGCGACAGGGCGCAGACATAGGGCAGGGCGGTCAACCGCACCCGTTCTGTTTCAGAAAATCCGCCTTCCGGCCCGATCAGAACCGCTGCCGGTCCTTTTGTGAACGCCTCCAGCGCCGAAGCAGGATTGCCCGTCGCCGCACCTTCGTCGCAAAAGATCAAATACCGGTCCGCCGGCCAGTTTCCAAGCACGTCGTCCAGCGTTTGCAGCGGCGCAATCTCCGGCACGGTCAAAATTCCGCACTGCTCCGCCGCCTCGATTGCGTTGGCGCGCATCCGCTCGGCATTGATCTTCCGCACCTGGGTGTGCCGGGTCAGCACCGGCATCAGCCGCCCCGCGCCCATCTCGGTGGCCTTTTGCACCATATAGTCGAGCCGTGCCTGTTTCAGCGGCGCAAACAGATACCAAAGCTCGGGTGCGATTGGTTGTGGCCGGACCTGTTTTTCAAGATGCAAAGTACAGCTTTTGCGGCCGGTCTCGGTGACGTTCGCCAGCCATTCCCCGTCGCGGCCGTTGAACAGAAGAATTTCGCCACCGCGCGCCAGCCGAAGCACATTCAGCAGATAATGTGCCTGCGCCCGATCCGGCGACACTGTGCCGCCCGCAGCAAGCGGCGTATCGACGAATAGGCGCTGGGCTTTGAAATCGGCGGGTCGGGTCACGGGGCGCGGTTTTCCAGTTGCAAATCGTGTCTGCTGACTTGAAGACCGCCGCCCGTCGCGTCAAGACTGGTTCCATGGTCGATACGCCGAAAGAACCAGCCGCCAACGTCACCGAATTCACGGTGTCCGAACTGTCGTTCGCCATGAAGCGCATGGTCGAAAACGCCTTTGACCATGTCCGCGTGCGCGGCGAGGTCGGCCGGGTGGCAAAGCCGGCATCCGGCCACATCTATTTTGACCTGAAAGACGAGCGCAACGTGCTGGCCGCCATCGTCTGGAAAGGCGTTGCCGGCAAGTTGCGCCATTTGCCCGAACAGGGGCTGGAAGTCATCGCCTCGGGCAAGCTGACCACCTTCCCCGGCCAGTCGAAATATCAGATCATCGTCGATCATCTGGAGCCGGCCGGTGCCGGCGCGCTGATGGCGCTGCTGGAGGAGCGGCGCAAGAAGTTCGCCAAGGAAGGCCTGTTCGACGAGGACCGCAAGCAGCAGCTGCCGTATCTGCCCAAGGTGATCGGCGTCGTCACCTCGCCAAGCGGCGCGGTGATCCGCGATATCCTGCACCGCCTGTCGGATCGATTCCCGACCCATGTGCTGGTCTGGCCGGTGCGGGTGCAGGGCGAGACCAGTGCCGATGAAGTGGCTGCCGCGATAAAAGGTTTCAACGCGCTGACACCGGACGGCGAAATCCCCCGGCCGGACCTGTTGATCGTCGCCCGTGGCGGTGGAGCGCTCGAAGACCTGTGGGGCTTCAACGAGGAGGTGGCAGTGCGCGCCGTCGCCGCCAGCGCCATTCCGGTGATCTCCGCCATCGGCCACGAGACCGATGTGACCCTGACCGATTTCGTTGCCGATCTGCGCGCCCCGACCCCCACCGCCGCTGCCGAACATGCTGTCCCGGTCCGTGCCGAACTGGTTGCCGCTGTCGCCGATCTCGGCAACCGGCTGGAACTGGCGCTGCGCCGGTTTCATGAGGGCCGCCGCCGCGATCTGGAAGGCGCCGCCCGCGGTTTGCCCTCCCTTGCCGATCTGGTGGCGTTGCCCCGCCAGCGGCTCGATCTGGCCGCCGCCAATCTCGGCCACGGCCTGTCGGCGCTGACCGCACGAAAGCGCCAGGCGTTTATCGCCGCCGCCGCCCGCATCCGCCCCGGCATTTTGCGCGACATGCGCGCCACGTTGGCCGAGCGGCTGGCCGCCCTCGTTGCACGGGGCGATCGGGCAATACAGCAAATCCTTCGGCAGGCGCGCCAAAACCTTGCCGTCCCGTCCGCGCGCCTGACACCGACGCTGCTCGACGCCGGCCTTGCCCGCGATCGCAATGCCGTAGCGCAACTGGCGCGGCTGCTGGATGGTTATTCCTACACTGCGACTTTGAAGCGCGGCTTTGCCATCGTCCGCAACGCCGCCGGCGAACCGGTGCGCGCAGCGACCAGCCTTGCCGCTGGTGATGACCTGTCGCTGGAATTTGCCGATGGCCGGGTTGGCGCGATTGCCGGCAATATCCAGAGCGGTGATCTGGTCAAAAGTGCCAGATCAAAACCGCCAACCAGGAAGTCCAAGGTCCACAAACCAGACAAAACAAAAACCGATCAGGGAGACCTGTTTTAGAGCGCATTCGCCAAGCCGCTTGGCTATTGCGCTTTCAGCGGCTGCCCCGTGGCGGTGAACCATTCCAGTTCATAAAACTTCAACTGCACCGTGTCCGAACAGAAAATGTCAGGCTTGCCGACATATTGCTGCCGTGCAGTTCCGTCGGAGCCAAAGGAAATGCCAAAATTCATCGGATTAATGGAATTACGCGTTCCGGCGTCTGGAATATCGGGATAAATGACCTCGAATTTCATCCTGGCCCAAAGATCACCGCGTGTGTGCGTGGTGTAGAAATCCCAGATTCGCAGATCACCGGTGCATTCGGGCCGCACGGCAATGTCGCCCATTCCAGGAACGCTGGTGAAGCTGCCCTTGTTGACTGCAAAAGTCTGCCAATCTGCCGCCAGTCCCCCGGTATTTACAGGCTCCGCAACAATATTCGGTGGCGTCGCCTTGATCGGCGTGTCGGGCTGGCTTGCCGCCGGTGCGGTGACAGCGGCCCGTCTTTTGATATCGGGATGCTTGTCGGTTCTGGCCCCGTCACTGCCGGTTGCGGCTGTTCGGGCGGCATCGGCGGCGGCATTGTTGCGCGCCGTTTGCGCCGCCATCACATGCAGATCGTCGGAAAACTGACCATACCGGTCAATAAAACGATCCCAGCCTTGCGTCGTGCCTTGATCTTTCGCAGCCTGATAAGCGTCGGGGATCGCTGCTGCGTCTACTTCATCGAGCGCAACGGTGAAGGAAAACGATCGCGACATTTGCGCCGCGATCTCATTGTACAATTCCTTCTGATCCTGCGGATATTCCAGCGCAAAGGCGTGCACCATCTCCCGGTCTTCCGAAAACACATATTTCTCATAGTAAATCCGGTTCGCCCGATACCCCGACAGCACGAACCAGTCCTCACCCACCGGATCGTAGGTCACCTCCTGATGCCGGCCCAGGCTAAGGATGAATTTGCGGTAGCGGGGGATATCGCCAAAATCATTCGGCCCGCCATAGGCAACCAGTTCCGCCGCGCCATCGGCACTGCGAAAGCCGCGCGCCGCATTGTTGTCGGTCAGCGGCAGCGGTGCCAGAATGTTGGCCGGGTACTCGATCTGCCAACCGAACAGTCCATTCTCATAGGACGTCCATCCCGGCCCGCTTGCCCCAGGGGCGATGACAGGCGCGGCGGCTGGCGAAGTCGTGACCGCAACAGTTTCTTCCGCCGGCTCATCCAGTAGCGCAGATGTGTCCGGCGGCGTGCAGGCCGAGCCCTTCAACCGGTCAAGACGGAAAACCTTGTCGTCGGGTTCCGGCTCAACCTTCCGGAAATCCTCCGCTTCGCAGCCTGAAACTGAAAAACCGGTCTTGTTGATAAGGAGAATGCTCTTGGCTGACCGGTCCTTCAGATAAAACGAGCCGCCGTCGCACGACACCTGACACCGATAAAGCTTGCCCTCCGGATAACAGGTCCCGTCGCTGCTATAGCGCTTTTCAGAACCGCGAAACCGCACGTCCAGGCTGAAAGCGACTGCGCCGGTAGTGGGATCGAAGCGGATTTGATTGTTTTCGTCATACGACCCGAAGGTCGTGGGAAAATGGTCAAAGCGAATTTCCGCCACCCGCTGGGTCGATTGCTTTTTGAGATGCGCCCTGGAATAGACCCGCTGATAGCAGGAATTATCGGCGCCAAAATGCCGTTCCAGCGGCCGCGCCGACACACCATCGGGCGCCAGCATCGCCAGCAATACCGGTGCGGCCAAAATCGCGCCGGCACGTTTTGATAATTCGCTCATAAATCCCCCGATATGTGCGGCGCCAAGGCAAGATCAGACAGCTTCATCGCACCCAATACGTGTCCGACAGTTGCAAAGGGATTTCAAGCACTTCGTTCGTTCAAACGCGGCGCGCGCCGCTGTCTGCATAGACCGGAATTATCCCGGTACATTTCGGCGATATCAGGCAGATCCAAGTGACGCCCGATCCGGTTCCCTGAAACAGGGTAGGTGTGAATTCGGGTTGTGAACCGGCTCGGCATGGCCGAAACTGCCGGAGATAAATGGTGTGAAGAAGAAGACGAAGAAAATCTGCGGAGGAGAAAAAAATCATGGGCCATATCCACGACGATATTTTGGGAACGATCGGCAACACGCCGGTCGTGAAGATCAACAAGCTGGCGCCCGATGGCGTCAATCTCTACGTCAAGATCGAGGCGTTCAACCCACTCGGATCGGTCAAGGATCGTCTGGCGCTGGGCATCATCGAGGCGGCGGAAAAGGACGGCTCGCTGAAACCGGGCCAGACAGTGATCGAGGCGACCAGCGGCAATACCGGCATTGGCCTGGCCATGGTTTGCGCCGCCAAGGGATATCCGCTGGTACTGGTCATGGCGGAAAGTTTTTCGGTTGAACGCCGCAAGTTGATGCGCTTTCTGGGCGCTGATCTGGTGCTGACGCCGGCCCCGTTGAAGGCCACCGGCATGATCAACAAAACCCAGGAACTGGTGGAAAAACATGGCTGGTTCCTCGCGCGCCAGTTTGAAAACGAAGCCAATCCGGATATCCATTCGCGCACCACGGCGGTTGAAATTCTCGATGATTTTGCCGGCAACCCGCTGGACTATTGGGTAACCGGATTTGGCACCGGCGGTACGCTGAAAGGCGTCGCGCGGGTGCTGGACAAGGAATGGCCGGACACCAAGATCATCGTCGCCGAACCCGAAGCCGCCCCGATGTTGACCAGCGGCGAGGCGCAGGAACGCAATGCCGACGGTTCGCCATCGGCCACCCATCCGGCCTGGTCGCCGCACCCGATGCAGGGTTGGTCGCCGGACTTTGTGCCCCAGCTCACCGCCGATGCGGTTGAAATGGACGTGATCGATGAGATCAAGAAGATCGCCGGGTCGGACGCGCTGAAATGCGCCCAGGATCTGGCCGCCAGGGAAGGCATTTTTGTCGGAATCAGCGCCGGCGCCACGTTTGCCGCGGCGCTGGAAGTGGCCAAGAGTGCCGCGCCGGGCGCCAACATTCTGGCGATGCTGCCGGACACTGGCGAGCGCTATCTGTCGACACCGCTGTTTGCCGACATCGACGCGGAAATGAACGAACGCGAATTGGCAATCCTCAATTCCACACCGACCGGCAAACTGGACGCCTGAATCTTCCCAAACTGGCAGCCAAGACAAATCAGGCGGCGGGTCGGCAACTGACCCGCCGCTATTTTTGTGAAATCCAATACGGGGCGCAGCCATGATTCAGGCTAATGAAGTAAGCACGGTAGCCATTGTCGGTAACGGTTTGATGGGGCAGGGGATTTCACAGGTCTTCGCCCGAGCCGCCAAGAACGTTGTGTTGATCGGCCGCAACCCGGACAGCCTTTCCCGGGCAAGGAGTGTCATAGAAGGTAATTTCCGTGCCTTTGTTGATCGCGGGCGGGCCGATGCCGAAGAAACCGCAACGGCGCTGGAACGGATTACCACCAGCACCGATTTCGGCGATGCGGCACAGGCCGGCCATGTCATCGAGGCGGTGCCGGCAGTTCGGGAACTCCAGCTGGAAGTCTTTGAAAAGCTCGACGGCGTGTGCCCCCCCGATGTGGTGATCGGTTCCACAAGCGGCCAGCCGATTAGTCTGATGACCGATCGCATGGCCCATCCCGAACGCGCCGTAGCGATCCACTTTGTCTATCCGGCCCAACTGATCCCGGTTGTTGAAGTGTGCGGCGGGCCGCAAACATCAACGCAAACCGTGACCATTGCCTGCGATATCCTGAAGGCCGTTGGCCAGACCCCGGCGCTGATGAACAAGGAAGTCGACGGCTTCATCATCAACCGCCTGCAATTTGCCATCCTGCGCGAAGCCTGGTCGATGTGGGCCAACGGCATCGCTTCCGCCGAAGCCATCGACGATTCCTTCAAAATGACGCTTGGCCGCCGCTATTCAATCACCGGTCCGATTGAATCCGCCGAACTGGGCGGCCTCGATATCATGCACATGTTTGCGCAGTTCTTGCAGCCCGGTCTCGATGCCACGCCGAACCCGCCACAGGCGTTGACCGACCTGGTTGAGGCCGGGCACTTTGGCCTGAAATCCGGCAAGGGCATTTATGACTGGAGCGCCCGCGACGGCAAGGCGCTGCTGGCGGCGCGCGCCGACCGGCTGTTTCAGCACCGGGCCGAAGATGAACAGGCGGCCAAAGACGGCCGATAGCCGGCATCTGGCCCGATCAATTCCAAACCTTTCCAATTGTTCATTAGGTTTCGCGCCCCAAGATCCCTAGTTTTGTGCGGTCAGGGAGGACAGGCAGATGGCGACACAGGCAACCGATCAGGGCTATTCACGTCTGTCGATCATCACCCACTGGATCACCGCGATTGGCGTGATTGCGCTGTTTTTGACCGGTGAGGGGGACGAGGGCGGCGCGGTCTATGTCTTTCATGTCAGTGGCGGTGCGGCCTTTGCGCTATTCCTGCTGTGGCGGGTCTGGCGCCGGGCCCGGCGCGGCTTTCCGCAAAAACCGAACCAGGCCTATCTGCTCAATCTGGCATCGCAGATCGTGCTGTGGGGATTTTTGACCGCGATGATCGTAGTATCGGTGACAGGATATTTCATACCCTGGTCGCTCGGCCAGAGCGTTGATATTCTGGGCCTTGTGTCTGTTCCCTCACCAATAGGGGCAAGCCGGGGCTTGCACGAATTTTTCGAGGAAGTTCACGAACTGGCTGGCAATTTGTTTGTGCCGTTGCTGGCGTTGCATGTTCTGGGCGCGGTCAAACACGCCTATATCGACAAGGACAACATTGTCCGCCGGATAATCAGCCCGCTGCGTGGCGGCCGCTGATCGCTGTTGAAAGATGCCTCAGATCCAGCGCCGCACCCGCTTCTTGAAGTCGCGATAGCTTTCCCCGAACTTGGCCTCCAGATAGGTCTCCTCCGGCACTATCGCCGCGACATAAAGAAGCCAGGCGCAGAGCGGCGTCAGCAGCAAAATCCACAGGTTCCACAACATCACGGCAAAGCCGATGCACAAGATTATCATCATCAGATACATCGGATTGCGGGTGAACCGGTAAGGCCCGCGCATGATCACGGCGTTGGTCGGCGTCCAGGGCACTTCGCTCTGCCCCTCCCGGTGAAACAGCACCACTGCCGGCAGACCGACGCCTAGCACCGCGCCGGCAAGGATCGCGCCGCCCAGCCAATAGCGGCCGCCCCCTGCCAGATCAAAAGCCAGACCAATCGGCCATTGCCGCGCCAGCGCAATACCGCACAGGACGATTGCCACTGGGATCAGCGGCGGCGGAAACCGAACGTGTGCGCCCTCGTCCGGGCTTGGATTATCCATCATCCTCCACCACGATGATGTGCAGCGCCCGTGGCCCGTGCGCGCCCAAAAGCAGCGTTTGCTCGATATCGGCCGACCGTGAAGGCCCGGTGATCATATTGACCGTGCGCGGCATGATGCCCTTGCCATATTGCTTGCGGATATTCGTCCACACCGTTTCATAATCGCCGGCAATGTCGCCGGCACTCAACACAACAATATGTGAATCGGGAAGGAAATTGAGCGTCGTCGGATTGTCAGGCCCGGAGGTCATCATCAGAGAGCCGGTTTCCGCCACGCCCGCGAACGCATGGGACACGCCCACCGCATCGTTGCCATCGGATGCGCCATCGCTGCGTTCCAGATGCGGCGCGGTTTCCCAGGGAAGGCCGGCAAGGCGCGGATCAGCGCCGGTGCGGATTTGCGAGGGCAAATTGTGCTGGCGAAGATAATCGGCGATCGCCGCCGGCACGCCGGCGCGGCCCGACACCCGCGTGACACTGGACATCACCGCTTCCGCCTGTTCGCAAAACAGGTCGATTTTCTGCGGTTCCGGCACCTGCCCCCGCGCCGGGATCAGCGAAGGCGCTGCCCGTTTCATCCGGCTGGCCACTTTTGCGCGGCGCGCCCCGTCATCGGATGAGACGCCGAGCGAGCGCCGGATCTTGCCCAGCACCTGATCGCGCCCGCTCATGATTTATCACCCCGGCCAGATTTCCTGTACTGGCTCATGAAGGTTCCGGCCTCCGGCGCCGGCATGTCGCGATATTTGGTCCAGCCGCCGGCAAATGGTAGCGCCGACAGCCGGCCGCGCTTGCCGGCCCGCATCCGCAACACGCCCATACCCAGCCCGGTCATCAGCCGGTAGAGCGCCGGCCGCTTTGCCACAAACGCCCACACCGCCAGCCCGTAACGTTGGGTGGCCGGCGTCAGATGCTGCTCAAATTCCTTCTCTCGCCAGTGGCGCATCAGGCCGGGCAGGGGAATGCGCATCGGGCACACTTCTTCGCAGCGGCCGCAAAATGTCGAGGCATTGGGCAGCGGCGCCGTTTTCTTCAGCCCGAACAGCGCCGGCGCCATCACCGCGCCGATCGGGCCGGGATAGACATTGCCATACGCATGGCCGCCGACCGCGTGATAAACCGGGCAATGGTTCATGCAGGCGCCGCAGCGGATACAGCGCAGCGCCTCGCGCATTTCGCTCGCCAACATGTCCGAGCGGCCATTGTCGAGAATGACCACGTGATAATTTTCCGGCCCGTCGAGATCGTCGGCTCGCCGCGGCCCGGTTGAAAACGTCGTGTAGACGCTCATCTCCTGGCCGGTGGCTGAGCGCGCCAACAGCCGTAAAAGCGTCGTCACATCTTCCAGTGTCGGCACTATTTTGTCGATCGAGGCCACCACGATGTGGGTTTTGGGCAGGGTTTGGGTCAGATCGCCATTGCCTTCATTGGTCACGATGATCGAGGTGCCGGTCTCCGCGATCAGAAAGTTGGCCCCGGTGATCCCGACATCGGCGGCCAGAAAACGCTCCCGCAGCACCTGCCGTGCCTCGTCAAGCAGCATCGTCGGCTCGCTCAGGTCACGGTCGGCGGGCAAATGCGTGTGGACCTTGCGAAAATCCGCTTCTACCTGATCCTTGTTGACGTGAACCGCCGGCGCAATGATGTGGCTCGGCGTCTCGCCGCGCAGCTGGATGATATATTCGCCCAGATCGGTCTCGACCGGGGTGATGCCGTTCTTCTCCAGATGGGCATTGAGGTCGATCTCCTCGGATATCATCGACTTGCCCTTGGTCACGGTTCGGGCGCCAGCCGCCGTGCAGATGTCAAGGACAATGGCCCGCGCTTCCGCCGCATCGGCGGCGTAATGGACATGGCCGCCGGCGGCCACGGTCTTTTCCTCATAGGCCTCCAGGTAAAGATCAAGATGGGCCAGCGCGTGGTTCTTGATATCGCGGCCAATGTCGCGCAAGCGGTCAAACTCCGGTAATTTCGCCGCCGCCTTGGTGCGCTTGTCGATAAAGCCGCTGCGCACATGGCCCATCGCCCGTTGCAGCTGGGCATCGGCGAGCGCCTCAGCGGCATTTTTCTTGAAGCGGCGGGCGGTAATTTCCATGAGCGCTACTCCGCCTCGCCGATCGCCGGCCCCTCGGCCATGCCCGCCAGAACTTCGGCGATGTGGCGCACCTTGACCGCTTCGCCGCCGGCGCCCTTCGTGCCGTCCCGCTGCAGCTTGCCGGCAATGTTCATCAAACAGCCCAGATCGCCGGCAAGCACCGTATCGGCGCCGCTGTCGGCAATTTTGCTGGTCTTTTCTGCAACCATGGCGTTGGAAACATCGGGATATTTGACGCAGAACGTGCCGCCAAAGCCACAGCACACATTGGCGTCGGCCATCTCATTCAGGTTAAGCCCGGACACCGAGTTGAGCAGCAGGCGCGGTTGCTTGCGAATTTTGAGTTCGCGAAGCCCGGAACAGGAATCGTGATAAGTCACCGTGCCCGGGTAGGCCGCCTCGACCATGATCACCCCGACAATATCGGTCAAAAAACTCACCAGCTCATGGGTTTTGGCCGCCACTGCCTCGGCCCGCGCCCGCCACGGATCGTCAGTGGCAAACAGCGCCGGATAGTGCTTCTTGATCATCCCGGCGCACGAACCCGACGGCGCAACCACATAATCGAACGGCTCAAACGCCGCAATCACCGATTGCGCCAGCGCGCTGGCATCTTTCGTATCGCCTGAATTATAGGCCGGCTGGCCGCAACAGGTCTGGCTTTGCGGCACGGATACGACGCAACCTTCGTTTTCCAGAAGCCGGATGGCGGCAAACCCGACATTGGGCCGGAACAGATCGACCAGACAGGTCACGAACAGGCCGACGGTCTTGGGTTTTTTCTCAAGGTTAGACGCCATGGTTTTCCGTATCATTTTACGCAGGCTTCCGGGTGATCCTAACCCCCGAAACCCACCCGTTGCAGATGTTTCAGGCGCAAATTGGACACCGTGACCCGGTCGTCGAACTGCGCGACCTCGCGCAGCGCCTTGGCGACAAAATCCACATGATCCTGCGCCGCCTGCACTGCCGTATCCCGATCCCGGTCACCGATGGCCGTGGCAATGGCGCGATGCTGGGCCAGAAGCTGCGCGCGCCATTCACCCCGTCCGTAGAGCCGGGCGCGATTGTGAATAACCCCCTCGGCCATCAGCCGGTAGCAGGACCGCATCATGTGCACGAAGACATTGTTGTGCCCGGCCTCGATCACGGCAGTATGGAAACTCACATCCAGCGCCGACTCCTGCTCCGGATCACCGGCAGTGTGCGCGCCATCCATATCGGCAATCAGCTGACCGAGGATCGCAAGATCGGCGTCGGTCGCCCGCTCTGCCGCATAGCCCGCCGCAAGCCCTTCAATGTCACGCCGGAATTCCAGATAGTCGGCCGTGGCGCGGGGAATGCGGCGAATAAGCTCGGCCATCGGTTCCTGAAACACCGTGCCGATAATGTCGGCGACAAAGGTGCCTTCACCTTGGCGCGACACCACCAGGCCATTGTCCTGCAGCACCTTGAGCGCGGCGCGCAGCACCGGGCGGGACACGTCGAACTGGCCGGCCATGTCGCGCTCCGCCGGCAACCGGTCGCCGGGCCGCAGCACCCCGTCCAGTACCAGCGATTCGATTTGTTCGATGACCGTGTCGGCGGTTCGGGGCTGGGCAATCTTGTGAAACATTCGGGCCTTGTCCGCGCGCCTGGCAGCGACCGGCGGCAAACTGGCCGCCACGCCGCCGATCGGCTGTCCCGGCATTCTTGCCACCGAACCGCAGCGCGGTCAAGGAAGTGGTAAAAATACTGAACCAATCTCCTGCCGCATTGATCGCCCGCGAGAGCAGGGCCGGCACTTGCGCCGCGCCCGGCTGCCGCTGGCAACGCGGGTATTGCTGATTTGCTAGTTGGTCGCCGGCTCCACTGCCATGCCATCTGCATCGAAGGTCGCCAAATAGGCCAGAACCGCCTCGATATCTTCAGGTTTCTTCAATCCGGCAAATGCCATCTTGCCTTTGCACTTTTTCAAATCGCCGCAGTCCAGTCCGAGCGTCGGCGGAAATTCCTTCAGCCATGTCTTTGGCTTGGTCAGATAGCCGGTGAGGCTCTCTTCATCCCATGCAAATTCCGCCTCGCCGAGCGCCAGTATGATTTTTGAAAATTTGAAACCTTCGGATGCGCCGGCTGTTCGCCCGATAATGCCGTTCAGCGGCGGGCCGACTTTTTTCTTCGCGCCTTCGCCGACCGCATGGCAGGCACCGCATTTCTTGAATATCTTTTTGCCATCGGCGATGAGATCTTCGGCGGCAAGGGCAGGGCCGGCGACAAGGCTTGTCGCAAGTACTGCTGCGAACAATCGGTGCATGAACAATTCTCCTTCGTATTTTCGGCTTTACCGCCACACGGTTGATCGCATGTACCGCTCGCGTTTCGCCTGGCGCCTGATATTACGCTCCAGCGGGCGCAAGTGTAGTGCGCTTTCCGGTCG
Source organism: uncultured Polyangiaceae bacterium (assembly GCA_964196155.1). Taxonomy (GTDB): domain Bacteria; phylum Pseudomonadota; class Alphaproteobacteria; order Rhizobiales; family Afifellaceae; genus CAXMRP01. The sequence continues at coordinate 23,716 of CAXMRP010000204.1, forward strand.
CAGGGTATCGACAAGATCGTGAGAACCCGTTACTGATCAATGGTCAACTAATATTACCAATGAGAGTGTCATGTCCGGCCTAGTCATGCCCGCGCCCGATGAGCAGGTGCTGGAGCGCCGCGCCGAAATTGTTGCCGCGCTGCGGGCGATTGTGCCCGACAGCCAGACAAGCGAGGGCGTTGTCGACGATGCCGATCAGATGCGGCCGTTTGAATCTGACGGTCTGACCGCCTATCGCCAGTTGCCGCTGGTCGTTGTCCTGCCCGAGACGGTCGATCAGGTGAGCCGGATTTTGCGCTATTGTCACGACAATGAAATTCGCGTCGTGCCGCGCGGTTCCGGCACGTCCCTGTCCGGCGGCGCTCTGCCGCTTGAAGACGGCGTGCTGCTGGTCCTGTCGAAGTTTAACAAGGTGCTGGATATCGACTATGACAACCGCGCCGCCGTCGTGCAGCCCGGCGTTACCAACCTCAACATTACAAAGGCGGTGGAAGGTAGGGGCTTTTACTACGCCCCCGATCCGTCATCCCAGATCGCCTGCTCCATCGGCGGCAATGTCGCGGAGAACGCCGGCGGTGTGCACTGCCTGAAATACGGCCTGACCACCAACAATATCCTCGGCCTGCAATTGGTGCTTATCACCGGCGAAATCATTCGCATCGGCGGCAAGCACATGGATGCCGGCGGTTATGATTATCTCGGCCTGCTGACCGGATCGGAAGGCCTGTTGGGCGTCGTCACCGAAGTCACCGTGCGCATTTTGCGTTCGCCGGAGACCGCGCGGGCGGTGCTTGTCGGCTTTCCCACCAGCGAGGATGCCGGCCAGTGCGTTGCTGAAATTATCGGAGCGGGCATCATTCCTGGCGGCATGGAGATGATGGACAAGCCGGCCATTCACGCCGCCGAGGACTATGTCCATGCCGGCTATCCCCTGGATGTCGAGGCGCTGCTGATTGTCGAACTGGACGGGCCGGAAGCCGAGGTCGACGAATTGCTGGAGCGGGTGACCACCATCGCTGCCGACAATGCCGCGACCACCGTGCGGGTTTCGCAATCCGAGGCTGAGCGGGAATCCTTCTGGGCCGGACGCAAGGCGGCGTTCCCGGCGGTCGGCCGCATCTCGCCGGATTATTACTGCATGGACGGCACCATCCCTCGCAAGGAACTGGCAAAGGTGCTGGCCGGGATGCGCAAGCTATCGAAAAAACACGGCCTGCGGGTCGCCAATGTCTTCCACGCCGGCGACGGCAATCTGCATCCACTTATACTTTACGATGCCAATGAGCCCGGCGAGCTGGAGCGCGCCGAAGCCTTTGGCAGCGATATCCTCAAACTGTGCGTGGCGGTCGGCGGCGTGTTGACCGGCGAACATGGGGTGGGCGTGGAAAAGCGCGACCTGATGCCCGAAATGTTCAACGAGGACGATCTGAAACAGCAACAGCGGGTCAAATGCGCCTTCGACGACCAGCATCTCCTCAATCCCGGCAAGGTGTTCCCGGTGCTGCACCGCTGCGCTGAACTGGGCCGCATGCATGTCCACAAGGGCCAGTTGCCCTTTCCCGACATTCCGCGATTCTAGGCAGTTATTATGGATGCAATACTGAAGCCGGAATCAGCTGAGGCGGTGCTCGATGCCGTTCGCTGGGCGGCGGCGGAGAAAACACCGCTGGAGATCGTCGGCCACAGCACGCGGCAGGGCATCGGTCGCCCGGTTCAGGCGGAATACTCCCTCGACCTTTCCGGCCTTGCCGGCATCACCCTTTATGAACCGGCCGAACTGGTGATTTCGGCAATGGCCGGGACACCGGTGGCGGACATTCAGGCCGAACTGGCGAAAAACCATCAGGAATTGGCGTTCGAGCCACAGGACCTTGGCCCGCTATTTGGCGCGCCAGCCGGTCGTGGCACCATCGGTGGCGTTCTGGCCACCAATGCCAGCGGCCCGCGCCGCATCAAGGCCGGTGCCGCCCGCGATCATGTTCTGGGCATCAACGCCGTCTCCGGGCGCGGCGAAGCATTCAAGTCCGGTGGCCGGGTGGTCAAGAACGTCACCGGCTACGACCTGTCGCGCGCCCTTGCCGGTTCGTGGGGCACGCTGGCCGTAGTCACCGACCTGACGTTCAAGGTTCTGCCCGCCGCCGAAACGGCGCAAACGCTGGTGATTGCCGGGCTCGATGATCGGACAGCCATCGCCCGGCTGTGCGCCGCCATGGGCTCGTCCGCCGATGTGTCGGGAGCCGCCTATCTGCCCGCCGGCATAGCCGCAAATTTGACCGAAGAAACCGGCCTTGCCGGCGACAAAAGCCTGACGCTGATCCGGCTTGAAGGATTTGAGAATTCGGTGAAAAGCCGCGCGGCGAGCCTGCGCACCCTGTACGCCGGCGAAACAGTCGACCGCATTGGCAAAGACGCCACGTCTGCGCTGTGGGCCGCCATCCGCGATTGCCAGCCTTTCGCCGGAACCAACGAAATTATCTGGCGCGCCAGCGTCGCTCCGACTGCCGGACCATCGGTGGTCGAGGCGCTCAGTCAAAATCCGCGGACCGCCAGCGCCAAAGCCTACTACGACTGGTCCGGCGGTCTCGTCTGGATCGCAATTCCAGTAACCGAGGCCGGTGACGATGGCGCGGCCTCAATACTCCGCACGGCCATCACTGAGAACGGCGGCGGCCACGCCACGCTGATCCGCGCGCCGGTGCCGCTGCGCCATGCCGTGCCGCCGTTCCAGCCGGAGGAACCGGCACTGGCAGCGCTCACCGCGCGCATGAAGGATGCCTTCGACCCCCACGGCATCCTCAATCCCGGCCGGATGGGGCGCTAGCCATGCAGACCCGGTTTACCGAAGCCCAGCGCGCCGATCCCAGGATCGCCGAGGCCGAACAGATCCTGCGCAAATGCGTCCATTGCGGCTTTTGCACCGCCACTTGCCCGACCTATGTCGAGCTGGGCAACGAGTTGGATAGCCCGCGCGGGCGTATAAATCTGATCAAGGACATGCTGGAAAACGACCGGCCTGCAAGGCGCGACGATGCGCTGCACATCGACCGCTGCCTGACGTGTCTGGCCTGCACCACCACCTGTCCGTCCGGCGTCGATTATATGCACCTGATCGACATCGGCCGCGCCCATGTCGAGGCGACCTACCGCCGACCGTTCGCCGACCGGCTTTTGCGCAATATTCTGGCCTATGTCCTGCCCCACCCGGCACGCTTTCGTACCGCCTTGCTGGCGGCGTTCTTCGCCAGGCCGCTGCTGCCGGTGTTCAACGCGATCGGCGGTCCGTTTCGCAATCTGGCCGCCATGATCGCGCTTGCCCCGACACGGTTCGATGCGCCTGACAAAGCAACCGCACTACCCGCTATAACCGCGATCAAGCCCCGCACCGGCCGCGTTGCCATTCTCGCCGGCTGCGCCCAGCCGGTGCTCAATCCCGGCATCAACGCCGCCACCGAACGCCTGCTCGCCCGCATGGGTGTGGAGGTGATTGAGCCTGCCGGCGAGGGTTGCTGCGGCGCGCTGGTCCATCACATCGGCCGGGAGGAAGCAGCGCGCACTTTTGCCCGCGCCAATGTCGACGCGTGGATGGCCGAGATCGACGGGGCGGGGCTCGATGCGATCCTCATCACCGCGTCCGGCTGCGGCACCACGATCAAGGACTACGGCCATCTGCTCGCCGGCGACCCCGCCTATGCTGAAAAAGCCGCAACGGTGGCCGCATTGGCCAGGGACATCACCGAATATCTGGCGGACGCGGAACTACCGGAAATCCGCCAGCCAACCGGCCAAATCGTCGCCTATCATTCCGCCTGTTCGATGCAGCACGGCCAGAAGATCATCACCCAGCCAAAATTCCTGCTGGAACAGGCCGGCTTCACCGTCCGCGATATTCCAGAGGGCCATCTGTGCTGCGGCTCGGCCGGCACCTACAACATCATGCAGCCGCAAATCGCCAGCCGCTTGCGTGACCGCAAGATCGCCAATATCGAAACAGTCGCGCCGGATCTGATTGCCACCGGCAATATCGGCTGCATGACCCAGATTTCGGCCGGAACCGACATCCCGATTGTTCAC
>CAXMRP010000205.1:0-4623 GCA_964196155.1 uncultured Polyangiaceae bacterium
GGGGTGGGGCTCGATGCGATCCTCATCACCGCGTCCGGCTGCGGCACCACCATCAAGGATTACGGCCATCTGCTCGCTGGAGACCCAGATTATTCGGAGAAAGCCTCGACGGTGGCGGCACTGGCCAGGGACATCACCGAATATCTGGCCAGCGCACAGTTACCGAAAATTCGCCAACCAACCGGCCAAATCGTGGCCTATCATTCCGCCTGTTCGATGCAACACGGCCAGAAGATCATTACCCAGCCAAAAATACTGCTGGAACAGGCCGGCTTCACCGTCCGCGATATTCCCGAGGGCCATCTGTGCTGCGGCTCGGCGGGCACCTACAACATCATGCAACCGCAAATCGCCACAAGGCTGCGCGACCGCAAGATCGCCAATATCCAGACGGTTGCGCCGGATCTGATCGCCACCGGCAATATCGGCTGCATGACCCAGATTGCCGCCGGCACGGATATCCCGATTGTTCACACGGTGGAATTGCTCGACTGGGCGACAGGCGGCCCGAAACCGGCCGGTCTGCGCTGATTGGCCGGGACTGGGTATCTACCCTACGATAACCCGCGCGCCGATCCTGGCCCGTTTGTGCAGGTGAACAATGTCGGTATTGTTGAGCCGGATACAGCCTGACGACACATTGCGGCCGATCGACCAGGGCGCGTTGGTGCCGTGGATGCGGTACAGCGTGTCGCGCTTGCCGCGATACAGATACAGCGCCCTTGCGCCCAGCGGATTGTTGACGCCACCGGGCATGCCGCGCGCGAATTTACGCAGTTTCGGTTCCCGGCGGATCATCGACGCCGGCGGTGTCCAGGTCGGCCATGAGGCCTTGCGGCCGATCCGCACCGAGCCCTTCCAGGCAAATCCGGTACGCCCGACGCCAACCCAATAGCGCAGCGCCCGCTTTCTATCGAGAATGTAATATAGATGCTTCTTGCGGGTATCGATAATGATCGTCCCGGCTTTGTATTTGGTCGGATAGCGCACAACCTTGCGTCGGTGACTGGCTTTGGGCGGGCGCGCCGTGGCTTTGCGCAGCCGCCGGTCGTTCGGCTGGTTGACGTCGCGGGCCTCGCCAAGATCGCGGAAGAACTGCCGCAGCGGCTCCAGCGGGCCCTGTGCTTGTGCCGGCGACACAGACACGGTCATTGATGCCGGCAGGGCCAGCAGCACCGCCAGCAAGGTGATGATCAGATTCCGCACACAGAACTTCATGACACGCGCTCCCACATTCCAGATGCAACCCTAACGGAGCCAATTGCCTGACCGCAACCGGCAACCGATCAGCTTTTCGTCAAAACGGCTGCAGGTTGGTGATGTTTCTGTACCCGATCACTCCCGCAAGGCCGTTGCCGCGACCGCCGGCGTTTCACTCTCTCCCCTTGTGGGAGAGATGTCGGCGCAGCCGACAGAGAGGGGTACCGGGGCAGTCGCAATCAGCACCGCGCCGACAGGCCGGGGGAAGGAGAACGGGCCGCTCATGCTGCCCGCCGCCAATTCGTGAAATTGTGCAGGCTGCACAGATTCTTTTTCCTGAACCCCTCTCTGTCCCTTCGGGACATCTCTCCCACAGGGGGAGAGAATGGAGATTAGGGCCTGCACTGGGACGCGCTGGATGAGGATATCTCGATTGCCGGCATGCTGGCCGGGCGAGGCGATCAGACTGTGAAGCCGAAAGACGTGGCGTAAAGCCGCTGGACCTTGCTATCCACCCCGGCCAAAAAAAAGCCGCCGGACCAAACAGCCCGGCGGCGCGACGCCCACCCCGTCCCCGTGGCCCCGAAAGAACCGGTCAGGCGGCGTTCGTTGGGACCAGTGCGGTCCTACATGACAACGACTTTAGTGCCGACGCCGACGCGCCGGTAAAGGTCTTCGACATCCTGATTGCGCATCCGGATGCAGCCAGATGACACCGCACGTCCGATTGTCCACGGTTCGTTCGAGCCGTGAATCCGGTACAGCGAATCCCGGCCGCCCTTGAACAGATACAGCGCCCGCGCGCCGAGCGGATTGTTGGGTCCGCCGGCCATCGAGATCGGCAGGCCGGGTTGCCGCTTGCGCATGGCAGCCGGTGGCGTCCAGGTCGGCCATTCTGCTTTCCGGCCGATTTTTGCCGTGCCGGACCAGGAAAATCCCGGCCGGCCAACCCCGACGCCATAGCGCCGGGCGCGGCCATGTTCCTCAACCAGGTAGAGATAGCGCGACGAGGTGTCGATGATGATCGTACCCGGCTTCTGCTTCGTCTGGTATTTGATGGTTTTCGGCAGAAAATTTGGTGCAATGGAGCGCCGGACCGCCTTGGTCGCCTTCGGCCGGCGCGGTGTGGCGGCGCGGTGTTTGTCGGCGCCCTGCGGGTTGAACAGGATTTGCAACAGGCCGCGCCTTTGCGATACCGGCTTGTGGCTGCCGGTGATAATCGGATCGTTCGCCCGCACAACGGCGTTTTGCACGACGGCGTTCTGCACAACATGGCCTTGCGCCGACAGAATTCTTTCCGAAAGCGGCTGCTCCAGCTTGAGCCAGTCGGCTTCATTGGCCGTTGCCGCGCCGCACAGCGCCGCTGCAACCAGCACCGTTGCCGCAAACTGGATGGCGGGTTTGTAATCGTTCATGGGGTCGCGCCTCGTCTCATATTTATCATCTGCCCGGCACGGAAATGGCTGAAACACGTTTAAGCGCCCGTCCCAAGGTCGCCTTAACCTTAACGCCCGACCTCCCCAAACAAGCGTAAACGCGGCCCGGTTCGGCTCGCATTTCGGCGCGCATGGTAAATCGTTGGTTGATGGGTGTGGTTAACGCCGGCGGCCAGTCGGCATTGGTGCGTCCGGCCCTTCGCCTGTCAGCGCAAATCGAGACGCCTCAGCGCACCCGCCGCCGGGTATCCAGGATCACCGCCGGCAACACCGCCGCGGCCTCGTCTTCGCTCATCCCCGGCCGGATGCGCGGATGATAGAGCATGTTGAGAATATACCGGTCGTGTTTGGTGAATTTGATGTGCCGGGACTTGTCGTTGAAAATACTGTCTTTCAGTGCCGGATTGTCATTGACCGGCCCCAGCCCCTGCAACACTTCCTCGATCAGGCAGCGCTTGAACAGGAATTCGCCTTCATCGGAGACAATCACCGCATCGGAACGGCGAATGCCGCTGGTGCCGGACAGCACCCGCACCAGACAGCGGCCCGGCACTTTCATCGATCTGCGCCGGTAGATCTCCTTGCGCACGACAGTGACATATTGCGCCCGGTCGACCACATAGATGCGGTAGTTGGCGTCCTGCGGCCTGCTGACGATTTCAATATTCAGCCGGGCAATGCGCTTGGGCAGCGACCGCACAAATCGGGTCACGGCCCTGCGCCGGTCCTTGCGCGCCCGGTTGTCGATATAGACCCGCACTGGTCGCACATATTTCTTCACCTGGTTGGATTGCCAACCCCAGCTTGAATATTCTGCGCCAAAAACCGTGGAGATAAAACTGTCGGTCAGCTGAGCGTCGGTATAGGCCCGCGCCGGGGTGCCGGCCGCAATGAAAGTCACGAGCGCCAGCGCCAACGCACCAACCCGCGCCCCTGACCGCCGGCCAGCCTGCGACACAAGTCTCCTGACAATCCCTGTCAGCAGCCCGTCGCCAGCCGATTGCCAACACCGGCCCGATGGCATCAATCCGGTGATACAAAGTACGATGCGGTTCATGTTGGTTTTGACTTGGTCCCGGATTTGGCGCCGGATATGGCGTCTGAGTTGGTATCGGTGAAACTATGGCATTCAGGGCGACGTTAGGCGAAAGCGGCAAACCGGGTCAATTCAAGGTCTCGTTGACAACAAACGCCAGCTGACCGGGATTGACCAGATATCGTTCCCGATACCGGCACCACAAAAAGGGCATGTGCACCAATGAAAGACGGTTCTCATGAATAACGATACGGGCCTGAACGCCGGGGCAGACGGCAAAACCCGCTGCTGGTGGCCGGGCGAGGATGATTTTTACCAAACCTACCACGACGAAGAATGGGGCAGGCCGGTGGTCGATGACACGCGGCTGTTTGAAAAGATTTGCCTGGAAGGTTTTCAGGCCGGCCTGTCCTGGCTGACGATATTGCGCAAGCGCGAGAATTTCCGCGCCGCCTTTGCCGGCTTCGACATTGCCAGGATCGCCCGCTTCGACGATGCCGACCGCGAGCGGCTGGTAAATGACGCCGGCATTGTGCGCCATCGCGGCAAGATCGCCTCCACCATCAACAATGCCAACCGGGCGCTGGAGATGTCCGACGAATTCGGCTCGCTCGCCGCCTATTTCTGGCGCCATGAGCCGGACCCGGCCTCGCGGCCACAGACAATGGACAAGGCCACCTTGTTCACGCTGGCCACGACGCCCGAATCAACCGCCCTGTCCAAGGACCTTAAAAAACGCGGCTGGTCATTTGTCGGGCCGACCACGGTTTACGCCTTCATGCAGGCGATGGGCATGGTCAACGACCATCTGGAAGGCTGCCACTGCCGGGATGAATGCGAGGCGGCGCGCGATAAACTTGCCCGGCCCACATGAACCTGTGACCCGCATGAACGTCGGCCCACAATTTGACGACCCTTCGGTCCGCGCCGCCTACGATGCATTCAGCGGAT
>CAXMRP010000206.1:0-7380 GCA_964196155.1 uncultured Polyangiaceae bacterium
AAGATCACGCCGCGGACACGCTGGTCATTGAGTACGGAAAATCCGCTCCCGATATCACGGGCAGGCATTGTATCCTGAACGGCCATGTCCCCTCTCTCGCCCTCGCCCCTTTTGGGGCCGTCATCATTGCGGCCTGACAAATACCTCGCCAGAACCGAAAAACCCGGCCGGATGAACCGGCCGGGTGAATGTGTTCAGCGCACGGGCGGCGCGTAGATCAGCCCGCCATCGGACCACAGGCGATTGACGCCGCGCGCAATGCCAAGCGTCGTATCCGGCCCGACATTGCGGTCATACAACTCGCCATAATTGCCGACGGCCTTGATGGCGTTGACGGCCCAGTCATTGCCGAGACCGATATATTCGCCATAAGAGCCTTCTTCGCCCAGAAGACGCTTCACGGACGGATTGTCGGAACCCATCATGCTGCCGACATTGGCCTGCGTCACACCAAGCTCTTCGGCATTGATCAGCGCATTCAGCACCCATTTGGCAACGTTGAACCACTGATCGTCGCCCTGACGGACCACCGGACCCAGCGGCTCCTTGGAGATGATCTCCGGCAGAACGATATGATCGCCCGGATTGGCCAGCTTCAAACGCTGCGCATAAAGCCCGGAGGCGTCGGTCGTGTAGACGTCGCAACGGCCGGCGTCATAGGCGGCGACGACCTCGTCGGCCTTTTCAAAGGCGACGATCTCGTACTCCAGCTTGTTGCCGCGGAAATAGTCCGAGACATTGAGCTCCGTGGTCGTGCCGGTGTTTGTGCACACGCTGGCGCCGGACAGCTCAAGCGCCGAGGAAACACCAAGATCCTTGCGGACCATGAAGCCCTGGCCGTCGTAATAGGTCACACCGGCAAAGTTCAGGCCGAGACTGGAATCACGGGTCATCGTCCATGTGGTATTGCGCGAAAGGACGTCGACTTCACCGGACTGCAGCGCGGTGAACCGTTCCTTGGCCGAAAGCGGCGTGAACTTGGCGGCATCGGCGTTGCCGAAGATCGCCGCGGCAACCGCCCGGCAATAATCGACGTCGATGCCAGACCATGCGCCTGACGAGTCGGGATTTGAGAAGCCGGGCAAGCCCTGGCTCACGCCACACTGGACAAAACCCTTGGCTTTGACATCGTCGAGCGTCGCCGCCGATGCGGCTACGACCGACAGACCGAGAGCCGCGCTCGCGGCAATTGGCAAGATAATTTTTTTCATGAGATTGAGACTTTCCTGTTCACCTGTTTAACGCAACACGGACAGGCGACTGCTTATGCGCATGACACTTGTGGGAACCATTTTCGGCTCACTCCTCCCGTCAGGCTATTCGAACAAACCCGCCCATGAACGCCTATCACATGCCAAATGCGACATTTGGTCAAGCAGGCAATTGTCCTCAACCCCTTGGCCCAGCGTGATTACTGTCGTATCGCGCAGGATAATGAACACACGGCAAGGAGAACGGCGTGGCAAAAAACGACGGCCAGAAGCCTGACGACATTGCCTCAAAACGGCATATCGACACCGTTCTCACGCATGCCGGACGCGACCCCGGTGCTTTCCACGGATTTATCAATCCACCGCTGGTTCGCGCCTCCACGGTACTATTTGGCAGCGTCGCCGAAATGGAAGGCCGGGCGGAAAGCCGCTATTCCTATGGTCTGACAAACACGCCGACGATTGAAGCGCTGACCGGCGCGCTCACCGAGCTTGAGGGCGCCAGCGGCACGGTCCTCCTGCCCTCCGGCCTGGCCGCGGTTGCCATGGCCATCCTTGCCGCGGCCGACGCCGGTCATCGTCTGCTGGTACCCGACAATGTCTATTATCCGACCCGGCGTCTCGCCGGCCGCACGCTTGGCCGCTTCGGGATCGAGACCCTCTATTACGACCCCATGGACCCGGCCGCGCTCGCCGGCCTTGTCGATGCCGGACGGACGCACCTGTTCCTCGAGGCGCCCGGCTCGCTGACATTCGAGGTGCCGGACATTCCCGCCCTGATCGCGCCGGTCAAGGCCGCCGGCGGCCTGACCATCATCGCCAACACCTGGGCGACGCCGGTGATATACCGGCCCATCGAGCATGGCATCGATCTGTCCGTTCAGGCCGGCACGAAATATTTGGCCGGCCACTCCGACCTGGTAATTGGTTCCGTATCAGCGGCGCCCGGCATCTGGCAAAAACTTTACAACACTCACCGGGATATGGGCCTGCAGGCCGGTCCGGAAGACATCTGGCTGACACTGCGCGGCATGCGGACCTTGTCCGTTCGCCTGGCCCATCATGAAAAAAGCGCCCTGGAGATTGCCCGCTGGCTGCGCGAGCGCGCGCAGGTGAGCCGCCTGCTGCACCCGGCCTTTGACGATTGCCCGGGCCACGAGAACTGGAAGCGGGATTTCGGCCGGTCCAACGGTCTTTTCGCTTTTGTCCTGAACGGCACGAAATCGCAGGCGGAGGCTTTTTTGGAGGCGCTACAAATATTCGGCATCGGCGCGTCCTGGGGCGGGTTTGAAAGCCTCGCGATCCTTGGTGAACTCAGCCACAGCCGTTCCGTTCGCGCCTGGGCCGACGGGCCGGTGATCCGTCTGCATGTCGGATTGGAGGACGTCGGCGACCTGAAGGCCGATCTTGAGCGTGGCTTTGCCGCTATGGCGGCCACGGCCTGAGGGCGCGCCGGTAGCGTCGTTCTCAAACCCGATTTTTGCCCGATCTGAGACATAGGTGACTGGCGACCCCGGCGGTGACTGGCGACCCCGGCAGGATTCGAACCTGCGACATTCGGCTTAGAAGGCCGATGCTCTATCCAACTGAGCTACGGGGCCGGAACCAGGACTTTTGGTATAATCAATGTGTCCAGGGCTGTTCGCGGTCAGTGCGGAAATTCTCCGAATACGACATCGCCCGGCGTTTGCGCTGGTGCGGTTCGGCGACGCGGTAATCGATGCCATTTCGATCCGCGTAGGCAACAGCGTCATGGCGCGATTCAAACGTCAGCCGGACTTGCGAGGTCATGTCGCTTGACGACGTATAGCCCATAAGCGGCTCGATCGCGCGCGGAGCGGCCGGCTCATATTCAAGAACCCATTTTTGCGTTTTCGCATGGCCGGAACTCATCGCCGTTTTGGCCGGCAGAAAAATGCGCGCGGTCATGATCTCGATCTCCAGCGTTTCTCGTCAAGGCCAGTGGTCGGGGCAGCAGGATTCGAACCTGCGACCCCCTGCTCCCAAAGCAGGTGCGCTACCAGGCTGCGCCATGCCCCGTCTTTGGCCTGTCGGGCGGATTTCCCTATCACTCGTCCGGCGTACCGGCAATGATTTCAAATCACGTTACTGCAAGTCCAGCCCGGCGCCGGTCACCATGTCGCCAATTGCGATCTTGTGCCTGTCGGCAAGCCCGCCGTTGATCTCAAGGACATAACGAACCGGAACCTGCGAGGAAATCGTGCGTTCCGAAAGCGGCGTCGTGCGCTTGGCGATATGGCGAATGGCGCCGCCACTGTCGATGAAAAGCATATCGAGCGGCAGATAGGTATTGCGCATCCACATTGTGACGTTTTGTTCGGCGCCGAAATCGAAAATCATGCCGTGATCCGCGATGAGCTCGCGCCGGTGCATCAGGCCGACAGCCCGTTCCTGCGGTGTGACCGCGATTTCCACGGAAAATTGGACAGGACCATCGCGCGTGGTGATGACGACGGCATCCCCGTCGCCAGCGATCGCCGGCGAAGAAGGCGGCAGACCCGCGAGCATCAGGCCGGTCAGGAAATAAAAGAACACCGGCTTCAAGACGCTGCACCCGGAAAACAATTGGAATGTTAGTGCGAAACCGGGACTTGACCGCCCGAATGCGGCCGGATTTCGGCGGCCATCAGACCTTTCGGGCTTTCGCCATAGCGCACAAGGACGATTTGTCCGGGCCGCAACTCCGCCATGCCGAACTGCCGGAGCGTTTCCATATGGATGAAAATATCCGGCTCGTCTTCGCCTTCCGAAAGGAAACCGTAGCCGCGAATCCGATTGAACCATTTGACCGTCGCCGTCACCAGGGCGCTTGTCGGCTCGACATCCATGCGCTGCCGCGAAGGCTCGCGCTGGGCCGGGTGCATCGCGGCCGATTCGTCCATGGACAGGATTCGGAAACACTGAAGACCCTTCGGCTGTTCCAGGGCTTCACAGACAATCCGCGCGCCCTCCAGCGCGGTCTGGAACCCGTCGCGCCGCAAACATGTCACATGCAGCAAAACATCCGCCATACCGTTGTCGGGCTGGATGAAACCATATCCCTTCGAGATATCGAACCACTTGATCGCACCGGCGATTTCGATGACCGCGACAGTTGCATCGTCACCTGCCGGTTCAACGAGCGGCAATTCGTGTAACGCTTTCGCCTCCATATGGCCGACCTCTTCTCCAGCCCGTGTCCCCTTTAGGCCGCTTCATCCGTCGCAATTCGGATCGCCGCTCTTGATTCGCGGTAAAGAATAGCACCAGCCGCCCGGCTCGCCGCAAGTGGTTTGCTCGATTTTATCCTCAAATCAGCATCACAACAGTCATCATGCAAACGCGAACCGTGGATATGTCGCCGTAATTTTCGCGTTGCCCGCCGGTGAATAGTCGGCTTCAACACTTGCAGAAAACCGATTTGCCGGCGGCACCGCCGGCACTGCTTTTCCCCAACGGGTTGTGCTCGGCCGGATCGGGCATAAATTATCTTCAGAAACCCGCGCCCCACTCCAGAAAGGTCAATTATGAGATATCTTCACACCATGGTCCGCATTACCGATGTCGATAAATCGCTCGATTTCTACTGCGACAAGCTCGGCATGAAGGAAGTCCGGCGGACGGACTCAGAGGCCGGCCGTTACACTTTGATCTTTCTTGCCGCACCGGACGATGAAGAGGCCGGCCGGGCCATGCGGGCGCCGCTGGTGGAACTGACATACAACTGGGATCCGGAAACCTATGGCGAGGGCCGCAATTTCGGCCATCTCGCATTTGCCGTCGACGATATCTACGATACGTGCCAGCGGCTGATGGATGCCGGCGTCACGATCAATCGCCCGCCACGCGACGGCCACATGGCCTTCGTCCGCTCTCCGGACAATGTTTCCATCGAATTGCTGCAAAAGGGCGATGCATTGCCCAAAGCGGAACCGTGGGCCTCCATGGAAAATGTCGGAAAATGGTGATTGGCGGTCTTGTGGATATTGGGGATAAGGCCGTCCGCCATAGCCGGCATGTCACGTCCCAATTGACCGATTTGCCGATCAGCAACCAATAGTCGCTCCGGCTTAGGCCGGGAAACTGGCCGCGGGTGTGACTGAATGGCTGAAGGAATTGGACAGGATTGGACCCTGAGATTATCCGGGGAGTTCCAGATAATCGGCCTGTAGCCCATTGGGACTTGCTTGAGACGACTGGAGCGCTTTTCGTCAAACCAGAGTTACGCAATGCGCTCTGGCTTATTGATTTTACGCGCATTTATTTCCCAAAAACCGGTTCCCGCTTTTGCCGAATGCGCTCCAACGATTCTGAACACTCAGAATTGGACAAATCATATATCGGAATAACGTTCGGCTATTAAGTATTAATTTTAACTATTGACAGCAATTTCACTATTAATAATTTGTAAATATAATACAAAAAGCCTGATTCGCTTCAATTTCCGGATGATATTCGGCGATAAACGTGTCGCCAGGAATGTCCACCGATTAAGTTGAATCACGATTCTGGCGAGCGGCCGTCAGTCCTGAAATGTGTATGGAGTACGGGACAATGGACGCCGCAGCTTTCGCCCGCATCATCAGATGCGGTGCAGCTCTTCTGTTATTTTCCGCTTTCACCACAGCAGGCGCGCCAGCGTCCGAGGCCGCCGAAGGGCAAATTCCTGAACACAATTTACTCAAATCCGAACTTGTGGCGGCGAAAAATGATCGAAAAAAGAACGCCAGCGCGTCAACTTATGGCAGTACGCCGGCCGTGTCGCGCCAGACCGGCTGGCCGCGGGTCGTCTATGCCGGCCTTGTCGCCAAGCACAGCCGCGTATCGGTCAAGTGTTTCAAGCCCAGACTGATTAAACTGATCAGACAGGTTGAACGCCATTACGGCAAGAAACCGGTCATCACCTCCGGCTATCGCTCGCCTGCCCACAACCGCCGCGTTCGTGGCGCGCGGCGCTCCCTGCATATGAGCTGCTCGGCCGCCGACATCCAGGTTCCCGGCGTCGGCAAGGCTTCCCTCGCCCGATATCTTCGCAGCCTGCCCGGCCGTGGCGGCGTCGGCCTCTATTGCCGGTCCGGACCGGTGCACATCGACATCGGACCAAAACGCCAGTGGTATTGGGGCTGCGGCAAGAGGAAGCGCAACCAGAAAAGCTGAAGCGCCAAGCCGATATTCGTCGCCGGCGACGGCAAATCCCGCCATGGCGAAGAAACATCCGGTTTTACACCATAGGCGCCTTGCCGCCGGAGTAAGGCCCGCCTATAACCCCGCCGCGACGCGCCCTTCGTCTAGCGGTCTAGGACGCTGCCCTTTCACGGCGGAAACACGGGTTCGAGTCCCGTAGGGCGCGCCAATCATTTCAAGAGCTTGGCAAAATTTCGACGCTATGTGTCCAAAATCTGTCCAATAAGACCCCCTAGAAAGCCGCTTTCCCTTTCACATGCATATTCCCTTCCGGAACAGCAAAACGGCCGCTGACGGGCTTCCCTGTGGCCCGGAAATGCCGATGCGGGCAAAAACTCCCGATGCGGATGCATCGGGAGTTTGCTCGGAACGAAATATTAAGGGGCTATCGGGAAACTGACCCAACTCGCCGAGTGGTTTGTTCTCCATCGTTTGGTTCGGCGACAGAGAGGCGCAACCGACCGCGCCTCTTTTTTTTGCCCCTACTCCGTAATTTCCGGCGCAATCCATTCGGCCAGCCAGGCCCCGGTCCGCGTTACGCAATGGCAGGGCCGCCGCCACCTTTACCCTGCGCCCGGCAGCCACCATGCTTATCACCCGATTTGGGCGATGCCTTTGGTGAATTCCTTGGTGCAATGGCCCTTGGATGTCAGAGCGGATCGGCGCAACTGCAAAGCTGCGATTTGCTAATTTGTCAGCCGTAGCAGAACCTGGGCCGGCCCGCCGCCGATCGGCGCAGCCAGCAGGACGACCATATCGCAGCCCGGGGTTCTGAGCCTCTCGTGTGCGGTCCCGATGAACATCTTCTCGGTCTCCGGGTCCCTGGTCGTGCTGGCACTAGTAGTGTCCGTCATCAAATCATTCGGGACTGACGGTCGCCTGATCTAAGAGTGGCTCTGGCGCATCAGTTTGGTCACTTTATGCTGCGGCTTTGCGATTGAGCAAGCGCCGTCGTTTGATGGTCTGTCGTTTGATCCTTTCTCGT
>CAXMRP010000207.1:0-9782 GCA_964196155.1 uncultured Polyangiaceae bacterium
CCGGTCGTCGTCATGCTGATCCCGGTGATGGCCGGCCTTGCCCGCATCCGCCGCATCGCCACCGGCCGGGTGCTGATGACCATGAACTATGCCACCATGCTCGGCGGCTCGGTCACGTTGATTGGCTCATCAACAAACCTTTTGGTCGCCCAGGTTGCGGCGGAGCGCTCTGATCTTCAACTCACCATGTTCGATATCACCGTACCCGGTCTGGTGCTTGCCGCCGGCGGTCTGATCTATGTGTTGATCGCCGTCCCCCGCCTCGTCGGGGCCAATGACACACCGGCCGAACAGGGCGAAAGTGGCAAGCAGTTCATTGCCGAGATCGTGCTGGATGCCGATCACCCGCTGGTTGGCACAACATCGCGGGCCGGCCTGTTTCCCGGCCTGAAGCACGTCACCGTCCGCCTGCTGGAGCGGGCCGGCACCGCTCATTTGCCGCCCTTTGAGGATATCGCCTTTGCGCCGGGCGACCGGATTGTCTTTGGCGGCATGCGCGCCGAACTGGCCGAACTGGGTATCCTCGTGCCGCCGCAATCACCCCGTTCGAACCGCTCTGAATCAACCGCACCCGGCCCGATTGCGCCAAGTCTTTCGGTTGCCGAGGCCATGGTCACCCCCGGTTCGCGCATCGCCGGACGCTCGCCGGGCGATATCGGCATCGACGCGGATCTGGGCATCCATGTAGCGGCCATTGAACGCCGCAGCCGGATGAGCCGGCAGACCTTCGCCGACAAACGGCTGGAGCCGGGCGATATCCTCCTGGTATCCGGCGATGACCGCGCCTTTGACCGGTTGCGCGGCAATCGCAACCTGATCGTGCTGGAGCGTTCCGTTGCCAGCCTGCCGGCGCACCGCGATGCCCTCAAGGCGATGGTGATTTTCGCCGCCATGGTGGTCTGTGCCGCCACCGGTTTTGTCAGCATTCCTGCCGCCGCATTGACCGCCGCTGTCGCCATGATCGCCTTCGGCTGCCTCAATGTACGGCAGGCCCGGCGCGCTTTCGACGGCCGCATATTCATGCTGGTCGGCATGGCCATTGCCGCCGCCGCCGCCATGGAAAAAACCGGCGGCGCAACCTTTCTCGCCGACATTCTTGTCGGGTTGACCCGCAATGGCGGGCCCGCCCTGGTCTTGTCGGCGCTGTTTGCGCTGGTCGCGATTCTCACCAATCTTCTGTCCAATAACGCCACGGCGGTGCTGTTCACACCGATCGCCATCTCGGCCGCGACGTCGCTCGGCGTTTCGGTGGAACCATTTGTTGTTGCAGTGATTTTCGCGGCCAATGCCTCCTTCGCCACACCGGTCGGATACCAGACCAACCTTCTCGTCATGGGGCCGGGCGGCCTGCGGTTTCGCGATTATCTGGTCGCCGGCGGCCCGCTTGTCGTTCTGGTATGGGGCCTCTTCTCGCTTTTTGCGCCGTGGTATTATGGCCTGTAGATTTGCCACCGGAGCGCAGGGCGCTACACTGTCACAATGACCAAACCGATTGCTCAATCGAATCAGTTTTTTCTGACCGCCCCAAGCCCGTGCCCCTATCTGCCCGATCAGATGGAGCGCAAGGTCTTTACCCAGCTGGCCGGCGACCACGCGCCGGCGCTGAACGATCTGTTGACCCAGGGCGGTTTCCGCCGCAGCCAGTCGATTGCCTACCGGCCCGCCTGCGAGACCTGCGCGGCGTGTATTTCCGTGCGGGTACGCGCCGGTGAATTCACGCCCACCCGATCGATGAAACGGATCGCCCGCCGCAACCGCGATCTGGTCGCCCGGCAGAGCGATCCCCACGCCACCAGCGAGCAATACTCGCTTTTCCGGCATTATCTCGATGCCCGCCACACCGACGGCGGCATGACCCAGATGACCGTGCTCGATTACGCCCAGATGATCGAGGACAGCCATGTCAACAGCAAGATAGTCTCCTACTTCCGGCGCGGTCCCGACAGCGGGCTCACCGACAAGGGCGATGGCGATCTGCTCGCCTGCGCCATCACCGATGTCCTGGCGGACGGATTGTCGATGATCTATTCATTCTACCAGCCCGACGCGCCCGATCGCTCGCTGGGCACATTCATGATCCTCGACCACATCGCCCGGGCCAACGCGCTTGGCCTGCCCTATGTCTATCTCGGTTATTGGGTCTACGGATCGCCGAAAATGGACTACAAGGCGCGCTTCCTGCCACAGGAGCATTTGATGCCCCAGGGTTGGGTGCGGATCGACACACCACCGGCCAAGCCAAGGCTGCCGACACCGAGCACCGGTATTTCCGTCACCAAACCCTGACGACCGGACCCGGAAATTATTCGGCATTTTGTTCAAATTTTATCGCCGGCTTTGATCAATTCGACAGAGTTTGTCGATGGTTCAATTCAATTTTTCTTAGACAATTATTGCTATTGTTTTCGCAACGGGAAGCAGCGGACAGATTTTCTTTCGTCTTTATTCATAGCCGGTGACACCGGCAATAGTCGGCACCAGGTGTCAATCGACCATGGTGCGCGGATAAATAACAGGGTGTAAAATGAACGACCAAACAACGGCACAACCCCTTCCAGATCAAAACACCGGTGATCCGGCCAAGCCGGCCCAAAGCCTTGCAGAACTGGTCGCCACGCTGGAACTCTCGCGGCCTACCGCCCCGGCTGGCCAGGCCGGCAGTGATGCACCTGTCGATACACCGGTGGAAGCACCGGCCCGGGCAGCAGCCCAACAGGCGCCAGCGGCGTCAGCTCCGTCAGCAGTAGCCCCGCCAGCACCTGCCGTTGACCCCACAGCCGCCCCGGTCGAGCCTTCCGCACCGCTGCCCGCGCCAGATGCGATCCTCCAGCCTGAACCGGTGGCACCTCCGCGCGCCAAGCCGAAGATAACATTCGAGGCGCACCCACCCGCTGGTTCGGAGCCCGCAGAACCCGGCGATTCGTCCGTAACGCTTGAGCCCAGCCAGCCCCAGTCCATCGGCACCGTCATCGCGATATCCGGTTCCAAGGCCGACATCCTGCTCGACGAAAATATTTCCAGCCGCCACGGACAGCCCGACCAGACTCCGCTCATCGGCACCTTGCTGACCATCGATACCGGCGACACTTTCGTTCTGTGCCTGATTACCTCGATGACCCTGCCGGCTTCGGCGATCGAGCGCGGCGACGATCATCCCCGTATTTTGAAAGCCGAACTGGTCGGCGAACTGATCCGCGACCCGGACGGCTTCCCGATTTCCTTCCGTCGCGGTGTATCGATATCCCCGCGCCTTGGCGGCCGGGTTCATGCCGCAACCCGCGATATAATGAACAAAGCCTATCATTTTGGCGACGACGGCGCGGTCGAGATCGGCGTCATTCACCAGGACCCGACCATTCCCGCCGTGGTCAAGGTCGATGAGATGCTGTCGAAGCATTTTGCCGTCGTCGGCTCCACCGGTTCAGGCAAGTCCTGCACCGTGGCCCTGTTGCTGCGCCAGGTGCTCGACAAATTGCCCAACGGCCGCATCGTATTGCTCGATCCCCACAATGAATACGGCAACTCGTTTGGCGATGCAGTCGAACTGGTCCGGCTTGGCGACCTGTCCCTGCCCTATTGGGTTTTAACCTTCGAGGAAATCGTCGAGACCATCATCGGCAATGCGGAAAAGTTTTCCGAGGAAGTCGATGTCATGCGCGATTTCATCCCGCTGGCACGGCAGATGTATGCAAAACGCCAGTCGGGACAGGACGCATCGACCGCCCGCCGTTCGCGCAAGCGTGGCGAGCGCTATTCTGTCGATGTGCCGACGCCGTACCTCATCTCCGATGTGGTCAAACTGATCGACGAGCATATGGGCAAGCTCGGAGAGCGCAAGAATATCGGCCCCTACAAGCGCCTCAAGGCCCGCATCGAATCGATCAGTCAGGATCCGCGCTTTGAATTCATGTTCGGCAACCTCACTGTGCAGGATAACTTTTCCGAAGTGTTGCGCAGGCTGTTCCGCATTCCCGTTGCCGGCCGGCCGCTGACGGTTATCCAGCTGATGGGCTTGCCGTCGGAAATCGTCAATGTGCTGGTTTCCGTCATGGCACGGTTGGCCTTCGATGTGGCGATGGCCAGTGGCGGCAAGATTCCGATCACCTTTGTCTGCGAAGAGGCCCACCGCTATGTGCCCCGCGACAGCAAGGCCGGGTTCGAGCCGACCAAGCGGGCCCTGTCACAGATCGCCAAGGAAGGCCGCAAATACGGTGCCTCGCTTGGTGTCATCTCCCAGCGGCCCGGCGATATTGATCCGACGATCCTGTCCCAGTGCTCGACCGTTTTCACCATGCGGCTGTCCAACGAGCGCGACCAGAAGATCGTCCAGTCGGCTTTGTCCGACGCCTCGGCCAGCCTGCTTGATTTCCTGCCGACCCTGGGCACCCGCGAAACCATTGCCTTTGGTGAAGGCGTCACCCTGCCCTCGCGCATCCTGCTGGCGAAACTGCCGGCGGACGCCCTGCCCAGTGGTGGCGGCACCCGGTTTGTCGATGCCTGGGCTGACGATATTCCCGACGACGGGTTGATCGATCAGATCATCCACCGCTGGCGGGTGGCCCAGGAAAACGATCCCGAACAGGAAGCGGGCGCAGCCGTTGAAGGCGAAGATTCCGCGCAAGGCGTCGAGGTGCTGAACGATGTCGCCGCCGAAATGCGCGCGCCGGCGCCTTCCCCATCGTCAATGGCCGCGGCGTCCGAACCAAAACCTAGCCTGTTGCGCAGAAGCTCCGATCCCGACCCTGAACCGGGCCCGCAAAGTGCGAACCTTCGCAAGCAGATGTTTGGCTGATCTGGCGCTGATACAGCGGCGCTAAACGCCACCAAAGCAAAAGTTCAGCGGCGTTATACGCCATCAAAGCAAAAAGTTCAGCGGCATTATACGCCACCAAAGCAAAAAGTTCAGCGGCATTATACGCCGCTGCCAAACCGGTTGTTGCCGGGAAAGCCCCGGGGCGCCAGTCTGCCGGCTTGCGCGCGGCTGCCGGCCCAGTCCGACAGTTCGTTCAGCGAGCGCGAGTGGGTCCGTCCGGCGCCGTCGGTCCACGTCAGGCCGTCATCGGCAACAAACACGATCGCGTCGGCAATTTCTGCGTCCTTGTAGCGTTGCAACCGCACACCCTTACCCCGGGTCATCTTCGGCACATCTGCCCGGTTGAAGATGATCAGTTTGCGATTGGTGCCAACCACCGCGACACGATCACCAGCCGCCGGGACGCACACCTTCGCTTCATCGGTTCCCTTGACGTTGAGAACCTGTTTTCCCTTGCGCGTATTGGCCGCAACATCTTGTTCTGAAACAATAAAACCGTTTCCGGCAGTAGATGCGACAAGCAGCTTGCGCGCCGGCTGGTGCTTGAATGCCACCACCACATCCTGATCGCGCTCCATATCGACCATGATCCGCAAGGGTTCTCCGTGACCGCGCCCGCCCGGCAACCGGGCAACATCCAGCGTGTAGAATTTGCCGCCGGTGGAAAATACCAGCACCTTGTCGGTCGTCTGGGCGGCAAAGGCGGTTTTCAGCCGATCGCCATCCTTGAATGTCAGCCCGGACGTTTCGGCCATGTGGCCCTTCATCGCCCGAATCCAGCCCTTTTCAGACAGCACCACCGTCACCGGCTCGCGCTCCACCATTGCCTCGGTGATATCGTCCAGATCGATGTCGGGCGCATCGGCAAATCCGGTACGCCGCCGCCCCAGCACCGTGTCCGGGCCGAAGGTCTTTTTGATCTCGCTGATCTGCCCGGCAATCACCGACCATTGCTGTTGCTCCGACCCGACCAGCGCTTGCAATCCGGCGCGCTCCTCGATCAGCCCGTCATGCTCCTTGCGGATTTCGATCTCTTCCAGTTTGCGCAGGGCCCGCAGCCGCATGTTGAGAATCGCCTCGGCCTGCACATCGGTGAGATCGAACGCCGCGATCAGTTCCGGCTTGGGCTCATCGGCGTTGCGGATGATGGCAATAACCTGATCCAGATTGAGGTAGGCGATCAGATAGCCGCCGAGCATCTCCAGCCGGTGGGCAATCTTGCCGAGCCGGAAGTTGGACCGCCGCACCAGCACCACCTGCCGGTGGTCCAGCCACTCGATCAGGATATCGCGCAGCGACATCACCTTCGGCACCTTGCCCTGTGACAGGACATTCATGTTGAGAGAGAAACGGTTTTCCAGTTCGGAAAGCTTGAACAGCGATTCCATCATCAGATCGGCATCGACTGCCCGGCTCTTGGGCTCGATCACCAGCCGCACATCTTCGGCGCTTTCATCGCGCACATCGCCGACCAGCGGCAGTTTGCGCGCTTCGATCAGCCCGGCAATCGCCTCGATCAGCCGGCCCTTTTGCACCTGATAGGGAATTTCGGTGATCACCACCGACCAGCTGCCGCGCCCGCCTTCTTCCTTCTCCCAGCGCGCCCGCACCCGGATGCCACCGCGCCCGGTCTTGTAGGCGTTCAAAATCTCCTCGCGCGGCGTGACGATAATGCCGCCAGTGGGAAAGTCCGGTCCCGGCACCATCTCCAGCAGCTTGTCGAAACCGGCATTGCGATGCTTGATCAGATGCAGCGCCGCCGTACACAGTTCGGGCAGATTGTGCGGCGGGATATTGGTCGCCATGCCCACCGCGATGCCAGCCGCGCCGTTGGCCAGAAGATTGGGAAACGCCGCCGGCAACACCACCGGTTCTTCGTCTTCGCCATCATAGGTGTCGCGAAAATCGACCGCATCCTCGTCGATACCGTCCAAAAGCAGATTGGCGATTTCGGTCAGCCGCGCCTCGGTGTAGCGCATGGCGGCGGCGTTATCGCCATCGACATTGCCAAAATTGCCCTGCCCGTCGACCAGCGGATAACGCACCGAAAATTCCTGCGCCAGCCGCACCATGGAATCATAGATCGCCTGATCGCCGTGCGGGTGATAGTTGCCCATCACCTCGCCGACCACCTTGGCCGATTTCTTGTAGCCGCCCGACGGCAACAACCGCATCTGGCGCATGCCGTACAATATTCGCCGGTGCACCGGCTTCAGCCCGTCGCGCACATCCGGCAGCGCCCGGTCCATGATCGTCGACAGTGCATAGGCCAGATAGCGCTCCTCCAGCGCGTCACGCAGATTGACCGGCACCGTGCCGGAGGGATGATCTGGCGGACCATCTGGTAGAATCACATCTTTTCCCATGGCCTTTTCCTAACCGCGCCGCCGACCCGCGACAATCGCCCACGCAAAGACAAACACCACGGCCCTGTGATAAAGCGCCGCCATGACGAATGCCTCCGGCAACAAGCGGCCCAAATCACCCGACCTGACACTGGAAGACCTGGCCACCACGCTTCAGCCCGGCATACCGCTGTTGGGGCTGGACCTTGGCACCAAGACCCTTGGCCTTGCGCGTTCCGATATTGGTCTGCGCTTTGCCAATCCGCTGGAGACCATTGCCCGCACCAAATTCGGCCGCGACGCGCAAGCCCTGCTGGCGATCTGCGAACGGGACAAGATCGGCGCGCTGGTGCTCGGGCTTCCGGTAAATATGGACGGCTCGGAAGGCCCGCGCGCCCAGGCCACCCGCGCCTTTGCCCGCAATCTGGCTCCGCTCACCAATATACCGCTGGTATTCTGGGACGAGCGCCTTTCCACAATTGCCGCCGAGCGGGCTATGATCGAGGCCGACCTATCGCGCAAAAAACGCGCTGCCCGCATCGACGCCGCCGCCGCCGCGGTCATCCTGCAAGGTGCGCTCGACCGGCTGGCCGCCATTCGCCGAAATAACCCCAGCTAACCCGCCGCCGGGCAGACATAGTCCACGAACGCCCGCGCGTCGAAGCGATTGTCCAGCATGCCATAGGTCGCTGCCCATGGCCGCCCCAGCCGGGTCTCGATAAAGGCGTCGGCAAATACCGGCGGATAGTCCCGGCGCAGCGCCGCCGCCGCGCCCGTCAGCGCCAATTGTTCGGCCAGCACACGCGCCGAGCCCTCGTCCTGCGCCGAGACCGAGGCCGCCGCCTTCAGCACGTTGACCGCCGCATCGGCACCGGGACCCATCTCCTGCGCAAAAATGCCGCCAACCGCGTCCAGCAGCGCCGGATCGCGCTCGATCGCCCGCAACAGATCCAGACACATGACATTGCCCGAGCCTTCCCAGATCGCGTTGACCGGCGCTTCGCGATAGTGCCGCGGCAGGGCGCTTTCCTCCACATAGCCATTGCCGCCGAGGCACTCCATTGCCTCGTACAGGAATGCCGGCGCGCTCTTGCACACCCAATATTTTGCCGCCGGCGTCATCAGCCGCGCAAACGCCGCCTCCTCGGGCCGGTCGGTCATCATGTCGTAGGCTTCGGCAAGCCGCATGGTCAGCGCAAAGGCGCCGGCCTGATCGAGCGCCATGTCGGCCAGCACCCGGGTCATCAGCGGCTGGTCGATCAGCGGCACGCCCGACACCTGCCGATGCCGGCAGTGATGCACCGCCTCGGCCAGCCCGGTCCGCATCAGCCCGGCCGACGCCACCGCGCAGTCAACCCGCGTCAACGTCGCCATCTCCAATATGGTGGCGATCCCCCGCCCTTCTTCGCCGACCAGAAATGCCCCGGCGCCGTCAAATTCCACTTCTGCCGAGGCATTGGAGCGGTTGCCCAGTTTGTCCTTCAGCTGCTCAAGCCGGATGGCATTGACCGAGCCGTCTGGCAGAAATCTCGGCATCAGGAACAGGCTGAGCGCCTCGCCGGTGCGGGCCAGCACCAAAAACGCATCCGACATCGGCGCCGACATGAACCATTTGTGGCCGGTGATCTTGTAAAAGCCGTCCTCGCCGGTGGGCTCGGCAACACTGGTATTGGCGCGCACATCGGTGCCGCCCTGCTTTTCGGTCATGCCCATGCCGATTGTCGCGCCGCGCTTGTCCGCCGCCGGGCGAAACGCCCGGTCATAGGTGCGCGACAACACCCGGGGCAGCCACTGGACGAACAAATCCGGCCCGTGGCGCAAGCTGGCCACCGAGGCGTGGGTCATGGTCATCGGACACAGATGGCCGCTCTCGGTCTGGGCGGTCATGAACAGCCGCGCCGCCCGGGCCCGGTGCCGGGTGCCGCCCTGATCATCGTCCCACACCGAACAGTGCAGGCCACCGGCCACCGAGCGCCGCATCAGCGCATGATAGGCCGGATGCAACTCCACCTGATCGCGGCGGCGGCCGTTGGCATCGTAACGCCTGAGTTCCGGCAGGTTCTGATTGGCCAGCCGCGCCAGCCCGCGTGCATCGGCGCTGCCCCAGAACTGACCGACATCCGCCAGATCCCGGCGCACCGCATCGGGAAAACCGGCCGCCGCGCCATCCAGCATCGGATCGGACGAAAACAGATTGTTGCCGCCATAAGGCGGTGACTGGTTGAAAACGTCGTGGGTGCTGCCGGTCATCAAACTCTCTTACGAATCTCTATAGCTATTGCAAAACATGCTAGCACTGTTGCGGCAAAGGACGTTTTTGCCTATAGCCCCGTTTTTGATGGCTTCTTTATCCACCCCGTCGAAAAATTCGACCCCGACTTTCACCAATCGGCACCTGTTGGGCATTGATGGCCTGACAGCGATCGAGATCGGTGCGCTGCTCGATCTGGCCGATGCGGCTGTCGGGGTATCCCGGCAAATCGAAAAGAAAAAGGCGGTGCTGCGCGGCCGCACCCAGATCAATCTGTTTTTCGAGGCCTCCACCCGCACCCAGTCATCGTTTGAACTGGCCGGCAAACGCCTCGGCGCCGATGTCATGAACATGGCGGTCGCCGTCTCGTCGG
>CAXMRP010000208.1:0-10534 GCA_964196155.1 uncultured Polyangiaceae bacterium
CGCTTGCGTCTGGACGGTGAGCGCACCAGCCGGTCGCCGAGGATATCCTGATCGCCGATGACGGCAAGTTCATCGGTGACGAAACCGGATTCCAGCGGCAGCACAGCCAGACCGGTTGCGCCGGGACCAAGATCGCCGGCACCGGCAAAACTTGCAACAGGTACAACGGGTTCGATGCCGTGATCGGCCAGCACATGCGCCATGCGGTCGGCGGCGCCGTCGCTCCACGCGGCCAGAATGACCTTGCGGCCATCGTTACGCAGTTCGCCGATATGGGTCGCCAGAACATCAAAGACGTTAATGTTGCCGGCGGCGCGCTCAGCAGCAAAGGAGCGGCCGGTGCGGCCACCCAGATCGTGGCTGTTGCGGCTGTCGCTATCGGTCGGGACGAAGGGCGATAAGTAGACCGCCGCCCGATCAGCCAGCCGGGTGGCCCACTCGTTTTCCATGATAAAAAGCGTATCCGGCGGGATCGGCTTGTAGGATGCACCGCCGATCGAACTGCCACCAGAATCCTGCCCCATCGCCTCGCGGCGGGCCTGATAGTGATCGGCAATGCGCGCCTGGCGCTCGGCAAGGGTTTCCGGCAGCAGCGGATCGAGAATGACCGGCGAGCGGGGAAAAATTTCCAGCAGATCGGTCAGGCGCTCGTGGAAGAAAGGCAGCCAGTGCTCCATGCCGGCAAATCGCCGCCCCTCGCTGATCGCGGCATACAGGGCATCCTCATCGGTCACCGCGCCGAAGGCTGAGCGGTAATTGTGGCGGAAGCGTTCGATTGACCCTTCGTCGATGGCAATTTCGCTGGCCGGCGCCAGCGTAATGGTCGGCATTAGCCCGGTGGTGCGCTGATCGGCGGGATCAAACGGCCGGATCGACTCGAGCGTGTCACCGAAGAAATCAAGCCGCAGCGGCGTGCCGGTGCCCGGTGCGTACAGGTCGACAATACCGCCGCGCACCGCATATTCGCCGACATCGCGCACTGTCGGCGTGCGGGCGAAACCGTTTTTCTCCAGCCAGTCGATCAGCCGTTCGCGATCGAACACACCGCCGGCAGTAGCGGTAAGACTGCGCCCGGCGATGGCCTGCGGATCGGGAAACTTTTGCAGCACCGCATTGGCGGTAGTCAGGAGGACCGGCGGCAGAGCGTGCGCCGCCTGAGGCTCAAGCCGGGCGAGCGCTGCGGCGCGGCGGGCGGCGACATCGATATTGGGCGAGACCCGGTCATAGGCCAGGCAATCCCAGGCCGGCAGGACGAGGGTGTCGATGTGGGGGGCGAAAAACGCCAGCGAGCGCTGGATCGCCTCGATCCGGCCGGCGTCCTGGGCGATGTAAATCAGCGGGCCGCCCGTCCCATCGCCATTTGCCGGCGGCTTGTCCAGCAGCCGGGCAAGCGCCTGCCCCTCCAGCCCGTCGGGTACGCCGCCGAGCATCCGCTGGCCGGTGCCGGTCAGCATTGCCGGCAGGCCGGTTTTGGGGAGCGGGCGGGCGATCATGGCCGGGCCGCCCCGCCACGTTCCTCGTGCCAGACGATCAAACCGCGAAACAGCGGCGTGTCATGGATCGCCGGCACCGGGGCGTTGCCGATGAGCCAGTCGTAGAGTTGGGTATCGGGGACATCCATCAGTGTCTCAATTGCGGCCAGATCCGCGTCCTTCATGGTGGCAACATGGTGGTCAGCATAGCCGCCGAGCAGCAGATCGAGTTCGCGGGTGCCGCGATGCCAGGCCCGGAACAGAACGCGCTTGCGGCGGCTGTCCAGCCCGGCGCTGGTGCGGTTGGTTCCGGTCATGGTGTGATCATCCCGGAGCGTTCTTTCGATATGGGCGGTGTATGTCAAGAATGGCACTGGCTTCCCCTGACAAAAAGCCGACGGGTGACGCACAAAGTGGGGTGTCATGGCCGTGCGCGCCGTGGCAGGATTGCGGGTGATATTCCTTGCCACTTGATGCGAACCCGTCATGCGCCCGTCCCGTCTTGATCCGCTGTTTGCACCGGCCCGGTCGCTGGCCGGGGTCGGCCCCAAAGTGGAGGAGGCGCTGGAGCGGCTCCTGGATACGGCTGGCGGTCCGCCGCTGGTGCGCGATCTGTTGTTTCACCTGCCGCACGGGCTGATTGACCGCAGCAAGCGCCCGAATATCGGCGATCTGCCGCTTGAACCCGGCATTGTGACCCTTCAGGCCCGGGTTGACCGGCATGATCCCTCGCCGCGCGGCAGCAAGGTGCCGGATCGTTTTACGCTTTCGGATGAGACCGGCAGTATCCAGCTGATTTATTTTCACGCACGCGGCGACTGGCTGGCCAAGCTGTTGCCGGTCGGCGAGGAGCGGCTGGTCAGCGGCCGGGTGGAATGGTTCAACGGGCGACCGCAGATTGTGCACCCCGATTATGTGGTGCCGCTGGCGCAGGCCGATGAATTGCCGCTGGTTGAGCCAATCTATGGTCTGACGGCGGGGCTTTCGTCAAAAATTCTGCGGCGGGCCATCGACGGGGCGCTCAATGCTCTGCCCGCGTTGCCGGACTGGCAAGACGAAGCGCTGCTTGAACAACGAAGTTGGCCGGATTTTGCCACGGCGCTTCGCCAGCTACACCATCCGACACTTTCTGAAGGAACCAAGGTCAATCTTGCGCACCAGCGCGTCGCCTATGACGAATTGCTGGCCAGCCAGTTGGCGCTGCATCTGGTGCGGCGGTCGATCATTCCGCAATCGGGCCACGCCCGGGCGTTCTCCGGCACCTTGCGCGAAAAGGTGGCTGCCGCCCTGCCCTTCCGGCTGACCGGTTCCCAGGACGCGGCGGTGCGCGAGATATCCGGCGATCTTGCCGGAAACGGCCGCATGGTACGGCTTTTGCAGGGCGATGTCGGCTCGGGCAAGACCGTGGTGGCGCTTCTGGCGATGGCTGATGTGGCGGAATCCGGGGCGCAGGCAGCGCTGATGGCGCCGACCGAACTGCTGGCGCGTCAACATTATGAAACGATTGCGCCGCTGGCCCACGCCGCAGGTCTGAGCGTGCATCTGTTGACCGGCAAGGGTCGCGAGCGTGATCGCGCGCCGGTGTTGGCGGCGCTGCAATCTGGCGAAGGAAAAATCGTCATCGGCACCCATGCACTGTTCCAGTCGGGCATCGAGTTTGCCGACCTCGGGCTGGTGATCGTCGACGAGCAGCACCGCTTTGGCGTCCACCAGCGATTGGCGCTGGCGGCCAAGGGCCAGCACCCGGACCTTTTATTCATGACCGCCACGCCGATCCCGCGCACGCTGGTTCTGACGTTTTATGGCGACATGGATGTGACGCAACTCACCGAAAAGCCTGCCGGGCGGCGACCGATCGGCACCCATTCGGTGTCGCTGGACAGGCTCGATGAAACGGTCGCCCGCATCGGTGCGGCAATTGAGGCGGGCGAAAAGGCCTACTGGATCTGCCCGCTGGTGGCGGAATCCGAATTGGTTGACCTCACTTCAGCCGAAGACCGCTAC
Organism: uncultured Polyangiaceae bacterium; assembly: GCA_964196155.1. Classification (GTDB taxonomy): domain Bacteria; phylum Pseudomonadota; class Alphaproteobacteria; order Rhizobiales; family Afifellaceae; genus CAXMRP01. Next base: position 3,477 of record CAXMRP010000208.1, read on the forward strand.
GCGGCGTTGAAAGACCGGTTTGGCGACAAGGTTGGTCTCGTCCACGGGCGGATGAAAGCGGCGGAAAAAGATGCCGTGATGGCTGCCTTTCGCGATGGCACCATTTCCTTGCTGGTCGCCACGACGGTAGTCGAGGTCGGGGTCGATGTGTCCGATGCGACGATCATGGTGATCGAGCACACCGAGCGGTTCGGTCTTGCCCAGTTGCACCAGTTGCGCGGCCGGGTTGGCCGGGGCGAAAAACCCTCCCACTGCCTGTTGCTGTTCAAGCCGCCGCTCGGCGAGATCGCCCGGGCGCGGCTTTCGATCCTGCGCGAAAGCGATGACGGGTTTGCAATCGCCGAGGAAGATCTGCGGCTGCGCGGCGAAGGCGATCTGCTCGGCACCAAACAGTCAGGGATGCCGGGGTTCCGGATTGCGCAGCCGGCCGAACATGCCGAACTGCTGGAAATTGCCCGGGACGATGCCCGGCTGATCCTTGATCGCGACCCGGATTTTGTCAGCGATCGGGCCGAGCATTTGCGGCTGTTGCTCTATCTGTTCGGGCGCGACGACGCGGTGCGGCTGATGCGCCACGGCTGACTGGAAACCGGCCCGGTTATTCCGCCGCCGTTCGTACGCTGGCCGGGCCGTCGCCGTCACCAGACCGTGCCGCATCTGCCAGATCCTGCAACTCCGACTGGTAAGCCGGCGTCACCAGGCCGGCGGAAATCACCAGCTTGGCGGCGTCTTCGACGCTCATGTCGAGGATGATGAGATCGTCCTTGGGGACAAACAGCAGATAGCCGGACGTCGGATTGGGGGTGGTCGGCAGGAAGACGCTGACCACATCCTTGCCGGCATCCTGCATCTTGGCGCGGACTTCGCCCTTGGCCTCGGTGGAAATGAAGACAATCGACCACAGCCCTTTGCGCGGATATTCCATCAGGCCGGCTTTTTTAAAGGAGTGGCTGGATTCCGACAGCGCCGTCTGGAAAATCTGTTTCAGACCGCGATAAAGATTGCGCACCAGCGGCATGCGGTCGAGCATCCGCTCGCCGATAGAGACGACGGTCCGGCCGACGAGATTGGCAGTCAGAAATCCGAGCATGGTCAGGATGAAGATCGCAAAGACCAGACCGACGCCGGGTAGCGAAAACGGCAGGTAATTGTCGGGATTGTAGACATCGGGGATCAGCGGCTTGACCCAGCCATCGACCCAGCTGACGAAAGACCATGTCAGGAAAAGCGTGATCGAGATCGGTGCGGCGACAACCAGACCGGTCAGGAAATAGTTGCGAATCCGGGTCCGTGCCGCCGAGCGCCGGCGCGGTGGTCTGGGGTCATCCTGCTGGTTGTTCAGATCTGTCGACATGATCCACTTGCCGAACGCGGTGGTGCTGTCGGGGGTGTCCTGACAGTCCGGGCGTTCTTGCTCTCACAATTGCCTACTCTACCGTGACCGATTTAGCCAGATTTCGCGGCTGGTCAACGTCTGTCCCCATCACAATTGCCGTATGATAGGCCATAAGCTGAACCGGCAGGGCGTAGACGATCGGCGCTATTTCCGGCGGCATGTCAGGCAGGATGATGGTGTCGATGGTGTCCACACCAACTGATTCAGCCCCGACAGCATCGGTCAGCATGATCAGCTTGCCGCCGCGGGCCGCCACTTCCTGAACGTTGGACACGGTCTTCTCAAATATCGCATCGCGCGGCGCGATGACAATGACCGGCAGGTCTTCGTCGATCAGCGCGATCGGACCGTGTTTCAGTTCGCCGGCGGGATAACCCTCGGCGTGAATATAGGAAATTTCCTTGAGCTTGAGCGCGCCTTCAAGAGCCAGCGGATAGCTGGTGCCGCGGCCGATGTAGAGAACATGACGGGCGCGGGCGAGTTCGCGGGCGAGGATTTCAATTCGCCCTTCAAGATGCAGCGCCTGGGCCAACAGACCCGGCACCGACAGGGCGGCCCGAACCAGCCGGGCTTCCTCGGCCGCTTCGAGCCGGCCCCGCTGTTTGGCAGCGAGCAGCGCCAATGAGAACAACACTGCCAACTGGCAGGTGAAGGCCTTGGTCGAGGCGACGCCGATTTCCGGGCCGGCCAGCGTCGGCAGCACCACGTCGGATTCCCGGGCGATTGTCGAGGATGGCACATTGACGATCGAGATCGGCGACTGGCCATTTTCCCGACAATGGCGCAGCGCCGCCAAAGTGTCGGCGGTCTCGCCGGACTGGGAGATGAACAGCGCCTTGCCACCGCTGACCAGCGGCGGCTCGCGGTAGCGGAATTCGGAAGCGATATCGACATCGACACCAATGCCGGCGATGCGCTCAAACCAGTATTTGGCGATCAGGCCGGACAGGTATGCGGTGCCGCAGGCGGAGATGACCATGCGATCGCAGTTGGTGAAATCGGGAGCGCCGGCATCGGGGAAAGCGACCTTGCTGGCGGCGAAATCGAGATAATGGCCAAAGGTGTGGGCGACGACTTCCGGCTGCTCGTGAATTTCCTTGGCCATGAAATGGCGGTGGCTGCCCTTGTCGACCATTTGCGAGGAGGCCACCGCGTGGACCAGCGGGCGCTCGACGATATCGCCGGCCTCGGTGCGGATAGTGACGCTGTCATGGGTGATCACCGCCCAGTCGCCGTCTTCCAGATAGCTGAGGCGATTGGTGAACGGGGCCAGCGCGATGGCGTCGGAACCCAGGAACATGGCGCCGTCACCGTGGCCGATGGCCAGCGGGCTGCCACGCCGGGCGGCGAGCAGAAGGTCCGCCTCGCCATCGATCAGAACGGCCAGCGCAAAGGCGCCGGTCAATTTCTCCAGTGTCGCGGAAAAGGCGTCGATGGGTGATTTTCCAGCATCCAGCGCCATGGCGACCAGATGGGCGATTACCTCGGTGTCGGTGTCGGTTTCCAGGGTGCGGCCGGCGGCGCGGATTTCGCTGCGCAGGTCCTGAAAATTCTCGATAATGCCGTTGTGGACGACGGCCACCCGGTCTGCGGCATGGGGATGGGCGTTGCGCTCGGTCGGCGCGCCATGGGTTGCCCAGCGGGTATGACCGATGCCGCTGGTGCCGTTCAGGGGTTCAGACTCAAGCCGGGCCGCAAGATTGACAAGTTTGCCTTCGGCGCGGCGACGGGCCAGCCGGCCGTCCTCCAGCGTGGCAATGCCGGCTGAATCATAGCCGCGATATTCCAGCCGCTTCAGGGCGTCCAGAAGCAGTGGCGCTGCCGGCCGATTGTCCAGTATGCCAACAATCCCGCACATGCTTGGTCTCCCCGATATCGTGCTGCCGACGCGTGAATTCAGATGCCATGCCCGACGCATCGGGCCTGAGGAAAATCAATTCCGGTATCAAAATATAACGGCAGCGATGTCCCGGCGGCGATATTGGCGGTTTTTGGCCGTTGGCGCAGCCCAAATTCGGGCAGCCGGTTAATTCCTGGCCTGTTTTTTCTGGCCGGCACGTTCACGCATGGTTCTGGCGCGGCCGGGTTTTTCGACCTGACGGCCGCGGCCGATGGCCAACGCATCGTCTGAAACATCGCCGGTGATAACGCTGCCGGAGGCGATATAGGCGCCCTTTCCCACCGTGACCGGCGCGATCAGCGCGGAATTGGAGCCGATGAACGCACCCTCGCCGATGATGGTGCGGTACTTGGCGTAGCCATCATAATTGCAGGTGATGGTGCCGGCGCCAATATTGGCGCGCGCGCCGATGGTGGCGTCGCCGACATAGCTCAGATGATTGACCTTGGCGCCGGGTCCGACATCGGCATTCTTGACTTCGGAAAAATTGCCGACCCTGGCCTTGGGGCCAATTTTCGCGCCGGGCCGCAACCGGGCAAACGGGCCGACGATGGCACCGGTGGCGACCGCCGCGCCCTCCAGATGGGAAAAAGCCCGGATGATGGCGCCGGCTTCCACGCGCACCCCCGGCGCGAAAATCACGTTTGCCTCGATCATCACATCGGCGGCGAGCTGCGTGTCGTGAGAGAAATAGACCGTTTCGGGTGCGATCATGCCGACGCCATCGGCCAGCGCCTGTTGCCGGCGGGCGGTTTGGAAGCGGCTTTCGGCATCGGCCAACTGGGCACGGTCGTTGATGCCCAGTATTTCGGCTTCCTCCACGGCAACCCAGCCGGCACTGTGGCCGGCCTTGACTGCGACTTCCACCACCACCGGCAGATAATATTCGTTCTGGTCGTTGTCGTTGCCGATCTGGGTCAACAATTCCAGGGCAACGGTGCCGTCGATGGCCATCAGGCCGCCATTGCACAAGGTAATTTCGCGCTCGCTGGCGCTGGCATCGCGGAATTCGCGAATGGCCAGCAGATCGTCGCCGTCGGTGATCATCCGGCCATAGGCGGCGGGATCGTCCGGTTCCATGCCGGCGACAGTCACCGCGGCGCCTTCGGCGATGCCGGCGCGCAACCGGGCGATGGTCTCGTCGGTGACAAAGGGAGTATCACCGAACACCACAAGGATGTCGTCATAACCCTCCTCGATCGCGGAGCGCGCGGCCAGGACCGCGTGGGCGGTGCCGTGTTGTTCGTCCTGAATGTGAACAGACGCGGTCGGTGAAATTTTCCGCACCGCGTCAGCGATTAGCTCCTGTCCCTTGCCGATCACCAGCGCCAATTTGGCATCCGAGATGGCGGCCATGCGTGTGGCGACGTGGCCGACAAGGGTCAGGCCGCCGATGGTGTGCAGGACCTTGGGCAAGGCGGATTTCATGCGCGTGCCCTGGCCCGCCGCCAGGATAATTGCCAGACAGGTGCGCTCGTTCATTGTCTTGCCCTATTCAATCCGTTACCCAGCAATCCGTTACCCGGCATACCGCCACCCAGTCACTTGTGCCGTTTTTCAGTCACTTCAGATACCGCCAGTTTGCCGGCAACCAATGCCGCCATGTACCCGGTTTCCGCACAACGCCGCAAAGCGAATCGCATGAACCAACCCAATCACACTGTGCGTGATTATGCGCTGCTTGTGATCATGCCGTTGCTGTTTTCGTCCAATCTGGTTTTGGGGCGGGCGGTGGCCGGCACCGTTGAGCCGTGGACGTTGGCGTTTTTGCGCTGGTTCGGGTCGGCGCTCATTCTGGCCCCCTTGGCGCTGCCGCTTTTACGCAAGAACCCGGTGAACTTGCTGGCACTGGCCCGCGAATTGCTGTTGCTTGGCTTTCTGGGCATGGGGATTTGCGGCGGCCTGGTCTATGTCGCGCTCGGCATGACCACCACCAGCAATGCGGCGCTGATCTACACCACGTTGACTGTGCAGATCCTCATTCTGGAGCGCCTGTTCCGCAAAGTGCCGCTGGGTTGGCGGCAGATAGCCGGGATCGGGCTGTCGTTCCTGGGTGTGATGGTCATCGTCTTTCGCGGCGATTTCGATCAACTGACCCGGTTCCGGTTCAATTCCGGCGATGCGCTGATCCTGTTTGCGGCCTTTTCCTGGGCACTATATTCGGTCATCCTGAAACGCAAATCGTTTGAGGCAATCGGCACACTGCCATTGTTTTTCCTCATCGTATCGTGCGGCGCCATCGTGCTTTTTCCCGCAGCCATCATCGAGATCGCGATCGTGCGGACCTTTCCCCATGGCGCGCAGGCCTGGCTGTCGATCGCCGCCATCATCGTCTTTCCCTCTATCCTGAGTTTTTCCAGCTACCAGATCTGCGTGCGCAAGTTCGGGCCCTCGATCACCGGTATTGCCATGTATGGGTTGCCGATCTATGGCGTTGGTCTGGCGGTGGTGTTTTTATCGGAACGGCTGGCGCTCTTTCATTTTGTCGGGATTGCGCTGGTACTGCCGGGGGTCGTTCTGGCGACCTTTTCCCGCCGGTCGAGGCACCGGGGAAAAAACAGGTAACCAAGCCCCGATCGGTGCTTGACCGGCGCGGGCTGCTTGCATAGGTTCCGCGCCAATTCTGGAGCCCTTAGCTCAGTTGGTAGAGCAACTGACTTTTAATCAGTAGGTCGACGGTTCGAGCCCGTCAGGGCTCACCAGAGTTTTCAATGACTTAGCGGAAAAACGGACACGGATGAAAATAGCCGTGTCCGTGTGGTGTCCGAAAATGCGCGGCGACATTTCGCACCCTCAATCTGCATCTGGAACTACCGCTGTATTTCCGGCGCTATCCATTTGGCCAGCAAGGCTCCGACAGCCGACAGTCCAATGGCGCCTTTATCGCGGCATCACTGGAAAACCTGATCCGTATGGCCAGTGAGCATGAGGATCTGGGTATGCTCGGCTATCTGATGGAAATGGCGCGGGTGGGGGCGAACGGTCAGAGTTAACGACCGCTGACTGTTCACCGCAATTTTCCGATGGTTTGATTCTATTTTTAACAATTCCTCTTCGCTACTATTCCCGGCAGATAACGAGATTTTACATGCGAGGTCAGACGATGAACATTGGTATTGGACATTGGCCACGATGGCGGAATGTATCGCGCCCTGAGCGGATCGAAGTTTACGAATCTGCGGAGATTTTGCCAGGGAAAGGAGTCCCGTCGGTAATTGGCGGCTTGCACGATATATCCCCGACCGGTGCCAGGATAACTGTCTATGAAGATGTGAGCCTGCCGGGGAAGGTTCGAATTCGAATACCCGAATATGGCGTGGAAACAACCGCCAGAATCCGCTGGCGGCGAGGCCGCGCTGTCGGCGTGAAATTCGACGACCGCATTGAACTGAAGCAGAAGACATCCCGTGCACGTCTTGACCGCATTGCGGTCGTAAACTCGCAGTTTGGTGGATCGGGCTTGCCTCCGATTTCTACGGACACTCAGGACCCATCGGGGCGTGAGATGGCTGGTGCCCCTGACGATGGAGAGATACGCGTGAATGAGGTGCATTCCAGGATCGAGAAGCTGGCTACGGCTGACGATATTCTATTCGGAACTCAAGAACCAAGAAACGAGTCGTAACTGCGTTCTTAGGTTCATATCTCCGGCGCTATCCATGCGGCCAGCATGACACCGACAGTGCAATGGCTGCTGCCGCCTCAGGCTCGATCAGCAATGTCATCACAACTCGGGCATGGACATCGGCGGAGTTCAAATCA
>CAXMRP010000209.1:0-7761 GCA_964196155.1 uncultured Polyangiaceae bacterium
TACCGAACGCGCCGAACCCAAGGCGGGCCTGGAAGAGGTCGAGCAGCTTGCAGCATTGACGCGCGCCGGCGAGCGGCCGGTGTTTTTTGCCGAAGGTACGCTCACCCGCATGCCCGGCCTGCTGGAATTTCGCCTTGGCGCGTTCATGGTGGCTGTCGAGGCCGGAGTGGCGGTTACGCCGATTGCAATAAGGGGCTCGCGGTCGATCCTGCGCGGTGGCCAATGGTTCCCGCGCAGGGGCCGCCTGTCGATCCACGTCGGCGAGGCGTTAATGCCTGAGGGAGAGGGCTTTAAAGCGGCAGTAGCGTTGCGCGACGCGGCGCGCGCCTCAGTGCTTGCCCATTGCGGCGAGCCAGACCTTGCGCGCGAGCGCGTGATCTTCACCAAGGAAGGGATAGAGCAGGTGTCGGCGCAATAGGACCGCACCAGCGTCCATCCCATGCGGCGGTTTTCCCTAGGCCATCGGGTAGCCCTGGATGAGCCGAATGAGTTCCTCTTCAAGGTTCCGGTAACGGCTCTCCAGATCGGCCTTTCTTGCCGGATCTCCGTATGTCTCGGCGCTGGCAAGTCGGCGATGCACGTCGTGATGGTCGCGCAACAAGTCCTGGTACCGCGCGTTGCTGCCGCCCAAGGCCTTGATGATTTTCTCGTGGTTGGGAAACCGTTCGATGAGCTTTGCGATTTTCTCCTTCATGGGCGTTATCCCGGTTCGGTGAACGAACGCCACCGTAGTTGCGCCCGATCGGACACGCATTGACCGGCATCAAAAAGACAAGCCAGAATAGCGCCGCCAGAAGGCGATTAATCCTCGACGAGGAGCGGCTTGAGGTAATGCGAAAAAATGCCGTCAGCCCCGCGTCTTGCCAATCGGTATCTGGAAACAAGATTTGGGCTGACAGCGAAGTCGGATACTCTGTAAACAACCGCACCTCGCAAACGAGAAGCGTCCAGCCACGTCCGGCAGACAAACCGGATCGATAGGGGCAGCGATTTTGATGGATATGCAGAAAAAGACTCAAGACAAGCTTCCCGCGGTCTCACAACGCGCGAAAGACATTGCGATTTCCGGGATCAAGGAAATGGCGATGCGCGCGTCGAAAATCGAAGACGTCGCATCGCTCACCTGGGGTTTGCCGTCTTTCAGGACGCCCGACCATATCCGGCAAGGCGTCGAACGGCGGCTCGAAGGCGATCCGGATATCGGTAAATATGCGCTGCCCGACGGATTGCCGGAGCTGCGCGCCGCCGTCGCCGATGAGCACTTCAGGGCGACGGGCGTTGTCGTCGACGGCGATCGCAACGTCATTGTCACCGCTGGCAACATGCAAGGCATGAACGCCTTGTTCCATACGACCATCGATCCGGGAGACGAGGTCATCGTCACCGATCCGGGATTTTCCTCTCACATTCAGCAGATCCGGTTGTGTAATGGTGTGCCTGTCCCCTGGCCGCTGGATGAGGGCGCGGGCTGGGAACTCGACCTGGAAACTCTTCCCGGGCTTATCACACAAAGGACTAGGGCGATCGTCCTGGTGACGCCGTCAAATCCGACGGGCAAGATCTTCGCCGAAGACCAGTTGCGCGGGATCGGCAACATTGCCCTGAACCACGGCCTGCTCATCCTGCTTGACGATCCGTATCACCACTTTACCTATGAGAACCGGTTGCGATATTTCAACCTGGCCTCAGTGCCGGAATTCAGCGGCCACGTTGCGTATCTTTTCACCTTTTCCAAGTCTCACGCGATGAGTGGCTGGCGGCTGGGCTATATGGTTGTGCCGGAAGAACTGAAAAGGCAGGTCCTGAAAGTCCATGATGCCACCGTCATCTGCGCCCCCCGTATTTCGCAGGTCGCCGGTTTGATTGCGTTAAGCGAAGGCCCTGCACATGTCGGCGCATTCGAAAAGATTCTTGGACACCGGCGGGATCTGATCTGCGAACGTCTCGACCGCGTGCCCCATGTCTTCGACTACGTAAAGCCGGAAGGCGCGTATTATGTCTTTCCCCGTATTGTCACGGCCCACAAGACATCGCAGGACTTCTCGATCAAGCTGTTGGAAGAGGCGCGCGTTTGCGTCACGCCCGGCACGGCGTTCGGCGCGGCCGGTGAGCACCATGTCAGAATGGCTTTTTGCGTCGCCGAAAACATGATCAACAAAGCCTTCGATCGCATCGAGCGTCACTTTCCGCGATGAACGGTCCACAAGGACTACCTGTCCGCGTCCGACAGGTTGCCCGCCGCGGCGTGGTTCTATCGCTGCCGAGTCCCGGACGACCACCGGCGCATCGACATGGCCTTGCGGACGCGCTTTTCGGCAAGCTCTATTGCTGCGTCCCGCGGCTGTGCGCCTGAGGTCTTCATCGCCTCCAACACCTCCCTTGTGTTGCGCGTAATTTTTTCCTCGATTGCCTCAAAGGCGGCGGCCTCAGAGCCGCCGTGGAACTCGACTGCGGCGCAAATCACGCCGCCGGCATTGGCGATGAAATCGGGTACCACCAACACGCCGCGTTCGTGCAAGCGGCGCTCCGCCGCCTCGGTCGCAGGGATGTTCGCGCCCTCAAGGATGATCCTGGCCTTGACCTGTTCGACATTCTCATCATGCAATACGTCGGGGCGGGCCGCCGGAATCCAGATGTCGCAGTCGATGCCGACGATCGCCTCGCGATCGCGTTTTTCGCCGTCAACCGCGTCGCTGAGCCGTTTGCCGTTGCCTTTCAGTTTGATGAGCGCCTCAATGTTCAGACCGTTCGGGTCGGCGAGCGTACCGGTGGAATCGGCAGCGGCGACCAGAACCGCCCCCTGCTTAGCGAGGAAGCGCGCCGCGTGCCTGCCGACCGCGCCAAAGCCCTGGATCGCGACGCGGGCGCCTTTCAGGTCGAGACCGCAATAGTCCTTGGCCACCTCGGCTGCCACGGCGAGGCCGAAGCCCGTGGCACCGATCTCGTCGAGCGGAATACCGCCGATCTCGCGCGGCAGGCCGGCCGCACGGCCGATCTCGTCCTTTACCCAGCCCATACAGTGCTCATCGGTGCCCATGTCGGGACCGGGAATATAGTCGGCAATTTCGCCGATCGCGCAGGCGAAGGCGCGCATGACCTGTTCCTTCTCGGGCGCGGGCATGGAGGGATCGGCAAAGATCACCGACTTGCCGCCGCCGTGCGGCAATCCGGCCGCGGCGTTCTTCAAGGTCATGGCGCGCGCCAGGCGAACGCATTCTTCAAGACTGACGTCGGGTGCCATGCGCGTGCCGCCGATCGATGGCCCCGCCGCCACGTTGTCGACGACAAGAATTGCCCGCAGATTGAGGCCCGGCTCGCAGATATGGACGACCTTTTGCGGACCAAGATCGTCGGCAAATCGAAAGACTGCATCGGTCATCGCCTGTCTCCTGCTTGATGGCGCCTCAGTCCGCCGATTCCAGGTCGGCGATCACGGCCGCGAGAAACCGCGCTGCTTCGCCTCCCGTTACAACGCGATGATCGAAGGTCAGGGAAAGCGGAAGAAACGGCTTCTCGACGGTATTTCCGCCTTCGACCAGCGGTTTTGGCGTGATCCTTCCGGCACCAAGGATCGCAACCTGCGGCGGCACGATAACGAGCGTTGCGAAACGCCCACCAATCGGCCCGAAATCGGACAGCGTGATGGTTGCATCCTTAAAGGCTTTCGGAGGCGCAGACCGGTTTCGTGCCGACTCCACAAGCGCCGCCAGAGCCTTTTCGATCCCCGAAAGGTCAAGGCATCCGGCATTTCGCAAGACCGGCACGAGCAGCCCATCTGGCATATCGACCGCGATGCCGAGGTCCACTTCCCGGTGCAGCAAACGGCTGTTTCGCGTCTCGTCGTACCAGGTGTTAAGCGCTCCTTCGGTCCGGCAACCGGCAACGATGGCACGGACTAGGCGCGCCATAACCGGCGTGGTATCTGACCAAACCGCCAGACAGGCTTCATCGATCACCGTCGCAGGCACGACGCTGGTACCGGAAATTGCCATGTTCTTAGCCATCGTCCGACGCAGCCGTCGCAAGGGTTGCCAATCATCCGCACCGCCGGCTGAGGCCATCTCGACATCCGCCCTGGTGATCTCGCCGCGCTTACCTCCCGGCTTCACAGTGGCCAAATCGACAGTCAGTTTTTTCGCCAAAGCACGCACCGCCGGGGCCGCCTTGACGCCGCGGTCCGGCTCGGTTGAAGACTCCGGCTTGGGAGCCTTCGCCGTCGCCTTTTCCAGTTCGCCAACAATCGCGCCGCTATCCGCAACGGCTTGCGTTTCAAACTCGACGAGCGGCATGCCGACCTTGACGATATCGCCGATCTCGGCGTGCAGACATTTGATCCGACCCGATTGCGGTGACGGTATCTCAACCACCGCCTTGTCCGTTTCGACCGCCAGGAGAGGCTGATTGGCAGTGACATGGTCGCCGGCGCCGACATGCCAGGTGACGATCTCGGCATCGGCCAGCCCTTCGCCCAGATCGGGAAGCTTGAAAATGGTCATGCGTAGCTCATCACCCGCTCCACCGCTGCCAGAATGCGGTTGACCGACGGCATGTAGAGCTCTTCCTGGCGCGGCAGCGGCATGACGGAATCGTAGCCGGCAACGCGCGTCACCGGAGCCAGCAGGCCCAACAGGCCTTGATCGGCAAGCCGCGCAGCAATCTCACCACCAAATCCTCCGGTCAGTGGCGCCTCGTGAACGATAACGCAGCGACCGTTGCGGCCAACGGACTCCAAGATCGGGGCCATTTCCAGCGGTTTCAGCGTCGCAACGTCGATGACGGTGCATTGCGTGCCGTCTGCGGCGAGCCGTTCGGCGACTTCCAGTGTTTCCTTGACCATCGCCCCCCACGTGACCAGCGTCATGTCGTCACCGTCGCGCAGTACGAAGGGCTGATCGAGCGGCAAGGCTTCGCCGCTGTCCGCAACCTCTTCCCGCGGGGCCCGATAGAGCCGCTTCGGCTCTAAAAACACCACCGGATCGGAATCACGGATCGCCGCCAGCAGCAGGCCATAGGCCCGCGCCGGCGAAGACGGGATGACAACGCGCAGACCCGGTATATGGGCCAGCATGGCTTCCATGCTTTCCGAATGATGTTCGGGTGCGTGGATGCCGCCGCCAAAGGGCGCCCGCAGAACCATCGGACAGGTCAGCCGTCCGCGAGTGCGGGTGCGAAGACGCGAGGCATGATTCACCAGTTGGTCGATGGCCGGATAGAGAAACCCCATGAACTGGATTTCTGCCACCGGCCGCATATGCTGCGCTGCGAGACCGACCGAAATGCCGGCGATCATCGCTTCGGCGAGTGGCGTGTCGCGGACGCGCTCGGGGCCGAAGCGATCGATCAGTCCGTCGGTGACGCCAAAAACACCACCGTCCCGGCCGATATCCTCGCCGAGGACGAGAACCGTCTCGTCGTCTGCCATTGCGCGCGCAAGTCCAAGATTGAGCGCCTCAACCATCGAGAGCTCAGCCATCGCCGCCATCCTTGCCAGCCAGCTCCGCACGCTGGTCAGCCAGCGCCAACGGCAATGATGCATAAAGATGGTCGAACATCGCCGCGGGCTCTTGTGCATCAGTCGCAAGATAGACCTCGACCGCCGCATCGACCTCGCCCCTTAAGTCGGTCAGCAACTCTTCCTCTTCGTCCTTCGACCAGCCGTGTTCGGCTGTCAGAAAGGCGCGCAACCGGGCGATCGGTTCTTCCTTCCAATGCTCGCTGACCTCCGCGTCGTCCCGGTAGCTGCTCGCGTCATCAACGGTCGTGTGGTCGCCAAGCCGATAGGTGACGGCCTCAATCAGGCTCGGCTCGTGGTCATTGCGGGCCTTTTCCAGCGCTTCCCCGACAACCTCGCGCACCGCGACGGCGTCGTTGCCGTCGACCTGAACGCCCTGGACCCCGGCGGCAACGCCCTTGATGGCGAGTGTATCAGATCGTGTCTGCGCGGCTCGCGGAACAGAGATGGCCCATTGATTGTTGCTGATCAGAAAAACGCATGGCACCTGCCAGACGCCGGCGACATTCAAGGCTTCATAGAAATCGCCCTTCGACGTCGCGCCGTCTCCGAAGATGCAAAGCGCGGCGCGTTTCTGCTTGCGCATCTTGAACGCCAATGCCGCGCCGACCGCGTGCGGTATGTGACTGGCGACGGGGATGCTGACCGGGAAATCTTCGCGCGGTCCGTCAAAGTTGCTGCCGCGTTCATCACCGCCCCAATACAGAAACAGCTCTGTCAGCGTCACGCCGCGGGCGATTTGGGCGCCGTGTTCGCGAAACGTCGGCAACAGGATGTCATCCGGTCGCATTGCTGTCGCAGCGGCGACCGCGACGGCCTCCTGGCCCAATGAGGAGGCATAGGTGCCAAGACGCCCCGTGCGTTGCAGGGCGATCGCCTGCTCGTCGAAGCTCCGCGTCAGGACCATCAGCCGGTAAAGCGCGGCCATCTCCTTGCGATCGCCGGCGAAACCAGGAAGCCCGCCGATTGCCGTTCCGTCCGGCCGCAGATACCGCAGAATGGCATGGGTCTTGCCGATTTTCGCCGCCCCAAGTCTGGTTTTATCCGTCAATCTGCAACTCCTTGGCCATGATTTCCCGCATTTTATATTTTTGCACCTTGCCGGTGACGGTCATCGGGAAGTCCTTCACAAAGCGGATGAAACGCGGGATCTTGAAGTGGGCGAGCTTGTCCTGGCAGAACGCCCTGATTTCCTGTTCGCTCGCCTCTTCTCCCTCTTTCAGCTTGATCCAGGCGCAGACTTCCTCGCCGAATTTGGGATCCGGCACGCCGATGACCTCCGCCTCGTCGATCTTGGGATGCTGGTAGAGAAACTCCTCGATCTCGCGCGGATAGATGTTCTCGCCACCACGGATCAGCATGTCCTTGATGCGCCCGACGATCTGGCAATAGCCTTCTTCGTCCATGACGGCGATGTCGCCGCTGGCGATCCAGCGGGCTTCGTCGATTGCTTGCGTTGTGCGTTCGCGATCGCCCCAATATTTCGACATCACGCAATAGCCACGGGTTTTCAGCTCGCCCGGCTGGCCGCGCGGAACGATGCGGTTGTCCTCGTCGGCGATCTTGATTTCAATATGCGGAAGCACCCGGCCGACGGTTTCGACACGCCGTTCAAACGGATCGTCGACCGAGGTCTGAGTGCTGACCGGTCCCGTCTCGGTCATGCCGTAGGCGATGGTGACCTGGTCAAGATGCATCTTTGAAATGACGCGCTTCATCAGTTCCACCGGACAGGGTGCCCCGGCCATAATCCCGGTTCGCAGGCCGCTGAGATCAAATTCGTCAAACTCCGGAACGTCGAGCGCGGCAATGAACATGGTCGGCACGCCGTGCAGCGCCGTGCAGCGCTCGGCCTGGATCGCCTCCAGAACGGCAAGCGGATCGAAGCTTTCGGCGGCAAAAACGGCCGTCGCACCGTGGGTTACGCAGCACAACGTGCCCAGCACCATGCCGAAACAATGATACATCGGCACGGGGATGCAGAGCCGGTCTTCAGGGCCAAAAGCCATCTGGCGGCCGACGAAGAAGGCATTGTTGACGATATTATGGTGGCTCAGGGTGGCAGCCTTGGGCGTGCCTGTCGTACCGCTGGTGAACTGGATATTGATCGGATCGTAGAACTGCAGGCGAGACTGCAAGGCGTCCAGGCGATCACGTGATGCTGCGTCGACGCGTTTGGCTATTTCTGGGAAATTGAGCATGCCGGCGCTCGGTTCCTCGCCAAGGCTGATGACCCAGCGCAGTTCCGG
>CAXMRP010000210.1:0-9447 GCA_964196155.1 uncultured Polyangiaceae bacterium
CTCCGCGGCGGAGGGAATTTCGGTCGTCATGCCTTGCTGATAGAACAGATTGTAAAAGCGCTCGTTAAAAGCTTCATCATCCGTCGGCACGCGAAACTGCAGCATACACTCGCCGCAGCGCCGCAACGCCGTTACAAGAAACTTCCGGTCGACGATCTCCGACACCCGCGAGTCGCAATTGGGACAGACAGGCATAGTTGCCACCCTCGCCAGCCCACGCGCAAGATAAGGCAGCTTTTGAAGGTTCACAGCCGCTGGCCCATTCCGTGTTCCGGCACGCCTAAAACCACTGCACCCCCTTGCGCGCCGGTTTGGCGAACAGGGCGAAATCCACCGGTCCGGCGCCCAGCCATTTGCGCCGCGCCTGCAGCGATTCCAGATTGTGGCGCAGGTAAGCACGGAGACTACCCTGGCTGGCGCCACCAGCCATCATGTCGACCAGCACCCGGTCGATGCGGCGGGCGCTGAAGCCCTGCGTCTCAAAGCAACGCAGCATGAAATCATAATCGGCCGCGATCGTCAGGCTCTCATCGAAACCACCGACCGCCTCCACAACCTTGCGGTGGACATAAAATGTCGGATGCGCCGCCATCCAGCCGCGCCGGAAACTGCCCGGCCGAAAATCAGAACTGCGCCACCGGCGCACCCGCCCGCCGCTGTCATGATCGCGTACAACGTCAAGGTCGCCATAGACGATATCGGCGTCAGCCAGACCCTCGGCAATCGCTGTCAGGGCATTTGTGCCGTGAAAGCGATCATCGGAATTTAGAAAACCGACCGCATCCCCGGTAAAAAGGCAGAGCCCCTTGTTCATGGCATCGTAGATGCCGTTGTCCGGCTCGCTGATTATCCGGATCCGCGGATCGTCGAACCGCCGGGCAATCGCCACCGTGTCATCGCTGGAACCACCATCGACCAGAACAAGCTCGCTGTCGCGATGGCCCTGCGCACCAAACGACTCAAAGACATGGCCGATCGTTGCGGCAGAATTATAGGCGATGGTGACGATTGAGATTTTCAAGAGACGACTTTCATCGAATGGTTCTCAAGGCCTGCAGGCTTGACGGTGCGCCTGGTTCACGATGCTTGTTTAAGGTTGAGGCCGCGAGCATCGCCGGCATGGTCCAAAAGCCAGCGATAGGTTGCCGCGAGACCGTCCTTCAGCTTTATGGAATGGCGCCAGCCGAGATCGTGCAGCCGCGATACATCAACCAGCTTGCGCGGCGTCCCGTCCGGCTTGGAGTCATCGAAAACGAGGTCACCGGCAAATCCGACGACCTCAGAAACAAGCATCGCCAATTCGCCGATCGTCAGATCATCGCCGGTGCCGATATTGATGCTTTCGGGCTGGTCATAATTCGTGGTGAGGAAGACCAGCGCATCGGCGAGATCATCGACATGCAGAAATTCCCGTTTCGGCGTGCCCGATCCCCAGACTTGCATAGACCGAGCGCCGGAAACCTTGGCGTCATGCGCTTTGCGCATCAGCGCCGGCAGGACATGGCTCGTTTCCAGGTCGAAATTGTCGCCGGGCCCGTAAAGATTGGCCGGCTGTGCGGAAATGAACCGGCAGCCATATTGCCGCCGATAGGCTTCCGCCAGCTTGATGCCGGCGATCTTTGCCACCGAATAGCTTTCATTGGTTGGCTCCAGCGGTCCCGACAAAAGTGCATCTTCCGGGATCGGCTGCGGCGCGTGCCTGGGATAGATGCAGCTTGAGCCGAGAAAAACAAGCTTTTGGGCGCCGGTGCGGCGGGACGCCTCCATGACATTCGCCGCGATCATCAAATTGTCATAGAGAAACGTCCCCGGATTGTCGCGATTGGCGATGATCCCACCGACCGTTGCCGCCGCCAGCAACACGACATCCGGTCTCGCCGCAGCAATCCACGCTTCGGTTTCATCCTGCCGCCGCAGATCGGCCGTCTGGCGGTCGACGGTCAGAATCTCGCAGTCCTCGCTGGCCAGTCGGCGCAGCAACGCAGCGCCCACCATGCCGCGATGACCGGCCACCCAGACGCGTTTACCGGCGAGCATAAAGGCCGGATCAGTCACGATTGCGCTCTGACTGCTCTTGCGCCATCACCTTCAGATCCTCGCGCACCATCTCGCTGACCAGATCTGAAAAATTGGTCGTGTGGCGCCAGCCCAGCCGCTCATACGCCTTGGCCGGATTGCCGATAAGCTGTTCTACCTCCGTTGGCCGGAAGTAGCGTGGGTCGATCTCCACCAGCACGCGACCGCTCGCATCATCGACGCCTTTCTCATCAGCGCCCGAGCCGCCCCAGGAAAGTTTTACACCCGTCTCGGCAAACGCGGCTTCAACGAATTCGCGGACGCTGTGCATTTCGCCGGTCGCCAGCACATAATCGTCCGGCGCATCCTGCTGCAAGATACGCCACATGCCATCGACATAATCACGCGCATGGCCCCAGTCGCGCCGCGCGTCGAGATTGCCGAGATAAAGCCGGTCCTGAAAGCCAATATCTATGGCGGCGACCGCCCGTGTGATCTTGCGCGTCACGAATGTCTCGCCGCGGATCGGGCTTTCATGATTGAACAATATGCCGTTGGAGGCATGCAGCCCGTAGGCTTCCCGGTAGTTGACCGTGATCCAGTAGGCATAAAGCTTGGCGACGGCGTAGGGACTGCGCGGATAAAATGGCGTCGTCTCCGATTGCGGCACTTCCTGGGCCTTGCCGTAAAGCTCCGATGTCGAAGCCTGGTAAAATCGCGATTTCTCATCCAGTTTAAGCAGGCGGATAGCCTCAAGCAGCCTCAGTGTCCCCAGCGCATCGGCATTGGCGGTATATTCCGCCGTTTCAAAACTAACCTGCACATGGCTCTGGGCGGCGAGATTGTAAATTTCGTCAGGTTGCGTTTCCTGCACCAGACGGATCAGATTTGTGGCATCGGTCATATCGCCATAGTGGAGCACGAAACGCTGATCGGGCTCGTGCGGGTCCTGATAAAGATGTTCGATACGGCTGGTGTTGAAAGATGCCGAACGCCGCTTCACGCCGTGGACGACATACCCCTTTTGCAAGAGCAGCTCAGCCAGGTAGGCGCCATCCTGACCGGTGACACCGGTGATCAAAGCAGTCTTCACGCCCATGCCGCCTTACCGCGCCCCATAGCCGGTCAGTACCGTCCGCACTGTTTTCATGACAATCAGGACATCGAGCCAAGCGGAGAAATATTTGACGTAATAGAAATCGTAATGGAGCTTGTCCGTCACGGCGCGGATCTTTGCCGCATAGCCCTGTTGCACCTGCGCCCAGCCGGTAATCCCCGGCCGGACAATATGGCGGTAACTGTAAAACGGGATTTCGCGCTCATACCAGTGCGACAATGGCAAGGCCTCCGGCCGCGGCCCGATCCAGCTCATCTCCCCCTTTAGGATATTGATGATCTGCGGCAGTTCATCGATCCGGTAGCGCCTCAGGACCCGACCGACGCGGGTCACACGCGGATCATCGCCCTCGGTAAACTTGCTCCCCTGGTCACTTTCCGCACTCATTGTCCGAAATTTGTAGATCGTGAAGACCTTGCCGCGATAACCCATCCGCACTTGCTTAAACAGGGCAGATCCGCGGCTGTCGAGTTTGATCGCAAGCGCTGCAATAAGACCGACCGGCATGATCAGCGGCAAAGCCGCGACCGCTGCAACAAAATCGATCATTCGCTTCAGCCGCGCATATATCGATGACGGCAGCAACGAACCGAGGCTGTTTTCCGAAAGGTACTCGATCTGCACCCGCCCGGTCAGCGATTCACACGCCTGCTTGATATGGTATACCGGCAGGCTGTCCAATGCGCACCGGGCAAGAAACTTCTCCCATTCAGGCGGCAGGTCGGAGCGCAGGTCAGCGACAACGCCATTCGCTTCGTTCGGCACGCGAACGGGCGTTCTGAGCACCATCCAGTCGACCATCTCGTAGGCCAGAAGATCACGGGTGTCCCCGAACGGCAGGACGGCAAACCGATCGCGGCGAACGCGGCGCTCCAGGGAGAGCACACTAATGAACCAGATAACCGCCAGGACAAAACTGGCGAGAACCTGATAGCGAGAATAGTCGATACGGACAAAAAAGAAGACCGCAATCAAAATCCCGTAGGCGGTCAGGAATGCCGGCAGCACATAGGAAATTGCCTGGACGCCGGGGAAGGCAGCAAACTTGCGCACAATCACATAGCCGATGATCACGGCAATGGCGGAACCGATCAGCGTGTTGTTGGCAACGGTGTCCTGGTTCCCGATAATATTGAAATGCCAGCGTATGAATGCCGGCAGGATCACCGCGAACAGCAATCCGACAAGCAGCTGGAAGCGCATCCGTGCTGCCAGCCGCGCGATACCGGACCGCAGCGTAAAGGTGCGGCCAAACCCGGCCGGTCGCTCTTGCCTGGAGGTGGAGAACGGGACCATATCAGCCTGGGCCGATCCGTTTTGCCAGCGCGACCGCCGCCGGATCGACGTCGCCTCCTCCAACCACCTCTTGCACGTTTGGGCTGTTCCTGGCCGCTTTATCCGCCAGGCGGCCGTAATTGTCCTCAAGGCGGACGATGTCGTCTTCGCCGAGATAGGATCCGGATTGGACTTCGATCAGCTCCAGCAGGTCCTCGCCCGGATTTTCCAGCCGGTGGACGGAGCCGCAGGGGATGTAGGTGCTCTCATTCGCCGACAAGATGAAAACGTTTTTATCGCAGGTCACCTGCGCCGTACCGTTAACGACAATCCAGTGTTCGGCCCGGTGCCGGTGATATTGCAGCGACAAGCTGGCGCCGGGCTTGACGGTAATGCGCTTGACCTGGAACCGCTCGCCGCGATCGACGCTTTCAAAACTGCCCCAGGGCCGGGCTACGCGCCGGTGAACCAGCGCTTCGGCGCGCCCCTCGCTCTTCAACGCATCAACGACGCCGCGAACGTCTTCGGCTTTGTCTTTGTGCGCCACCAGCAGCGCATCAGGCGTGTCGATGACGACCAGGTCGTCAAGGCCGAGCGCTACGGTGAGACGGTCCGGGCTGTAAACATAGCTGTTGTGGCAATCAACGAGGCGGATATCGCCCTCGCCCCTATTGCCGCGACCGTCGTCCGGCGATGGCGCCGCCGCGACCTCGGCAACCGCATTCCACGACCCGACATCACTCCATGAACCGGCAAAGGGCAGGACGCCAATCCGGTCGTGGCTTTCCAGCACGGCATAGTCAATCGAGATCGCCGGACTGGCCGATATCGCTTGTCCGTCCATGCGCAAAAACCGGCCGTCGGCGGCAAGGCCGGCCATTGCATTCCTGCAGGCATCCAGAACCGCTGGCGCATACCGCGCCAGCGACGCCAGCAATGCGTCGGCCCGCACGACGAAAATGCCGGCATTCCACAAATGGCCGTCGGCGATCAGTTGCGTTGCAGCCTCGCGATCCGGTTTTTCGATGAACCGCATCGCCCGGCGTCCGGCGAGCCCATCGCCCAGTCCGGCGCCCACGGCGATATATCCATAGGCCGTCGAGGCATGATCCGGCGTTACGCCGAGCGTCATCCACCAGCCGGCTTCCGCCGCCGGCACCGCTTCACCGACGACGCGCGCAAAAGCATCGTCGTCGGCGATGTGGTGATCGGCCGGCAGACAGGCCAGAACCGCATCGCGATCGACCGAAAGCGCCCACAGCGCCGCGCAGCCGAGCGCCGGTGCGGTGTTGCGCGGCGCCGGCTCCAACAGCAATTTGGCATCGATCCCCAGAGCGTCCAGCGTATCCTGGGTCAAAAACCGGTGCGCCTCGCTGGTAACGCACAGCACCCGTTCGTCCGGCGCCAACAGCCGGGCACGCACCAGAGTCTTCTCCAGAAGACTGTGGTCGCCACCAATCGGCACGAACTGTTTGGGAAATTCATGCCGGCTGAGCGGCCACAGGCGAGCGCCGGTACCACCGCAAAGAACGACGGCGAAAAGATGCTGATGAGCAAGTCGAAAAGGTTCGATCATCGTCATCCGTCAGCTGGCTGTCCCAAATACGCTTTGGTTTCCGCGCAAGTGGTGTTGCGCAGGCTGCTCAAGCTACCGCACTCCGGGTGACATAACATCCGGCCTATCTCCGTTACGGCAAGATCGCGTCTGCCAGCCGATACCATTTGCGCCACTAAGCTGCCGGCGCAATTGAATCGGTCTCCGACCAGACGGGAACCTGCCCCCCCATCACCGTGAGCAAGATGCGTACGCGTCCCGCATCGTCAACCTGCTCAAGCTCGCCGACCAACTCCGAAAACGGCCCTTTGAGAAGACGTACCGGCTGTCCTTCGGCAAGTTTCGAATCAAAGCGTATGATGCCCTTGTTATCCGTTAACGCCATGAACTTTTCGACCACACCACAAGGCACCGGAAGCGGCCTTTCGTCTGCCATCACAAGTCCGCTAACGCCAAACGTGCCGTTGATGTTACGCCAGCGGTCGCGACCAGGATCAAGCGCCACGAACAGATAGCGAGGAAAAAGCGGCGCCCGGACGGTTTTCAACTTGCGGGCATGCCGCACGGTTTTCCAGCGACCCGGCATGAACACACGAAACCCCTGGAACTGAAGCTGGGCGAGTGCACCCGCCTCACGCTGCGGCCGGCTGTGCACGGCGAACCAGCGCTGACCGGAGTGCAATCCGGTGGTCATGTCTTCGCGAGATGAATTCATAAGCTCCCCTGAGGGATTACCCTGATTTTACTGATTCGGGACACAATATTCCTGAAAATGCCCTGATTTCGACCCGTCACGTTAAACTTGAACGGCTGTGCGACTGCGCTGCGCCGATGCCCAGGATCATCGTATAGGCCATCGCAACTGCCTGAATCTGCGCACTGAAATCGGCGAGCGCGTGAACCGCAAGAACGATGGTGGCAGCAACGGCGATGCCCGGATAAATCGAGTTTCTGCGGCGCCGGAAATAGCCGCGCAACACAATCGCGAGGACGAACGCCACACTGAGCAGAAAAACCAGCGCCGCCGGAACCCCCAGCCCGAGCATGAGTTCAAGATAGTCATTATGGGCCTTGTCCCAGACAAACCGGCTATAGGGCACTTCATTTCGATAGAGGGGATAAATGTCCTGGAAGGTTCCATAGCCGGTGCCCAGCAATGCGTTATCCTTGATTGCCTGGTATGTTGTTTCATAAACATTCAGCCGGCTCTGTGCCTGCTCGCTTGTCACAGCGAGCCGGTCCGCAAAACGGGCGCCGGACATCTGAAAAACCGTAATGGACAGGATCGCGATACCGATCAGACCGGCGAACCGCGCCGATCCACCGCCCGTTGACGACCGCCTGATAGCAGACAGGACGAGCAACGCGGCAAGTCCGGTCAAAGTGGCCAGGATGCCACCGCGCGAGGCCGTCATCAGCAAGGCTGTCAGCGGCAGAATAAACGCCACGATGGCGACACCGAATCGCGCCGAGATCGCGGCAAGCAACGACAAGATGCGGTAGCGGAAACTATGACCTTCCTGGCCAAATCGCTCGCGCCGGATCTGGCGCAGCAAAACCGCCGCCCCGGCAACGCTTGCCAGGCCGAAATAGGTCGCGGCACTGTTGCGGTTGATGAACGCCGACGTCAGATACCCTTCAGACTCCACGTCGAACCAAAGGATCTTCTCCCAGCGAAAGGCAAACCTGAAGAGTCCGTAAAAGGCATAGAATCCGGCTGAAAACAGAAAGGCCTTGATCAGCATACCCGCTATGACACCGCGCTGGGCGAGGATGAACGCGGCGAAAAACACCGCACCGTATGTCGCCAGCCGCATCAGGCCGGCGGCGGATTCAGCTGCGTTCACGCTTAAACGAGCCTTGATCTCGCCGGCACCCGATCCGCCCTGTCCGCCCAATTCATCCGGTCCGATCACATAATCCCAGGCCGGATGGCCGCCAAAAAATTGCGCCCCGACCGGGCTGATCTGCACGCCGATCCAGCCAAGAACGACAGCAAAAAGCACGATCGGCAGGATAATCGGACCAAAACGGATCGATGCGCCGTTAGCCGGCCGCGCCAGGCAATAAATCGCTACGGTAAGGGCGATAGCGCCGCAGATGACAGCATTGTACGCCCATGGCAGGGCCCGGTTGCTGCCAAGAGCCAGTGGCGCCAGGTTGACGGTCAGAGCCAGACACCATGATGCCGCCATCAGAATAACAGGCATGAAATCTCACGAAGGGTCGCCGATTCGAATCAACGGAGAGTTTAGTGTTTCCTATGGGCGATCACAGTCCGGCAGGACGAGAAAACGTGACAAAGCCCGATGCCTGGATAACGCGGTCTGGCAGACAATTTGGCTGTCACGCTCAAATTCAGCGTCAAAATCGTCCCTGAGCAGCGGCCGGATCGACCCGGTAAAGGCGAGTCGGTCGGCCGCCACCCCCGCTTCTTTCGGCGCCAGCACATAGGACCGGCGAAGATAGGTCTCCGCCTTTGCGTCAAAGCCGTCCTGCAGTGTCCTCAGCTTGGCAGCTGCCAGCCACATGGCGCCGCTGAGCGGCGCCCTTCTCAGGGCCTCATCCAGACCCAGTGACGACACGGCGATGAACCGCCGGCGGTCAGCTTCCGACCGTGCAAGGCCGGACCAGAATGGGTCATTCATCATCGCTGAGAGGATCGCCCGCCTCGGCGAAACCGGCAATAGCAGGAGTCGGCCGGCGATCGCCCTTGCGCGGCCCTCATCCGGACCCGCGTCGGCACCGCCGATGTCAGCAGAGCCGGAAATGTCGGCAGCATCGACCGGTTCCGGCAGGGCCAACAGCCAAGCGGAGAAGCCTGCCACGGGATTTTGATAGAAGATTTCAGCTGTCCGGAACGACGATGACAAGCTGGTCATCATCGTCACGCCGGCAAGAAATGCCGACAGACCGGTTACGGCCGCAAAGACCAGTCCGATGCGGTCGGCCAACCGACTGATGGGCGACTTAGGCCTTGCGGTCGGCGTGGTAATAAGGGTAATCCCGAGCGTAATAGCCGCTCTTGTAATAGTCGTAATAGCGTATTCTCTCAGCATCGACCTGGCTGAGAACGGCGCCGACCAGCTTGTCTTCAAGGCCAAATGTCTGGCGCATGCAGGCGCGCACCGCATCACGGCTCGTGCGCTCCCAGCATACCACCATCACAGCCGCATCAACTGCGCCCAACAGCGCCCGGCCGTCGGTAACGGGCAGCAGTGGCGAGGAGTCGATCACGATCAAATCGAAAACATTTCGGGCCTGAGCAAGGAAATCGCGGATTTTATCGGAGCCGAGGACTTCCGCGGTGTGATTGATCAGATCGGATCGCGATGCCGGTATGAATCGCAGATTGGTTTCCGTTTCCGTTCGCACGACGTCGGCAATCCGCGCCTCGCCCATGACGAGTTCGACGATTCCTTTCTCAGAATCTTCGGCATAAATTTCGGTCAGCGCCGGATGCCGCAGATCCATATCGACGAGC
>CAXMRP010000211.1:0-16626 GCA_964196155.1 uncultured Polyangiaceae bacterium
TACGACATGTTTCCGCTTTGGCTGCGCAAGGCCAGCGACGTTTTTTCGGTGTTCCTGATCTGGGTGTTTGCTACGTCGCTGGTCTGGGGCGGATTTGATGAATCCTACTCAAAAATTATGCGGATGGAGACCTTTGGCACAGCGTGGGATCCCCCGATTCCAGCGACCATCAAGCCCGGAATCCTGATTATTATCTGCCTGGTGGCGATCCAGGCGCTGTCCAACCTGATTGCCGACTGGCACAAGGCGCCGGAATCCCACACGCCGATGGACGATATTGACGAGAGCGAGATCGAAGACATCCGCAAAATCATCGAGGACTGACGGAATGGATATCGGCACCCTCTCAATTTTGTTGCTTTTGGCCATGTTCTTTCTCCTGGCCATCGGCATGCCGCTCGGCTTTGCTTCGGCTTTTCTTGCTGTGGCTGTTCTGGTGATGAAATTCGGCCCGGATCTCCTTTTTGGCGATTTTGGCCGAGGGCCGCTCAATGTGCTGGGTCAGTCGATCTACCGCCAAATGACGAACTACGTCCTGATTTCGGTGCCGCTATTCATATTCATGGCTGCTTTATTGGAGCGGTCGGGCATCGCCAAGGACATGTATTCCTCGCTCAATGTCTGGCTGTCGCGGACCCGGGGCGGCATCGCCATCGTCACGTCGATCATGGCCGTTATCATGGCAGCGATGTCCGGCATCATTGGCGGCGAAGTGGTGTTGTTGGGCCTGATCGCGCTGCCGCAGATGCTGCGGCTTGGATACAATCAGAATCTGGCCATCGGCACGATCTGCGCCAGTGGCTCGCTGGGTACGATGATCCCGCCATCGATCGTGTTGATTTTTTATGGCCTGATCACCGAAACATCGATCAAGGCGCTGTTTACCGCGGCCTTTTTACCCGGCTTCATGCTTGCCTCGTTTTTTATCATCTACATAATTGTACGTACCCAACTTAATCCGGATCAGGCGCCCTTGCCTGAGCCTGATCCGGACGATCCGGAATTTGGCGAGAAATCTGCCCTGTTTGCGGCATTTCTTTCGGTCCTGGTTGCCGGAACCAGTGTTCTGCTTTTGGTCAGGGTCCTGTTTTTCACTGTCACTGGCGCCAATGTGATTGTTGAGGGTGTCGACCCGGTGCCGCTGGGCATGGTTGCGGATTTTCCCTATATCGCCGGTGCACTGGTATTGGCACTTATTCTGATGTTTGGGGTTTTCCGGCGTGAGCGCGTAATGCGCGGCTGGCAGTTGGGCAAAGGGCTGGTGGCGCCGATTATTGTCATCGGCGTGGTGCTTGGCTCGATATATGGCGGCATTACCGGCATTACCGAGGCAGCCGGAATGGGCGTGATTGCGGTCTTCGTAATCACATGTATCCGGGGTGAGATGTCCTTTGATGTGGTGTGGGACAGCTTGATGCGGACCCTGAAATCAACCGGCACTATTATCTGGGTGACCATTGGCGCGGCGGCGCTCGCGGCCTCCTACACGCTGGTTGGCGGACCGACTTATGTGGCCAATTTGATCGTCGGCGCGGATTTGCCATCGATGGGCATTATCCTGGTGATGATGTTCGTATTCCTGATTTTGGGCATGTTCATGGACTGGGTCGGCATCGTGCTTTTGATCATGCCGGTATTCCTGCCGATCGTGCTGCGTTTGCCGGTCGAGGAAATAGGCTTCCTGAGCCATCTTCAACCTCAGCATGTGGCGATCTGGTTCGGTGTGGTGTTTTGTATGAACATGCAGGTGAGTTTCCTGTCGCCACCGTTTGGGCCGGCGGCGTTCTATCTGAAATCGGTTGCGCCGCCGCATATCTCGCTGACCGATATCTTCAAGGGCTTCCTGCCGTTCATCTGCATCCAGCTGCTGGCGCTCAGTGTCCTTTTGATCTGGCCGAACCTGATCAGCGTCTTCTTGTAGCCAGGGGCGATCAGGGCCACTATCGCCTGCCGGGTCCGTTTCGGGCGCGGCGCAGGAATGGAGTGCGGCATGGCGGAAGTCCTTAGCGCGGCCCAGATCGAATTCTACCGCGAAAACGGTTATCTGGTTCTGGAACGCCAGATATCAGACGATGTGATTGAAGCCTGCCACGGGGCGATAGCAGAATTTCGCGCCGAGGCGGTGGGGCTGACCCAGTCGACCGACCGGATCGATATTGAGGACAGCCACCGGCCGGACGATCCGCGCATTCGCCGCATCAAACTGCCTCACCAGAATCACCGGGTCTTTGATGAACTGATGCGGTCCGATGCTATCCTGGCGCCGGCGCGCGATCTGCTCGGGCCTGATATCCGGCTGCATACGTCCAAACTCAACATGAAATCGGCCGGCTATGGCGCGGCGGTCAAATGGCATCAGGACTGGGCGTTCTACCCCCATACCAATGATGATCTGCTGGCGGTTGGCGTGCTTCTGGATGATGCCGGGCCGGACAATGGGCCGCTCTTGATGATACCGGGCAGCCACCGCGGGCCGGTGTTTGATCACCATGACGGTGGCGTGTTTGCCGGCGCGATGGATCTGGCTGCCGCCGGTATCGATCCGGCCGGCGCTGTGGCGCTCACCGGGCCGCGTGGCTCGATCACGCTGCATCATGTACGGATCGTTCACGGATCAGCCGTCAATAAGTCAGATCGCGACCGGCAACTATTGCTCTACGAGATGAGTGCCGCTGATGCGTTTCCGGTGATGGGTTCGACCACGAAAATGGGCACGCTGGACGAATACAACAGCCGCATGTTGTGCGGTGAACCGACGATCATGCCACGGCTGGCCGATGTGCCGGTCCGCATGCCGCTACCGCCACCCGATCAGGCCGG
The DNA here is from genome assembly GCA_964196155.1 of uncultured Polyangiaceae bacterium. GTDB lineage: Bacteria > Pseudomonadota > Alphaproteobacteria > Rhizobiales > Afifellaceae > CAXMRP01. Next base: position 2,821 of record CAXMRP010000211.1, read on the forward strand.
TTCGATCTATCAGGTGCAAGGCCAGTCGGCGACAAGCGATCCTGCGGCGATGTAGCCCGATCAACAATCCGGGATTTTATGCCCGGCGGCGCTTGGCGGCGTATTGATCGAACGCCACGGCGGACACGAGGATCACACCGATAACGATCTGCTGGACGAAAGATGAGACGTTGAGCAGGACAAGGCCATTGGTCAGCACGCCGATCAGGCAGGCGCCGACAATGGTGCCGAAGACGCTGCCGATACCACCGAACAGACTGGTGCCGCCGATGACCACGGCGGCGATGACAGTGAGTTCCAGGCCAAGCCCGGCGACGGCCTCGGCCGAATTGAGCCGGGCGGACAGCAAAAATCCGGCAAGGCCGCAGAAGAAGCCGATGATGACGTAGGCCAGAAAGATAATCCGCCGGGTCGGTACGCCATTGAGGTCAGCCGCCGCCGCGTTGCCGCCTGTGGCAAAGACATGGACGCCAAAGCGGGAATATTTCAGGACGATATGAGCAATGACCGCGAACCCGAGAAAGATGATTACCGGCACCGGAACCGAGCCGATCTTGCCTTGGCCCCACCAAGTATAATCGGGTGCAAAACCACTGATCGGGCCGCCACCGGAAAAAAGAAGCGCGGCGCCGCGAAACGCCGTGAGACCGCCCAGCGTAACAACGAATGGTGGTACGCGCAGCCGCGTGATCGCAGTGCCCTGTATGGCGCCGCCGATCATGCCAATGACGATTGCCGCTGCCATGGCCAAAAGCGCCGGATTGCCTGCATCGACGCTGGAGCCAACGGCAAAGCGGTCAGCCAGTCCACCCTTGGCGACATAGGCGCCGACCAGCCCGGCAAGCGCCATCAGGGAGCCGACGGACAAGTCGATGCCGGCGGTGAGGATGACGAAGGTCATGCCGATCGCCACCAGTCCGGCAATGGAGACCTGACGCAGTATGTTGAAAAGATTGAGCGGATGCAGAAAACGCGGTTCCAGAATCGCAAAAACGATAACTAGCGCGAGAAGGAACAGGGGCGCGGCGTATTTGGCCGCAAAACTCACGATATCATAGCGTTTGGGCGCGGCGATATTGTCCTGCAATTCCGGTTGCTGATTTTCCATGCCCGCTAGATCTCGCTAATTAGTTGCCCAATTTGCCGGGACTCAAGAGCCGGGCATTTGTTCGGGGTCTTGATTCTAGCCTGAAAAGCGGGCCGGCGAAGGGCCGGCCCGCATTCATTTCATTCGCCTACCCAGAGGCTGCCAAGTGGCTGTTCAGTGACTGTGATCTACTGAATTTCGCTCAGCCGCTCGCCTTCAGCGATATTGTCCTTGGTGATGGCAATCGGGATCAACAGCACCAACGGGTCCGGCTTGGTGTTTTCCCGCAGAAACTTCACCATCGCCTGAACAGCGGCGCGGCTCTGGCCGCCTGGAAACTGCTCGATGGTTGCCGCAAGGCCGCCATCGCGGACACTGGCCAGCGCTTCCGGCAGGGCATCAAAGCCGATGATCGGGATGCTGAGACCGCGTTCCTGGGTCACCTGAAGCGCGCCCAGGGCCATATCGTCATTGGCGGCGACGATGACGTCCGGCGGGCTCGCGAGACCGGCAAGAATGGCTTCGGTTACCGATGCGCCTTCTTCGCGGGCGAAGTTGGCGGTCTGTTCGGCGACAAACTCAAACTTGTCGGCCATGCCGTCGAGGACGTTGTGAACACCCTTGTTGCGGTCGATCGCCGGGCTCGATCCGGGCTGGCCCTGCAAATTGACGACTTTGGCACCATCGGGGAACAACTTGACGATCAGGTTGCCCTGGGCTTCGCCGCCCTTGACGTTGTCGGCGCCGATATGGGCCAGTATGCCCGGCACACCTTCAACGCGGCGATCGATAGTGATCACCGGCACATTGGCGTCGACGGCCTGCTGGAGAACCGGCGCCATGGCCACCGCGTCAATCGGCGATATAATGATGCCGTTGACGCCCTTGATGATCGCCGCCTCCATATCACCGGTTTGCTTCGGTGTCTGGTTCTGACCGTCGGAAACAATCAGGGAAATGCCGCCAATCGCTTTGGCTTCGGCTTCCAGTTCCTTCTGCATGTGAACAAAGAAGGGAAACCCGAAGCTTGGCATGGAGGTGGCAAGTTCGAGGTCCTGAGCGCTGGCGCTGCCGGCCAGCATTGAGGCGGCAAGGATGCCGGATGCCACTATACGATTCATTGATTTCTTCATTTTGGTCCTCCCACGGATCCAGTGTTGTCTACATTTTCGCAAGATCACCGGTTTTAGGCGGTTATTCCCACATACTTATCCGCTGTCTTTACCGTGGCAAGACAGAATTTCCTGCCACAAAAATCGTGTTGTGCAAATCGTGATTGCTCGCGAAAACAAGAGTAGCTTAGCGTTAATATGACAAAGGACAAGCGGCTGTTTCAATTGGACAGTTTGCCTAGACAGGCGTTGAATGAAGACGCGACTGACCAATCGCGTATGCGGGATATGGGGCAAAATTCAAGCGGGAGAAAACTGTGGATGCTGTTCGGGTCGCGGTGATTGGCTGCGGGTTCTTTTCATCCAACCATCTCAATTCCTGGTCGGAGCTTGAGGGCGCCGATCTTGTTGCCGTTTGCGATCTCGATTCACAAAAAGCCGAGGCCGCAGGCGCTCAGTTCGGAGTTGGTGCGACTTACACCGACGCCGCTACGATGCTGAAGGCGGTCAAGCCGGATCTCGTTGATATTGTCACAACGATGGGATCACACCGGGCGCTGGTGGAACTGTGTGCGAGTGAAGGCATCCCGGTCATCGTGCAAAAGCCGTTTGGCCCGACGGTAGCCGATTGCCAGGCGATGGTGGAAGCCTGCGCAAAAGCCAAGGTCATGTTGATGGTGCATGAAAACTTTCGGTTCCAGCAACCGATGCGGCGGGTGAAAGCGGTGCTGGACAGCGGCGAGATTGGCGAACCGGTGTGGGCGCGCCTGTCGTTCCGCACCGGCTATGATGTGAAAACCGGGCAGCCGTATCTGTTCGACGAGGAACGGTTCATCGTTCTTGACCTTGGTATTCACGTTCTCGATCTGGCGCGGTTTTTCCTTGGCGAGGTGGAAACGATCGTCTCGCGCCATCAGCGCATCGATCCGCGGGTAAAAGGCGAGGACATGGCGACGATGATGGTCGGCCACGTATCGGGCGCTACTTCGGTCGTCGATTGCACCTATGAGAGCCGCCTGCTTCCCGATCCGTTTCCACAGACGCTGGTGACAATCGAAGGCACCAGGCGCGCGCTTGAGCTTTCGCGGGATTTTCAGCTGGCGATTTCGAGCGATGGCACGCGCCGGGTCGACGATGTGTCGACACCGCTCCGGTCCTGGACTTCGCAGCCCTGGCATGTGGCACAGGACAGCGTCTACCACACTCAGGCCCATGCCCTTTCGGCGCTGGCTGGCAGGTTTGAGCCCGAAACCAGCGGCGCTGATAATTTGAAGACCTATGGGCTTGTCGAGGCGGCCTACCGGTCCGCCGCCAGCGGCGAAGTTGTAGTTGTTGCAAAGCCGGGCGGCCCATGACCGGATATGAGGCGACAAGCTCGCATGCGTTGATCAGGTGACAGCGTGGCGGGTGCGGTGCCCGCAATCAACCTATTCTAGTCAGTGGTTGATCTAGCAATCGCCTGGCATTTTTCGTGCAGCGAAACCACGTCCGCGTCATGGACGCCCAAGATTTCAAACTGCGTGGCGAGGTTTTCCAGATACTGAATGTTCGGACCCAGAAAGCCAACACCGGATGCGATGTATCGGGCAGTCTCGTTGTGGCTCAGTCCGGGCAGGTAGTGGGGCGAGGTGTGATCCATCACGAAAGCCAGTGAAATTATGTCGCCCTGTGGTGTGCTGAGCGGAATAAATGCCGGGGCATAGGCGTGGATTATCATTTCACGGGTCCACAGAACCCGGGATTCGTTGTCGATGATGGACTTGTCGATCCGGTAGGCCAGCCCCTGACAGGTTCCGCCATTGTCGAGCGCGGCCATCAGCCCGGGATTCTCCGGTGAGCCGCGACCCAGCGTGGAACGGACGCAAAAACTGCGTCGGTAGCCATCGGCAACCGCGTGACGGATTTCGGAAAACAAAAAGCCCGGATCCCACATCAGCGATCCGTAGGCGAATACCCAAAGATCGTTGTCCCATCGGTTGGCCATTGCATTTGCCCGAGTTGCCTCGCGGTCAGCATCGGGCCGCCGCCAATTGGCAATTCTGTTGTCGGCCATCCTCTGGTCAATCGCCGCAACATCAAGTTCCCGGAAATTGGACGTTTCCGGGTCGATGATCTTGCCCTTCAATTCGGGAAGATGGCGGAAGGGATCGTCGGTATATTCGGGATCAGGCATAAATTTCTGGCTGGATTAAACCCAGCGAAAGACGAAAAACGCCCAGATGACGCCAAGGACCACTGCGCCCCACAAGAAGGGTGAACCCAACAGGAAGAGCCAGGCCAGAGCGATATAGGCGCTGCCGAGCAAAGAGATGAAAAGCCTGTCGCCGCGGGTTGTGTCGAGGGTAAGGATGCCCCGGCGGGGCGCGCCGCCTGGCGAGAAGTATTCCCACACTGACATGGTGGCCAGGCAAAGGACGATGAACACGAAGAACGCGGCAGTCGGCCAGGTCCACGCCATCCAACTCAATCCCATGTCACGCTCCCTTGTTTGATCTGCTGATCCAGCAAATCAGTGTCGTCAGACCCGGCCAAGGGCAAAACCCTTGGCGATATGATTTCTGACAAAATAGATGACAATTGCGCCCGGTATGATGGTCAGGGAACCGGCGGCGGCCAGAAGACCCAGTTCGTAGCCGGACGTCGAGGCGGTGCGGGTCATGATCGCCGCGATCGGCTTGGCCGCCACCGCGGTCAGGGTCTTGGCCAACAAGAGCTCGACCCATGAAAACATGAAGCAGAAGAACGCGGCAACACCGATGCCGGCGGCAATTGTCGGGATGAAAATGCGTATGAAGAAGCGCGGGAACGAATAACCGTCAACATAGGCGGTTTCATCCAGTTCCTTGGGCACGCCGGACATAAATCCTTCCAGAATCCACACCGCCAGCGGAATGTTGAACAGGGTATGGGCCAGCGCCACGGCGATATGGGTGTCGAACAGGCCGATGGCGGAATAGAGCTGAAAGAAGGGCAGGGCGAAAACGGCGGCTGGCGCCATGCGGTTGGTCAAAAGCCAGAAAAACAGATGCTTGTCGCCGATGAAGCGGTACCGCGAAAAGGCGTAGGCGGCGGGCAGGGCCACGCAGACCGACAGCGCCGTATTAATGGTCACATAGATGATCGAATTGACGTAGCCCATATACCAGGTCGGATCGGTGAAGATCGTGGCATAGTTGGCGAGGGTGAACTCACGCGGCCACAGGGAAAACGTGCCGAGGATCTCGTTGGTTGTCTTGAACGACATGTTCAGCAGCCAATAAATCGGCAGCATCAGGAACAGAATGTAGAGCGTCGGCGCGAGCCAGGTCAGGCGTCTCATCATTGGTCCTCGTTGCGGGTCATGACCGTGTAGAAAATCCAACTCATGAGGAGGATGATCAGGAAGTAGATCAGCGACAGGGCAGCGGCCGGCCCTAAATCGAACTGGCCGAGCGCGATCTTGACCAGATCAATCGACAAAAGCGTCGTGGTGTTGCCGGGCCCACCGCCGGTCAGCACGAAGGGCTCGGTATAGATGTTGAACGAATCCATGAAGCGTAAAAGGATGGCGATGGTCAGCACGCGCTTCATCTTTGGCAACTGGATATAGCGGAAGATCGCCCAGCTCTTGGCGCCATCGATCTTGGCGGCCTGATAGTAGGCGTCGGGGATCGAGACGAGACCGGCATAAGCCAGCAGCACCACCAGCGACGTCCAGTGCCAGACATCCATCAGGATGACGGTAAACCAGGCGTCATTGGGATGGCGGGTGAAGTTGTAATCCCACCCCAAGCCGTTGAGGGTTCGGCCAAGCAGGCCGATATCGGGCAGGGCGAAAATGTTCCAGATGGCGCCAACGACATTCCACGGAATGAGCAGCGGCAAGGCCATCATCACCAGACAAACGGACACCCACGGCCCCTTGCGCGGCATGGTGAGCGCAATGGCGACGCCGAGCGGCACCTCGATGGCCAGGATCGTGAAGGTGAAAAACAGCTGCCGGCCGAGCGAGGCGTGGAAGCGTTCGGATGTCAGGACTTCCTCAAACCAGCGCAGGCCGGCCCAAAAGAAGGTATTGGCGCCGAAAGTTTCCTGCACGGAATAATTGACCACCGTCATCAGCGGGATGATGGCATTGAAGGCGACCAGCACCATGACCGGCAGGACGAAGAACCAGGCTTTTTGATTGACGGTTTTGTTCATGGCCGGGCGCTCATTCGATTATCCAGCCGTCACGATAGACCCGGGTCATTGCCGGATCGAAGGTGATCATGGCGCTGTCGGCCGGGATGCTGACATTTTCATCGACCAGTAGTTTGATCGTTTCATTGGCAAATCTGGTGTCGACGATACGATATCGTCCGGCATCGCTGACCTTGACGATATCAACCGGCAGTCCCTCATCGGCAAAACGGGTAAATTCCGGCCGGATGCCGATTTCCAGGCGACCGCTATCGCCGTTAATCGCCCCGGCATTGGTCGTTGATATGGCGTAGCCACCGATCGACGGGCCGCCGTTCTCCAGAATGCAAGGTATGACATTCATGCCCGGCGAGCCGATAAAGTGGCCGACGAACGTGTGCTTGGGATATTCGAACAGTTCCACCGGCGTGCCGATCTGGACGACTTCACCCAGATCCATCACCACAACCCGGTCGGCAATTGTCAGCGCTTCTGTCTGATCGTGGGTCACATAGATCATGGTGCGGGAGAGCTCGCGATGCAACTCCTTCATCTTGGAACGCAGCACCCATTTGAGATGCGGATCGATGACCGTCAGCGGCTCATCGAACATGATGACATTGACATCGGAGCGCACCAGGCCGCGGCCGAGCGAGATCTTTTGCTTTCCGTCCGCAGTCAGTCCAGCGGCACGCTGTTTCAGCGTATCGGTTAGCTCCAACATCTCGGCAATCTGGCGCACACGGGCATCGACATCGGCCTCGGGTACCTTGCGGTTGCGCAGCGGGAAGGCGAGATTATCGTAGACGGTCATGGTGTCGTAAATGACCGGAAACTGGAAAACCTGGGCGATATGGCGCTGGTCCGGCGGCAGGTGAGTTACGTCCTCGCCATCGAACAGGATGCGGCCTTCTGTCGGCGTCAGCAGTCCGGAGATGATATTCAACAGCGTGGTCTTGCCACAGCCTGATGGCCCCAGGAGCGCGTAGGCGCCGCCGTCTTCCCAAACGACATCCAGCTGCTTCAAAGCCCAGTCCAGATCGGCGGACGGGTTTGGCATGTAACTGTGCTTGAGATTTTCAAGAGTGATGGTGGCCATGAGCGTTGCGTCCTAAATGGCCATTAGATTGCCGGCGCTATCAAAGAATATCGCGTGGCTGACATCGGCATAGAGCGTGGCTTCCTCGCCGACTTCCAGCGAATGGATGCCGCGAGCCTGAGAAACCCATGCCTGACCAGCCATCTCGAAGTGAACGACACTTTCGGAGCCGGAAATCTCGGTCACCAGCACCTTGCCAGAAATGGGAATGGCGGTGCCACCATCTTGTTTTGGCTCAATATGGTGCGGGCGCAGTCCGATCGTGTAAGACCCATCGGGAAGTGCGCTCAGCTGGTCGCCGATATCCCATTGCGGGCCGCTGGCAAGGGTAATGGAATTGCCCGATTTGGTGATGGCGGCAGTATTGATCGGCGGATCGGAAAAGACTTGCGCGGACCGCAGCGTTTCCGGATTGCGATAAATCTGCGATGTCGGCCCGTACTGGACAACACGGCCTTCATGCATCAGTGCGGTGTGACCGCCCAAAAGCAGGGCCTCGGCCGGCTCAGTGGTGGCATAGATGACAGTGCAATCGCGGTCCGCAAACAATTTCGGCAGTTCGTCGCGCAATTCCTCGCGCAGCTTGTAGTCGAGGTTGGCGAGGGGCTCGTCGAACAGGACCAGATCGGCGTCCTTGACCAGGGCGCGGGCCATGGCGGTACGCTGCTGCTGGCCGCCGGACAGTTCGTTGGGCATGCGCTTCAGAAGCGGGCCGAGTTTCAACAAGTCGGCAACGGCGGCGACCCGGTCGGCGATTTCGCTCCTTGCAAGGCCTGCGACCCGCAGCGGGGAGGCAATATTCTCGAAAATTGTAAAATGGGAGTAATTGATAAACTGCTGATAGACCATCGACACATTGCGCTTTTGCACTGCCATTCCGGTGACATTTTTGCCGCCGAACCAAATTTCGCCGCCGGTTGGCTTGTCGATGCCGGCCATCATTTGCATCAGCGTCGTCTTGCCTGACAATGTGGTGCCAAGAAGGATGTTGAAGCCGTCTTCAGCCAGCACAAGATTGGTCTCGTGGATATGCGTATCGGCGCCGACACGTTTTGTTATGTTTTTGAGTTCCAGTGCCATGGCGCAGCTTGATCCCTCCGGACCGCTAAGATCAAGAATTTCCGTAGAGGTGGACGGACGCGGATTTCGCGCCCGTCCGATTTATTCAGGCAATCCGTCAGATTAGCTGACAGATCAGTTGGCAGCCCAGCGCTTGATCAGCTCGTCATAATTGACGGTCTCGCCCTGCGGCTTTTCGTTGTCGAGTTTGGCCTTGGGACCATCGGGCTTGCCGAGCCATTCGGAGGGATCGACTTCCGGGTTAAGCCGGGGGCCGCAACCGCCATAAATGTTGGCAGCTTCGTCAACCGCCTGCATCCGGGCCATCGTGACATCCATTTCGGAGGCCAGGCGATCCATCGCCTGCTGCGGTGTAAAGGCACCGGAGTTCACGTCACCGATCTGCTGCCACCAAATTTGGGCCAGCTTCGGATAGTCCGGCACGTTGATGCCTGTCGGTGACCAGCGCACCCGATCCGGGGAGCGGTAAAACTCGACCAGACCGCCAAGCTTTGAGGCACGATCAGAAAAGCTCTCGTGATTGACCGATGAGTCACGGATGAAGGTCAGACCAACATGGGACTTGCGGACGTCGACAGTCTTGGAGACGACGAACTGTGCATAAAGCCAGGCGGCTTTCGCCCGATCGGTCGGTGTCGACTTGAGGATCGTCCAGGAACCCACATCCTGATAGCCGACCTTCTGGCCTTCGGACCAATAGGGACCATGCGGGGATGGCGCCATCCGCCACAACGGATTGCCATCATCATCGACGGTGTTGTTGCCGTCAGACTTTGGCGCAACCATGGAGGCGGTAAAGGCGGTGTACCAGAAGATCTGCTGGGCCACGTTGCCTTGTGAAAGCGCCGGAAGCGACTGATAGAAGTCATAGTCCGCAGCACCTGGAGGTGCGAACGCCCGCAGCCATTCATCCCACTTGCGGATGGCATAGACCGCTGCCGGTCCGTTTGCCGCACCACCACGGGACACCGAGGCGCCTGCCGGGTTGCACGAACCGGCTTCCATGCGGATGCCCCATTCGTCAATCGGGATACCATTGGGCTCACCGACACTGCCGGCACCGGCCATCGAAAGCCAGGCATCGGTCATGCGCCAGCCAAGATCCGGCGCACGCTTGCCGTAATCCATGTGGCCGTAAATCGTCGATCCGTCGATTTCCTTCACGTCCTTGGAGAAGAATTCGGCAATATCTTCATAGGCCGACCAGTTGACCGGAACACCAAGATCGTAGCCGTATTTGGCTTTGAACTGGTCTTGCAGGTCTTTGCGATCGAACCAGTCCTTGCGGAACCAGTAGAGGTTGGCGAACTGCTGATCGGGCATCTGGTAGAGATCGCCGTCCGGGCCCGTGGTAAACTGGGTGCCCATGAAATCGCCAAGGTCCAGTGTCGGCAGGGTGACGTCCTTGCCTTCGCCAGCCATCCATTTCGTCAGGTTCACCGCGAGTTGCAGCCGCGAGTGGGTGCCGATCAGATCGGAATCATTGACATAGGCGTCGTAGAGATTGCGGTTCGTCTGCATCTGCGTCTGAACAGCCTGGACAACTTCGCCTTCGCCGAGGATCTGGTGATTGACCTTGATCCCGGTAATTTCTTCAAACGCTTTGGTCAGCGTTTCAGATTCGTAAGTGTGGGTCGGAATGCCTTCCGACAATACATTGACTTCCAATCCCGCGAACGGCTTGGAAGCATTGATGAACCATTCCATCTCCGCCTTTTGCTCGTCCTTTGAGAGCACGGATGGTTGGAATTCGTCGTTAATCCATTTTTCGGCTTCAGCCATTCCGGCCCACGCCGGACCCTGAAATGCCAAAGCAGCCGTTATCGCGACGGCCGCAAGCAATTGCTTACGCATGAGCGTTTCTCCCTTTTGCACCGGCTTATTATTGTGCGGATTAATGTTCGTATGAAAACAACTTGCGTGTCAAGCGAATACCGACCATGATTTGAGTGAACACTGTTGTCCGGACCTATCGCTTATGGAACTCACTCCCAGACAATCTGATATTCTGGCTGTGGCACGGACCCGCGGACGCGTTTCGGTCGATGTATTGGCCAACGCCTATGATGTGACGCCGCAAACGATCCGCCGCGATCTGAATGATCTGTGCAACCGCGGCCTGCTGGCCCGGGTGCATGGCGGGGCCGTACCGGCGCGCAGTGTATCCAATGTTGCTTACGAGACGCGGCGGAACCTTGCTTCGCTCGGCAAGCAACGGATTGGTGTCGCCGCGGCCGGGCTTATTCCTGATAACTGCTCCCTTATCATCAATATCGGCACGACGACGGAACAAGTGGCGCGGGCCCTTTACGATCGGCGCGATCTCAGCGTGATTTCCAATAACATCAATGTTATCAATATTTTAAGTGGATCACCACGGAAAGACCTGGTGCTCGCCGGGGGCACGGTGCGCCAGTCTGATGGTGGCATTATCGGTGAGACGGCCGTGGAATTCATGCGCCAGTTCAAGGTCGACTACGCCGTTGTTGGCGCTTCCGCACTGGATGAAGACGGCGCGTTGCTGGATTATGATATTCGTGAAGTCTCGGTTGCGCGGGCGATTATCAATAATGCGCGGCAGACAATTCTTGTTGCCGATGCGAGTAAATTCGAACGCTCGGCGCCAGTCCGCATATGCGAGATCCCTGAAATCACTGCATTTGTCACCGACGCTGCGCCGCCGGAGCGTTTTGCTGCAATCTGCCGGGCTCACGGTGTGGAAATCATCGTTGCCGATGGGCTGGATATGGCCAATGGTGTTGGTGAAATGGCCAACATACAAACATGAAAAAACGAACATGAATACAAGCGCTGAAGACAATATCTATGACCTGGTTGTCATCGGTGGCGGCGTCAACGGGTGTGGTATCGCCAGGGATGCGGCCGGGCGTGGTTTGGTTGTTTTACTGGTCGAACAAGACGACCTGGCGCAGGCAACATCTTCGGTATCGACGAAACTGTTCCACGGTGGTCTGCGTTATCTGGAATATTACGAGTTCCGGCTGGTGCGCGAGGCGTTGATCGAGCGCGAAGTCCTGTTGCGGGCGATGCCGCATATATCCTGGCCGATGCGGTTTGTGTTGCCGCTCCACAAGGGGCTGCGGCCAGCCTGGCTGCTGCGGCTCGGCCTGTTCATCTACGATCATCTGGGTGGGCGGAAAATATTGCCTGGTACCCGCAGCCTTGATTTGCGTTCCGATCCGGCGGGCCGGCCGATTCGGGATGTCTACAAGAGAGCCTTTGAATATTCCGATTGCTGGGTGGAGGATTCCCGGCTGGTTGTCCTCAATGCCCGTGACGCGGTGCGCCAGGGCGCAGATATCAGAACCCGGACCCGCTGCGAGCAGGCCGAGCGCGATGGCGATGTCTGGCGTATTAGCCTGAGCACCGGTGACAATGGCGCGAGCGAGACGGTGCTTGCGCGGGGGCTGGTTAATGCGGGTGGCCCCTGGGTCGACACAATTTTGCGGCAACGGATCGGCCTTGATACGGCTGACCGGATTCGCCTTGTACGCGGCAGCCATGTCGTCGTACCGCGCCTGTTCGACCATGACCGGGCCTATTTATTCCAGCAGGCCGACGGGCGGGTCGTATTTGCCATTCCCTATGAATATGAGTTCACGCTGATCGGCACAACGGACGCCGATCATGAAGGCGATCCGGCGAAGGCAAGCTGCACACCGGACGAGGCACAGTATCTGTGCGATGCGGTTTCGGAATATTTCAACAAGCCGGTCACACCGTCCGATATTGTGTGGACCTATTCCGGTGTTCGCCCGCTCTATGATGACGGGGCCAGGTCGGCGACCGCGGCGACCCGGGATTATGTGCTGAAAGTCGAAGCCGGGGACGATGAACCGCCGCTGCTCAACGTTTTTGGCGGCAAACTGACCACGTATCGCCGCTTATCAGAGGCGGCGATGGACAAGCTGGCCGGCTTTTTCCCAAAAGCCAGCGGGCCATGGACAGAGTCTGCTTCCTTGCCAGGCGGGGATTTTCCGGTTGATGGCGTTGCCGATCTGACCGCCCAGCTGTTGGCCTCATTTCCGTTTCTGGATGAAAAGTGGGCGTTCCGGCTGGTGCGGGCATACGGGACGGAGGCGCAGCAAATTTTGGACGGGGCAACAGATGCGGCGGACCTTGGCCAGCGGTTTGGCGCGGATCTGACAGCGCGGGAAGTGTCCTGGCTGATGGACAAGGAATGGGCGCGAACCGCTGATGATGTGTTGTGGCGGCGGTCCAAACTGGGATTGCGGTTATCTACGGACGAGCAAGCCGGACTGGCGCGCTGGATGGATCATCAGAAGGCTGGCTCAAGCGAGTCAACACTTTTGGCCGGATCGAAGCGCCGTTGAGTGTGACATAGTGCCATCGGGGCTCGTGCGCTTGCGATCAATTTGGCAATCGGACTTGATTTGGACTGAAGGGGGACAGATATCACGCCGCCACAAAATGCTGGCGCTTCATTCATAAAAATGAATAGTATCTTAATCAGATAATCCAATGGCTGGAATGTCCGCGAATTGGTGCTGGAGCAGCGCCGTGTGTTCGTTCCACTCATTAAGGATAACAAGCAGGAGGAATTAACGGTGAGATCGTTGAACAAAAAATCACTGGGACGGGTGTTGTTGAGTGCCACGTTCCTTAGCTTAGCGGCATTGCCGCTTTCGTCAGGCGCACTTGCCGCCGATTGCCCCGCTGTCACCGTTGCCGACAGCATGAGTGTTGCAGAGGGAAAATACCGGCAGCAGTATGAGTTAGCGGAATTTCAATCCCTGGCCAATTGTACGCTGACATTTTCGGGAAACCCTGACGCCGCAGCGCTGAACGCACGCATTCGCGGTAATCCGGAGTTGCCTGAGCTTTCAGCCCGAATTCCTGAGGAACCACTTGTCGTCGCACCGTATGAGGCGATTGGCAAATATGGTGGCACTTTCGACGCTTTGTCGAATGCGACAGAAGCGGGCACCTCGGATTTACTGTCAATCCGCCACGTCAATCTGGTGCGGTACTCCGATGACCTGCAGACCATTGTTCCAAACGTCGCAAAGGACTGGGAATGGAATGCTGATTTCACGCAGCTGACATTTTTCCTGCGCAAGGGCCACAAATGGTCTGACGGCGCACCGTTTACCGCAGAAGACGTGAAATACTGGTACGATAATCTGGCGCTTAATTCCGATGTTATGGAGAAGCCGAAGGAATATGTGCTGGTCGCCGGCGAGCGGATGACTGTCGATGTGGTCGATCCGCAGACGGTCCGGTTC
>CAXMRP010000212.1:0-4801 GCA_964196155.1 uncultured Polyangiaceae bacterium
TTGGCCTCGACCAGATCCAGATCGCCGACTTCCCAGCCGGCCTTTTCCAGCGCCTTGCGGGATGCGGGGATCGGGCCGGAGCCCATGATCGCCGGATCGACACCGGCGGTGGCCCATGACACGATGCGGGCAAGCGGGGTAATGCCGCGTTTGGCGGCTTCCTCAGCGCTCATCAGCACGGCCGCGGCCGCGCCATCATTGATGCCGGAGGCGTTGGCGGCGGTGACAGTGCCTTCCTTGTCGAAGGCCGGGCGCATGGAGCTCATTTTCTCCAGTGTCGCGCCGTGGCGGATATATTCATCGGCATCAACCACCGTGTCGCCCTTGCGGCCCTTGATAGTGACGGCAACGATTTCGTCGACAAATTTGCCGGCCTTTTGTGCCGCTTCGGCCTTGTTTTGTGAGGCGACGGCGAAGGTGTCTTGCTGTTCGCGGGTGATCTGCCACTGCTTGGCGACGTTCTCGGCGGTGACGCCCATGTGATAGCCGTTAAAGGCGTCCCACAGGCCGTCCTTGATCATGGTGTCGACCATCTTGTAGTCGCCCATCTTGACGCCGTTCCTGAGATGCTGGGCGTGGGGGGCAAGCGACATGTTCTCCTGGCCGCCGGCGACGATGATGTCGGCGTCGCCCGAGGCAATCTGCTGCATGCCGATGGCGATGGCGCGCAGGCCCGAGCCGCACAACTGATTGATGCCCCAGGCGGAGGTCTCGTCGGGGCAGCCGGCATTGCGGGCGGCCTGGCGGGCCGGGTTCTGGCCCTGACCGGCGGTGAGGATCTGGCCCATGATGACTTCATCGACATCTTCGGGTTTGATGCCGGCTCGCTCAATTGCGCCGGTGATGGCAATTGTACCCAAATCGTGGGCCGGTACCGATGACAGGGCGCCGTTGAACGAACCCACAGGGGTCCGGGCGGCAGATGCTATGACGATATCGCTCATTGGTGTGTCTCCTCGCAGTTCCCGCCGTATCCTTGTTCCCGCTTCGCCGGACAGCCGGGCTTGAGAACATTCAGGCAGGTGGTTTGAACCAGCAATCAACGGTGCGGCGCGTATCGGGCCGAACCGGAATCCATCGTCTATTTAGCGTTAGTGTTGCAGTGCAACAAGGCCCTAAATCAGCTATTTGCCATAGATTGCGAAATTCGCAGTTGCGAAGGAATTGTCTGGCATTGCCGCAATCGGTTACCTATTCTGGTTGCAGCGCAACGAAACCGGTGCGCGCGATTGTGCACGGGACCGGCGAGGGTCGATGCATGGTGGTGGGTTCCGGTTGAGCGACAATCATCTGAGTATCTTATGCCCCGTGACGAACCGATTACGATCAAGAAGTATGCCAATCGCCGGCTCTATCATACCGGAACATCCTCTTATGTGACGCTGGATGATCTGGCGACGATGGTCAAAGACGGCGAGGAGTTTGTCGTGCTGGATGCCAAGACCGGCAATGACATTACCCGCGCCGTGCTGGGCCAGATAATTTTCGAGCATGAGAGCAAGGGGCAACACCTGTTGCCGATCACTGTCTTGCGGCAGCTGATCCAGTATTACGGCGACAGTATGCAAGCGCTGGTGCCGAGCTATCTGGAATCCTCACTCGCCGCCTTTGCCCGCGATCAGGATCAACTGCGCGAACAAATGTCCAGCGCGTTCAAGGGCAATCCGATCGAGGCGATGGAGGATCAGGCCCGCCGCAATATGGATATGTTCTCCGAAGCGGTCAAAATGTGGATGCCGTTTGGAACCGGAAACGCGGAACCGGATACTGGCGCTGACGAAAACCGCGGTACTGGCTCTAGCGAACCTTCAAAGCCGGCGACCAGTGGCGGCAAATCGGAAATCGATACAATGCGTGAGCAATTGCAGGCCATGCAGGAAAAAATCGACACGATTGCCGACAAGGGCTGAATTTGCCTAAAACCCCAGCGCGCAGCCGTCCTTGCGCGGGTCTGAACCGCCGATCAGGCAATTGCGATCCCGATCGCGCCAGATTATCTGACCGCCGCCGATGGGTTTTACCGACGGCTCAAGTCGATGGCCCATGGCGGTCAGGGCATTGCGGACATTTTCGCCAATGCCGCGCTCAAAAAGCAGGGCGCCGTCCTCATCGAAGAACAGGCGCGGTGCATCGAGGGCTTGCTGCGGGTCCAGGCCGTGATCGAGCATATTGGACAGGACATGGGCGTGGCCGGATGGCTGGTAGTGACCGCCCATCACGCCGAAACCGGCAATCGTTTGGCTGTCCTTTCGCACCAGACCCGGAATGATCGTGTGCAGGGGCCGCTTGCCCGGACCGTAGCAATTGGGGTGACCGTCGATCAGGTTGAAACAGGCACCGCGATTTTGCAGGACGATGCCGGTGTTTTCCGTGACAAGCCCGCTGCCGAATTCCTTGTATAATGAAGCGATCAGCGACACGATCCGACCGTCCGGGTCGGCGACAGTCAGGTAAACCGTGTCGGACATTGATGGCAGGGCGAGGCCAAATTTTGCCGTGCGCCGGGCCGGATCGATCTGGCTGGCAAGCAATTGGGCAAGGTCGGCTGAATGCAGTTCGCCCGGTGCAACGATCATATGATCGGGATCGGCAAGGTGGCTATCACGCACCGCGTACGCCGCCCGCGATGCCTCCATGTGCAGGTGCAGCCGTTCGGCGCTTTGGGGCGCCAAGTCGGCCAGATCGAACTGCTCCAGAATATTCAGGATCAACAGCGCCGTCGCACCATGGCTATTGGGCGGTAACTCGACAATCTCGTGACCGCGATAGGTCGTCGCAATCGGTTCAACCCAATCGGCGCTGACAGCGGCCAGATCGTCGGCGCACATGGTGCCGCCGGCGGCAACGACGGTGGCGACAATATCGTCGGCGATCGGGCCGGAATAAAGCGCTGAGGGCCCGTTGGCGGCGATTTCGGCCAATGTGCCGGCTAATGCTGGAAACGTCACCCGGTCACCGGCGGCGGGCGGTGTGCCGTTGGGCAGGAGATGTTTGCGGGCACCGGCATGATCTTCGAGCTTGGATTGTGCCAGAGCCCAGTCGCCGGCAACACGGGGTGCGACAGGAACGCCGTTTTTGGCAAAATCGATAGCCGGGCCGAATGCGCGGTCCAGACCGATTGTACCGAATCTGTCCAAAAGCGTGTGAAATCCTTTGACGGCGCCGGGCACGGTCACGGCATGGCCGGATGTCAGCGGTACTTCGGTCAATCCCTGACCACGCAGGATGGCGGGGTCGGCGACCAATGGGGCGCGGCCCGAAGCGTTCAGCCCGTGGATGGTTCCGTCAGGTTCGGACACAAGGGCGAAGCAATCGCCGCCGATGCCGACCATGTGCGGCTCGGCCACACACAAAACAGCGACTGCGGTGATCGCGGCGTCAACGGCGTT
The DNA here is from genome assembly GCA_964196155.1 of uncultured Polyangiaceae bacterium. Taxonomy (GTDB): domain Bacteria; phylum Pseudomonadota; class Alphaproteobacteria; order Rhizobiales; family Afifellaceae; genus CAXMRP01. The sequence continues at coordinate 3,390 of CAXMRP010000212.1, forward strand.
CCCGCCTTTCTGGAGTAACGACAGGGCGGCCTGCGTGGCCAGCGGATGCGAGGTCGCCGCCATGGCGTTGGGCGCATAGATAGCAGAGCGGCCGGGTGCCAGGAAATCACGCATGGGGACCTTCGTGCGCCTTGACGAAATGCCATCTGGTTCCGACCACAAACGCCGGTCTGGTTTTACAGATCAAAGCCATTGTCGATGGCAATATCGCGGGTTGCGCTGCGCAAGGACACGGCAAAGCCGGCCAGAAGATCGATCAGCGCGATGGAGCCGAGCACGACAAATGTGCTGGTGGCAGCGGCGGGAACCAGAATGAATTCGAGCAGGAATGCAATGAAAACGAAGGTTGCGGCGACATGATCCCAGATTGCCGCCGTGCTGACCCGGGTGGATTTGATCATCTCGATGAACAGGAAGAACAGCGCGAATAAAATCAGCGCCGCACCGCCGGTCAGGGTGAAAAAGCCACCGGAAATCATCGACAATTGCAGGAGCGGCCTGTCCCAGAATGCCGGGCCGCCGGCAAAGCCCATGACGGCGATGAGGTTGTAAATTACAAACGGCACAATAAGGAACGGGATGCTGCGCATTTTTATCTCCCCGGCGGCAATTCGGGCTGGCATTTTGCCTTGCCGATAGCCGTATGGCCGGCTCCGTCCGGCTGAACCTATTTCGCCTGCATCGGTATTTCAACACAAGGCCCCGACGCCACCTTGCCACAGATCAGGGACGGTGCGGAAATCGCAATGCAAAAGGCCGGCGCGGGGCCGGCCTTGCAATCAGAAATGTCGGTGATGCGAACGATAGTCCACATCGCGCCTGGCATCAGACGGTGTCTTGCGGCTCCAGCACGTCGCGGCCGCGATACTTGCCCGACTTCAGATCGATGTGGTGCGGCCGGCGCAATTCACCGGAATCCTTGTCTTCGACATAGACCGGTGATTTTAGCGCATCGGTCGAGCGGCGAAATCCGCGCTTCATCGGTGTTGTTTTTCGTTTTGGGACTGCCATTTGGATTTCTCCGTCAAATCACTGTGCCGTGGCCGGTTTCCGGGCCAAAATGGACGGCTGTTTGGACGGCCATATAGCGACCTTCGGCCGGAATGACCAGTGCTAACGGCAATTGCGTCAACAAAGGCGATTTCCACGGTTATCTCAGGCACTCGATATAGACGCCGGATCGGGCGGCGCGGGCGGCATACAATCGCGCCAACCGGCCAATGCGGCGTGAAGGTTTGACCGGGTTGCGTCCGATCGGGTCTGGCAGAACCGCTGCAAGCCGGGCAGCGCGGGCGGCTGACAAGCGGGACGCGGGCACACCGAAGTGATGTATTGCGGCCGCTTGCGCGCCATAGATGCCGCGATCCCATTCGGCGATGTTGAGATAAAGCTCCATGGTGCGCCGTTTTGAC
>CAXMRP010000213.1:0-28164 GCA_964196155.1 uncultured Polyangiaceae bacterium
CATGGGTCGGCTCGGGCTTTTGACCCGCAAACGCGATCCCGATGATGGCCGCAACGTCCTGATCCAGCGCACGGTGGAAGGATCGTTGTATGTGGAGCGCCTCGCCGATCTGATTATAGTCCATGCCGCCAAAATGCCGGCTTGAAGCCACACTGATCCCGGCCTGAACAATGACCACAGACACAAATTTATCGCCCGCGAACGCCGATGATCTGGACCCGAGGCTGCATGCCTATCGCAGCGATCTTGCCGATATCGCCCTGAAGGATCAGGTCATCGCCGAAGAATATTCCGCCGGCGAAGCCATGATTGTTGCAGATGCAGTTGCGCCGGTCCGCCGCAAACCGCGATCCGATGCGGCGCTGGATACCGAGGCCCTGCGCGGCGAGGTAATTACCGTGTTCGAGCGCACCGACGAAGGCTGGGCCTGGGGCCAGCTTCAACGCGACCGCTATGTCGGCTGGTTGCCCACCGATGCCCTGATTGCCGTTGGAGAAGGCAATAAACCGGCTGCGCCAACCCATCGGGTTAGCGTCCCCCGCACCCTGATATTCCCCGGTCCCGATATCAAGATGCCGCCACTGGAAGCCTTGCCGCTGGGTGCCGATATCTCCGTATCGGCGACAGCGCCGGGACCGGACACCGATTTTGCCCGCGTCGCCAGCGCCGGCTTCGTCCCCATCGGCCACCTGACGCCGCTCGCCGGCATGAGCGATGCGGCGCGCGCCGCTGGATACCGCGCACCGGCCACAGATATTGTGGCGGTGGCCGAACAGTTCGTCGGAACACCCTATCTATGGGGCGGCAAAACCAGCCTCGGGCTGGATTGTTCGGGCCTGGTGCAAATTGCCCTTATGGCCTGTGGCCACAATGCACCTCGCGACACCGACATGCAGGCAGCGGCATTGGGATCGGCGCTCGATCCCGCCACCGACCGGAATTCCCTGCGCCGGGGCGATCTCGTCTTCTGGCGCGGCCATGTCGGAATCATGCAAGATGCCGCAAATATTCTTCACGCCAACGCCCATCACATGGCTGTGACAAGCGAAATATTGACGGATGTGCTATCCAGGATCGGTAAAAAAGGGTTAGATATCATCGGCCTGCGCCGGATTGTGTAGGATTGGATGGTTGTCGGGGGCGGATTCGCCCGTCGATTGCCCGGTACCGGTTCGTCGCCGTAAATTCGCGCGGCGCCAGTATGTTGCGTAGTGAAGAGCATGTGTTGCGTATGAATGAGCATGTAATGAGAAATGCCAGCGGCGACAGCCCGGTACAGGGTTGGACGCAAGGATTTGTTGAGCGCCTACCGGCGGACTGGCGCTTTCGCCTTGCCCGGTTTGATCTGGCCTGGCACAGTCGGCGGCGTGGCCATGGCCGCCCGATTTCGTTTCGCGAAATTGAAGGCCGCTATGAAGTCGATGACGGTCTGGCGCTTATCCGGTTTCCGGATTTTTCGCGCGTATCGGGCTATCGGCGTGGCATTGCACCAAGCCTGGAACAGATTGCCGCCCGGTATGGCGGGATGGAGCACCTGCGCCTGCCCGACAACGCCACGGTGATCGATGTCGGCGCCAATATCGGCGAATTCTCGCTATGGTGTCTCGACAGGGGCGCCAGCGTTGTGGCGCTGGAACCCGATGCCGACGCCTTTGCCTGTCTGATGATCAATCTTGGCCGCACGCGATCGGCCCGCGGCCTCTCCCATGCCGCGTGGAATGTTCGCGAGACGACTTATTTCTTCCGCGCTGATGACCGGGCGCGCGGTTCGCTGATCGAGCGGCCGGGGATTGCGCAAGACGATGTGATTGCCGAAGCTTGGCCGCTGGACGAAATACCCGAGATCGCCACCTTGCCGGCCATCGACCTGTTGAAGATCGATGGCGAGGGGGCCGAGCCGGAAATTCTGGCCGGCGCAACCCGCACATTGCGCTCAACCCGCCGGGTCGTCATCGATGTCGGCGAGGATCATGGCCGCATCCATCTGCGCCACCGGGTGACCGCAATTCTCGAAGCCCGCGGCTTTCAGCTGATCCCCGGCACGCCGGACGGGATCATTCTGGCCGACAATCGCGACCCGGCCGAGCATCTCGCTCGGATTTGAGGTTTCCACAATTACAGGACCAACAGGGCGCGTTGATCAGTAGCCGCGCCGCCGGTCGACCAGATTGGGCAGCGGCTCGCCGCGCTCGTAAGCGGCGATCTGTTCCAGCATTCCGGCAACCAGCGCGCGTGGATCGGACACCGATGCTGCGTGGGGGGTGATCACCAGGTTCGGGCAATCCCACAACGGACTGTCGGCTGGCAGCGGCTCGGTTTGAAACACATCAAGGCTGGCGCCCATTAGCCGGCCATCGCGCAGGGCCGCGGCGATATCCGCTTCGTTCTGGCTTCCGCCACGCCCTGCATTGATCAGCACCGGCCCGCCAAGCGGCCCGTCCGGGCGCATCTGCCCAATGAAATGTGTATCCAGCAGGCCGGTTGTGTCGTCGGTGAGCGGCAGCAGTGAGACGGCAATGTCGGTGCCCGCCAGAAATTCTGGCAACGCCTCGCGCCCGGCAAACGAGCGCACCTTGTTGATGGTCTTGGCGCTGGTGCTCCACACCCGGACATCAAAGCCGAGCTGCACCAGGGCTGCCGCCGCCGTCAGGCCCAGAACCCCCGCGCCCAATACGCCAACAGTCACATCGCGCGCTGCCGGCTGAAATCGGTCCGTCCAGATGTTGGCGTCCTGATTGCGCCGATAGTGCACGCCCTGCCGGTGATGATGGAGCACTTGCCAGACTACATATTCACGCATCCGCGCGCTCAGGTCCGGATCAACAAACCGCACAATCGGCAAGTCCGGCAGGTTTTTGGCACCCAGCAAATGATCGACGCCGGCACCGAGCGAAAAGATCACTTCCAGCGCGGGCAATTTCGCAAAAATTTCCGGCGGGGGCGCCCAGGCAAGGAGATAACGCACACTGGCAAGGTCGGCGCGATTGCCGGCATAGGTGCCATCAGCCTCGGTACGAAAATGCGGCCGGTCTGCAAATAGCGCAGCATCCATGCGGCGAAATGCAAACGCGTCGGGGCCGGCCAGCTCAATCAGTATCGCGGATTTTGCGGCGTCCATGGCGCGTCGGCTATTCGCTGACTTCGCCGCTGTGGTCGGCTACCAGTGCAAACGCCGCCGCCATCAGGGCCTTGGTGTAATCAGTCTTTGGATTGTCGAATACATCCGCCGCCGGTCCAGACTCAACCACTTTGCCGTTGCGCATGACGATCACATCATTGGCCAGCGCCCGCACGACTTTGAGGTCGTGACTGATAAACAAATAGGTGAGGCCATGGCGCTTTTGCAGATCGCGAAGCAGATCAACCACTTGCGCCTGAACGCTCATGTCGAGCGCCGACGTTGGTTCATCCAGCATGACAAAGCGCGGCTCCAGCACCATCGCCCGGGCTACGGCGACCCGCTGCCGTTGGCCGCCGGAAAATTCGTGCGGATAGCGAAAGCGCGTTTCCGGGTCGATCCCCACCTCCTCCAGCGCCTTGACCACCCGCGCCTCCCGGCCCGCCTCGTCAAGGTCCGGTTCGTGAATGCGCAGGCCTTCGGCGACGATATCGCGGATGACCATGCGCGGGCTGAGCGATCCGTAAGGGTCCTGAAAAACGATCTGCATGTCGCCGCGCAGCGCCCGCGTGTCTTTCCATTTCAGCCCGTCAATCTCGCGCCCGAGAAAGGCGATTCGGCCCTTGGACGATATCAGCCGTAACAGGCCAAGCCCGAGTGTCGTTTTGCCCGACCCCGATTCGCCAACCACACCCAGTGTCTGGCCTTCGCGCACGACCACATCAATGCCATCGACCGCCTTGATATAGCTGACCGTTCGCCGCATCACGCCGCGCTTGATCGGGAACCACACCTTGATGTCATCGCCCTGCAGCACGATCGGCGCATCGGGATTGGATACCGGCGGATCGCCTTTCGGTTCCGCCGACAACAGATGTTTTGTGTAGTCGTGCTGCGGATTGTCGAATACATCGCGGGTCGGCCCGGTCTCGACGATCTTGCCGCCGGTCATCACGCAGACCCGGTCGGCGACCTTGCGCACGATGCCAAGGTCATGGGTGATGAACAACATCGCCATGCCCTGTTCGCGTTTCAGATCGGCAAGCAATTCCAGTATCTGCGCCTGCACGGTGACATCGAGCGCCGTGGTCGGTTCATCGGCAATCAACAGCCGTGGTTCGTTCGCCAATGACATGGCGATCATCACCCGCTGGCGTTGGCCGCCGGACAGTTGATGCGGATAAGAACTCAGCCGCGACTCCGGCTCGCGGATACCCACCTGGTTCATCAGTTCCAGCACCCGTGCTCGCGCCGCCTCGCCGCTGAGGCCCCGGTGTACGCTGAGGATTTCGCCGATCTGCCGCTCCACCGAATGCAGCGGATTGAGCGAACTCATCGGCTCCTGAAAGATCATCGAAATTTCGTTGCCGCGCACCTTGCGCATGGCCTTTTCATTGGCGTCCAGCAACTCCTGGCCCTCAAAGCGCACCGAACCTGCCGGGTGGCTGGCGGCCGGATAGGGTAACAGTTTCAGGATCGCCAGCGCCGTGACCGATTTGCCCGAACCCGATTCGCCGACCAGTGCGACCGTTTCATTGGTGCCGATATCAAACGATAATCCGCGCACCGCATGGGTAATGGTGCCGCCGACGTTGAAATCGACATGCAGATCCTTGAGCGACAAAAGCGGCGGCGTGGTCATGGCGCCGCTCACACGAATGTCTTGCGCGGATCAAACGCGTCGCGCACCGCCTCGCCAACGAAGATCAATAGCGACAGCATCAGCGATATCACCACAAAGCCGGTGATCCCCAACCACGGCGCCTGCAAATTCGATTTACCCTGTGCCAGCATTTCGCCGAGCGAGGGCGAGCCCGGTGGCAGGCCGAAGCCGAGAAAATCCAGCGAGGTCAGCGTTGTGATCGAACCGTTGAGGATGAAGGGCATGAAGGTCAGGGTAGCCACCATGGCGTTGGGCAACAGATGCCGGGCCATGATCGTCCAGTTGCCAACCCCCAGCGCCCGCGCCGCCTTGACATACTCCAGATTACGCGCCCGTAGGAATTCTGCCCGCACGACGCCGACCAGCGCCACCCAGGAAAACAGTAACAGAATGCCCAGCAGAACCCAGAACCCCGGCACCAGGATCGATGAGACAATCAGCAGAAGATAGAGCGAGGGCACCGAGGTCCAGATCTCGATAACCCGCTGGAAAACCAGATCGACCCAGCCGCCAAAATAGCCCTGGACCGCACCGGACATCACCCCGACGACAGACGAGAATATCGTCAGTATGAGCCCGAACAGCACCGATATCCGGAACCCGTAGACGACCCGCGCAACCACGTCCCGGGCCTGATCGTCGGTGCCGAGCCAGTTCCAGTTCCAGATCGTGCAATTGAAGTCGTCTTTGCCTTCGGGATAGCGCGAGCAGCGGGTTTCCTTGTCGACCATCCACGAGGGCCGCGCCGGCGCCGGTTCAAATACCGCGTTGTTGACGGTCCGGTAGGAATAGCGGATCGGCGGCCAGATCATCCAGCCATTTTGGCGGATTTCACCTTGAATGAACGGATCGCGATAATCGGTTGTCGCCAAAAATCCGCCGAACTTTTCCTCCGGGTAATTGACCAGCACCGGCATCAGAATATCGCCCTTGTAGGAGACAATTATCGGCCGGTCGTTGGCGATGAATTCGGCAAACAGCGTCACGAAAAACAGCACCAGGAAAATCCACAAGGCCCAGTAGCCCCGGCGATTGGCGCAGAAATTTTGCCAGCGCCGGGCGTTGATCGGCGACAGCGAAAACCGTGAGGGTTTGCGCCGGGCGCTGGCCGTTGCCGGTCCGGTTCCGTTGGTTGATTGCGGCCCGGTTGGCTGGTCTGTCTGCTCTTTCAGCATTTCAGACCTCCCGGCTTTCAAAATCGATCCGCGGATCGATCCACATGTAGGTCAGGTCCGAAACAAGCTGCACGATCAACCCGAGCAGCGAAAATATGAACAGCGTCGCAAAGACCACCGGATAATCCCGGTTGATGACGCTTTCAAAGCCCAGAAGGCCGAGACCATCGAGCGAGAAAATCGTCTCGATCAACAGCGAGCCGGCAAAGAACGCGCCGATAAAGGCGGCCGGGAAGCCCGAAATGATGATCAGCATGGCATTGCGGAAAACGTGGCCGTAGAGCACTTCGCGCTCCGTGAGACCCTTGGCGCGCGCGGTCACCACATACTGTTTGCGGATTTCATCGAGGAACGAATTCTTGGTCAGCAAGGTGGTCGTGGCGAACGCCGATAGCGCCATCGCCAACAGCGGCAAGGTCAGGTGCCAGAAGTAATCGGCGATCTTCTGCGGCCAGCTCATCGCGTCGAAGCCTTCCGAGGTCAGACCGCGCAAGGGAAACCAGTCGAAGAAGGAACCGCCGGCAAAAAACACGATCAGGAAGATCGCAAACAAAAAGCCCGGCACCGCATAGGCGATGACGATCACCCCCGACGTCCACACATCAAAGCGCGTGCCATCGGTGACCGCCTTGCGAATGCCCAGCGGGATGGAAACCAGATAGGAGAAAAACGTCATCCACAGGCCGAGCGATACCGAGACCGGTAGCTTTTCCTTGACCAGCGCCAGCACCGAAATATCGCGGAAATAACTCTCGCCGAAATCGAATCGGGAATAGTTCCACAACATCAGCCCGAACCGCTCCAGCGGTGGCCTGTCGAAGCCGAATTGCTTTTCCAGATCGGCGATAAATTCCGGATCAAGGCCCTGCGCGCCGCGGTATTTGGAATTGACCAAACTGTCGCTGCCGGCGCTGGCTTCCGTCCCGGTGCCCGCCAGATCGCCGCCCGACGAGCCGGAGATCCGCGCCGTCGCCGAAATGTCGGTGCCTTGCAACTGGGCGATCACCCGCTCAACCGGCCCGCCCGGCGCGAATTGCACGATGACAAAACTGATCGCCATAATCCCGAATATGGTCGGGATCATCAGGAGCAGGCGACGAACGATATAAGCGGCCATGGATTATGTGCGTCCGGAAGGCAGGCTATCCGCCACGGCCGATTTGCGCGGCCTTTTTCGGGTCATACCACCACAATGATTCCACTGGGAAGGCGTAATCCGGTTTCTTCTCCGGCCAGCCGAATTCCTTCCAGATCGCAATCCGGTGATTGGAGGCAAACCATTGCGGAATAAAATAAAAATTGGCGCGCAGCACCCGGTCAAGCGCGCTCAGCGCGGTTTTGTGATCGCTGCGATTATCAGCGGCCAGAACCGCATCGATCAGCGTATCGACCGCCGGATCGGCGATACCGGAGTAATTGCGCGATCCCGTCTCGTTGGCTGATTCGGCCGAAAACGACGACCGCAATCCCTCGAAGGGAACCGCCGAAGACGACAGCGCCAGTCCCGCCAGATCGAAATCAAACGTGTTCAGCCGCTCCTGGTATTGCGCCGGATCGACCAACCGGATCGAGGCATCAATGCCGATGGACTGGAGCGAGCTTATGTATTTGCCCAGAACGCGCTCAAACACCGGTGAGCGGATTAAAAATTCGGCGGTAAACGGTTCGCCGAAATCATTGACCAGCTTGCCGTCCTGACGCTGCCAGCCGGCCGCATCGAGAAGCGCGACTGCCTCGCGCAGCCGCCTGCGGTCGCGGCCCGAACCGTCCGACGGCGGATAGACATACGGCGCGCCAAACGCCGCGTCGGGGATCTGCCCGCGCAACGGTTCCAGCAGGGCAAGTTCGGCCGGGCCGGGCGCGCCTTCGGCCTTGTAGATCGATTTTTCAAAAAACGACGCCGAGCGGGCATAGGAGCCATAAAAAAGATTCTGGTTGACCCATTCGAAGTCAAAGACCAGCCCGATTGCCTGGCGGGTGCGCGCATCCTGAAATTTCAGCCGCCGCATATTCGGGTGCCAACCTTGCCAGCCGGGGCGTTTTTCGGATTCGAAATAAATCTGTTCGACTTTGCCCTCGGCCACCGCCGGAAATTCATACTCCGTCGCCCACACCTTCGAAGTAAATTCTTCGCGGTAATTGATCGCGCCTTTTTTGAAGGCTTCAAATCCGGTCGTCCGGTCCCGGTAAAACTCGACTCGGATCGTATCGAAATTGTTCTGCCCGCGGATGATTGGCAGGTCGCGCGCCCAATAGTCCGCCACCCGTTCATATTCGATGTACGACCCGGCCTTCAAATCACCAACCTTGTAGGGACCCGAACCAAGCGGGGGGTTGAGCGTCGAGGCGGCAAAATCCTTGTCCGCATAGTTGGCCTTGGAAAAAATCGGCAGGCCGGCGATGAGCGAGGGCATTTCGCGCGACTGTTTTCCGGAAAACCGCACCACCACTTCCCGAGCGCCGGCGGCCTCAACGCTGACCACTTCTTTCATCGGCAGGGTCAGTTGCGGATGGCCTTCGGCTTTCAATATCTCGATGGAAAAGACCACATCGTCGGCGGTGAGATCCGATCCGTCATGAAAATTCGACCCCTCGCGCAGATAAAACCGCACTTCGTTGCCGTCGTCGGCAACCGTCGCTGATTCGGCCACAAGGCCGTAAATCGCATCGGTCTCGTCAAGGTTGCGCACCATCAGCGTATCGAAGATCATTTCGATCCGCGGCGGCGCGTCGCCGCGCGTGACATAGCCGTTGAGTGTATTGAAGGTCTGCGGATTCTGGTTGAAGTACCAGTAAGGCGGCAGGAAAGTGAATTTCCCGCCCTTGGGGGCTTCCGGGTTCACATAAGGCAAGTGGGTAAAATCCGCCGGCAGCGCCAGATCGCCAAAGATCGACAGGCCGCGCGCCCGCGACTGGGCGAAGACGGAAGGGGCAAACAGCGGCACCGCCGCCGCCGCTCCGGCAAGCTTGATAACCGTGCGCCGGTCAATTTCCGGCAACCGGCCAGCACGTCCCAAATCGCCGGTTTTGGCGGCAACGCGGGCGTTCTTTCCTGCCCCGGCGCCGCTCATCGTGCAGCCTCCACCTTTGCCGCCTTTTCTTCATCCCACCACCATACCTCGGGAAAACCGATGGCAAACGCCGGCAGGGTCTCAGGATGGGAATAGCGGTCCCAGCGGGCGATCCGGGCCTTGCGCAGGGTGTAGCTTGGGATGACGAAATGATTGTGCAGCAGCACCCGGTCGAGCGCCCGGGTTGCGGCAATCAGTTCATCGCGATCCTTGGTGAAAATGACCCGCTGGATCAGCGCATCGACGCCGGCGTCATTGATGCCGGCATAATTGCGCGAGGTTTCGCTATTCGCGGCTTTCGATCCCCACAAATCGAGCTGTTCGTTGCCCGGCGAGGATGATTGCGCCCAGCCGGTATAGATCATGTCAAAGTCGCGCGAGCGCACCCGGTTGATATATTGCGGCGTGTCCACCGAGCGAACCCGCATCTCAATGCCGATTTTCTTCAAATTGAGTTGCAGCGGCAGCGCCACCCGCTCGATCGTCGGACCGTTAAGCAGCAGCTCGAAATCCAGCGTCTTGCCAGTGTCCTTGTGAACTTGCTTGTTGCCCTGAAGCGCGTAGCCGGCTTCTCTCAGCAGGCCGATGGCACTGCGCAAATTTGCCCGGACCTTTTGCGGATCGCCGGCAACCGGATTTGTGTACGGCGTCGTGAACACCGCTTCGGGCACCAGGTCGCGCACGCTCTCCAGAATCTCCAGTTCCTTGCCTTCCGGCAGGCCGGATGATTTCAGCGGCAAATCGTAGAAAAAACTGTCGATCCGGTCATACTGGCCGAAGAATATCGTCCGCTTCAGTTCTTCAAAATCAAAGGCAAAATTGATCGCTCGCCGCACCCGCCAGTCGGCAAATTGTTCGCGCCTGAGATTGGGGATGAAGCCGACCAACACCCCGGCATCGCGATAGGGGTTCTCGAATTCCTCCCGGATCACTTGGCTTTTGCGCACGGCGGGAAATTCGTATCCGGTGGCCCAGCGCTTGGCCTCGTTTTCATTGCGCCAGTCAAAAATGTCGGACTTGAACGCTTCAAACTCCACCGTCGCATCCAGAAATGATTCGTAGCGAACCTCGTCCAGATTATTGTGGCCGATGCTGACCGGCAAGGCGGCCCCCCAGTAATCTTCGACCCGCTCGTAGACAATGGTCTTGCCCGGCGAGACGCTTTTGATCCGGTAGGCCCCTGAACCGAGCGGCGGTTCCAGCGTGCCCGATTCGATGCTCCGGTCTTTGCCTTTGGCGCCCTTGCCCTCCCACCAATGCTGCGGCAACACCAGAATTTGGCCGACAATGTGCGGCAATTCGCGGTTGCCCGTCTGGTCGAAGCTGAAGGTGACTTCCCGTTCGCCGCTGACTTCCGCCTTGGTGACGTGCTGATAATAGAACCGCTGGCTGGGATTGATCGCCACGGCCTGATTGAACGACCACACCACATCGCCTGGCGTGATCGGCTCGCCGTCGTGCCAGCGCGCTTCGGGACGCAGGCGGAACGTCACGGAGGAATAGTCGGCCGGAAACCGCAGACCCTCGGCAATCTGGCCGTACATCGACGATTGCTCATCGAGCGCCGAGGTCATCAGCGAATCATACATCAGCCCCAGCCCGAGCGGGGTGTCGCCCTTCGGCAGGATCGGATTGAGCGTGTCGAACGAGCCATTGTCGGCAAGCCGCGCAATGCCCCCTTTCGGCGCATCGGGATTGACATAATCAAAGCGCTCAAAGTTGGCCGGGTAACGCGGCGAGCCGATCAGCGCGGTGCCGTGGTGCCAGTCATCATGTTCGGCAAACGCGGTTCCCGCCGTCATTGGTACGAGCGCCAGCAGGCTCGCCAATACCAATGCGGGCGTCGGCATTGCGGCTTTGAATGATCCCGGTCCGGTCTGGCAGCGCATGGGCAGCGTCACTCCGTAATCTTGAGGCTAATCGATGTTGCGCACGGCAACGCGCCCACAACAGGGCGCACCCATAGTGTAGGGCGAGATTGCCGCAGGTTCACCCTGCGAAACAGATTGTGACCGAAATTTAACAAAAAGCCGCGCCAGATGCCGAATATCGGCGCGTCTGGGTGCATGAACTCATAAAAAAAGGCTGGAAAATCCAGCCTTTTGATCCAAATCATCCGTACAGAACCGTATCTGCGCCGCGCCATGCCGCGCGCGGCACCAGCGCTCAATATTCTAGGGAAGCGGCGCCGGTTCCGCCGCCAGACTGCGCAAATAAGCCAGCAGCGCCGCCCGGTCGCCATCTTTCTTGACGCCGGCAAAGGCCATCTTGGTCTTTGGCACGGTGCCTTTGGGGTTAGCCAGATAGGTATCCAGATTTGCAAATGTCCAGGTGCCGTTGTCTTCGCCATAGGCGGTCATCGCGCTGGAATATTTAAATCCATCAAAGGCTGCGACCGGGCCGTTGACGACACCCCAAAGCGGCGGTCCGACCTTTTTCTTGCCGCCTTCGTCAAACGAGTGGCAGGCCAGGCATTTTTTGGCGACCTTTTTGCCGGTTGCAACATCGGCAGACCCGATCATCGCCAGCACCGGGCTGGCATCGGCCATTGCCGCCTCTGCAGGCGGTTCAGTAGCAGTGGACGCAATCGCTTCGGTTTTTTGTGGTGTGTCGGCTGCCGGTTCTACTGGTTTTGCCGGCTCGGTGGCGGCCATGGTTTCTTCCAGCTTCGCCGCCTCGGCCTCATCAGCCGGCTTCATGGCTGCTGTATCCGTGTGTGCGGCATCGCTCGCTGGCGCTGCGCTTGCGGTGTCACCGTCCGCAGCAACGTCGTGGCCATCAGCGTTGGCGTCCTTTTCCATCTCGGCTTCCGCCGCCGGTTCCATCATTGGTTCAGCAGCAGGCAATTCCGCCGGCGAGGCGGACAGCGAGCGCAGATAGGCAATCAGATTGGCCCGGTCACCCGGCTTCTTGATGCCGGCAAAGGCCATCTTCGTGCCTTTCAAAAAATCCTTCGGTTTGATCAGGAAAGCGTTCAGCGCGTCGAAACTCCACGTTCCGCCGCCGCCGCCAAGATCGGCCATCGGCCCGGAATAGGAAAATCCGTCGACGCTGGCCGTCGCCCGGTTGACGATATTCCACAAATTCGGACCAACCTTGTTAGCCCCGCCCTCGTTGGCGGTGTGACAGGCCGCACACTTTTTAAACACGGAGACGCCGGCATCGGCATCGGCGCTGGCCAACAGGCTGGCGATAGATTCTTCAGGTTCCGCAGCATCCCCGGCCTGTTCATCACCGTGACCGGCCTCACTCACCTCGATCACATAGCCCGGCGTTTCAGGCGCCTCGGCGTGAAAAAGTTGCTCGGAAAGAATGCTGATACCGAAAATCAGCAGCACAGCGCCCAGAACAGCGCCAGCGATCTTGTTGAGTTCAAACGAATCCATCGCGCCATGCGCTCCCGAACCGGTTTCAAATGTGCGGGGCGGGCGTCAGCATGGCCATAGCCAATCGGCCGACAAGCCGCCCCGGTTGTCCGCGATGAGACCTATCGCTTTTGCCAAACGCCATCAAGCCGTATAAGCGGCGGCCTTCTGAGACGATTTGACACCATTGGCAAAGTGCCGCTGGCAGCACTTGCCGGGAAAGTTGCGATCTATGAATCCGATTATCCTCATTCCCGCGCGTTTGGGCGCAACCCGGCTGCCGGACAAGCCGCTTGCCGATATCAATGGCCGGCCGATGATCGCCCATGTCGTCGATCGGGCCACAGAGGCTGATCTGGGGCCGGTTTGCGTGGCAACCGATGACAATGCCATCGCCCAGGCCGCACAGGAGGTCGGCGCAGCCGCTGTCCTGACCCGGCGCGATCACGCTTCAGGTTCCGACCGGATATTCGAGGCGCTGAACGTGGTCGACCCGGACGGCGCGCACGATATTGTCGTCAATCTTCAGGGCGATTTGCCGACACTGGACAAAAAATCGCTGCAATCCGCACTGGAACCGCTGGCTGACAAATCCGTGGATATCGCAACATTGGCGACTGAAATCACCGATCCGGCGGAAAAAACCGACCCGTCGATTGTCAAGATTGCCGCTGTGCCGGTTTCACAAGGCGCATCAAAGACAGGTGCCGCCGCGCCATTGGATCGCATCGGCCGGCGCTTTCGGGCGCTGTATTTCTCTCGCGCCACCATCCCGGCAAACCAGGGGCCACTGTACCACCATATCGGCATTTATGTGTATCGGCGCGCGGCACTGGCCCGCTTTGTCGATCTGCCGCCCGGCTATCTGGAGCAGCGCGAACGGCTGGAACAGTTGCGCGCCATTGAAGCCGGCATGCGGATTGACGGCATGCTGGTTGACACGGTTCCGCTGGGTGTCGATACCCCGGCCGATCTGGATCGCGCCCGCGCCCTGTTGGCCAAAGCGCCGATTTCCCCCGCTGCTTCGGAGTAACCGGAATGACCGCCACGCCGTTCGCCACATCTGTTCGCGCCGAAAGGATCGTTTTCCAGGGCGAATCCGGTGCCAATTCCGACATCGCCTGCCGTGAGCTTTTTCCCGACATCACGCCGATGGCGATGCCGACCTTCGAGGATTGCTTCCAGGCGCTGGCGACCGGCGAAGCGGATCTCGGCGTCATCCCGTTTGAAAATTCCCTTGCCGGCCGCGTCGCCGACATCCATCACCTGTTGCCGACCGCCGACCTGTCGATCATCGGCGAGCATTTTCTGCCGATCCATCATCAGTTACTGGGCCTTCCCGGTGCCAAGACCGCCGATCTGAAAGTGGTGCAAAGCCACGTTCACGCCCTCGGCCAGTGCCGCAACATCGTCCGCCGTCTGGGTGTGCGCGCTGAAGTGGCCGCCGACACCGCTGGCTCGGCCCGTCAGATCGGTGAAATCGGCGATCCGACCCGTGGCGCTTTCGCCTCACGCCTGGCCGCTAATATTCACGATCTGGATATTCTGGAAGAAAATGTCGAGGACGAGGACCACAACACCACCCGGTTTATCATCCTGTCGCCGGCCGCCATGCAGGCCGAACAGGGCTCCGGGCCGATTGTCACCTCGTTCATTTTCCGGGTCCGCAACGTGCCGGCGGCGTTGTACAAGGCCATGGGCGGTTTTGCCACCAACGGCACCAACATGACCAAGCTGGAAAGCTATCAGCTCGGCGGCAAGTTCTTCGCTACCCAGTTTTACGCCGAAGTCGAGGGTCATCCGGACGATCATGATCTGAAGCTGGCGCTGGAGGAATTGGCGTTCTTTTCCGCCGAATTGCGCATCGTCGGTGTCTATCCGGCAAGCCCGTTCCGCATAAGTATCGCCGAACCGGAAGCCAACCGCGATCTGCGCCCGTCGCCGGCGGTTTAGCCGGCTTCGGCAAACGCTGCGATCAGCCGATAGGCAATCGCCATTTCAGGCGGCGCGGTGATGCCCTGGCTGTGGATGCCCGCCAAAATCCGCCGCGCCTCGGCGCGCGAAAACCACTGGCAGTCGTCCATCTCGTCCGTGTCCAGCACGATATCGCGCGACAGCGCCCGGGCGTGGCAACCGATCATCAAGGTAGAGACAAACGGCCACGGCTGGCTGGTAAAATAGACCACTTCGCCGATTTCGATGCCGGCTTCCTCATGGGTTTCCCGGCGCACCGCATCTTCAATCGTCTCGCCCGGCTCAACAAACCCGGCCAGCGCCGAATAGCGCCCGGCATCGAAGTGGTGGGAGCGGCCCAACAGGCAGTTCTCGCCGTCAATCGCCAGCATGATCACCACCGGATCGACGCGCGGGAAATGCAAGCTGTTGCAGGTGCCGCACCGCCGCCGCACGCCGCCCTGTTCCATCGCCGTTTCATTTCCGCACCGGGCGCAGAACGGGTGATTGGCGTGCCAGCCCAGCAGCGACCGGGCCTGGGCGAGAAGGCCGAGCACCGCCTCGGACAGCAACCCCTGCATCGCCAGCGAGCGCATATCGATGGCCTTGACGTCATCAGGGACGGCATCCGGCAAGGCAAGCGGGGCGGACGGATCAGGCTTTTCCGCTGGCGATGGCGCGGTCAGTTCAATCGGACCGGCAAGCCGCGGCGCACCGTCGGCATGGCCCAAAAGCACCAGGCCGTCATCGATCAAGCCGAACGCTTCGGCTTCTGTCCGCCCGAACAGCGCGTTAGCCTCCACGTCTGATACCCGCACCAGCGGCCGGTCGTTGGCGAACAGGCAAAAGCGCACCTCGCCATGGTCCAGCGCTTTCGAAAGGCTGGTCTCGTCGCGGGTTTCGCTTTGTCGGACGATTGTGTTTCCCGCGTAGCCGGTCGCCCGGTTGGCATCGAGGAAACGCAGATCGTCGCGATTGGTGGATTCGAATTGCGGATTTTGGCTGGACACGCCGCGCTTATAACCGATCGGGCGATGGCGTCATCACAAAACCACGTAATTCTGATTTTGACTTGCTCGCGGATAAGACTTGCATCAGGCGGCAAATAGATTTTCTGTCCGGCCCGGAACAGAACAGCCTTGTCATCGGCGGCGTTGGCAATGATATACCGGGGAAATATCGCGTGATCACAAGCAGGAATTTAACATGAGCGACCTGTCAGACCTTGAAGCAACAATCGAGGCGGCATTTGAGGCAAGGGATACTATCACCACCGACACGGTCGGCCCGGTGCGCGACGCCGTCGTTGCCGCGCTGAACCTTCTGGACAGCGGCGCGACGCGGGTGGCGGAGCCGGGTTCCGATGGCCGGTGGCAGGTCCGTCAGTGGCTGAAAAAGGCAGTGCTGTTGTCTTTCCGGCTGAATGACATGGCGCCGATCGATGGCGGCCCCGGCGGTTCGCAATGGTGGGACAAGGTGCCGTCCAAGTTTCTTGGATGGGGCGACGATGACTGGCGCAAGGCCGGCTTCCGCGCCGTGCCCCACGCCATTGTCCGCCATTCGGCCTATGTCGCGCCAGGCGTCGTGCTGATGCCCAGTTTCGTCAATATCGGTGCCTATGTCGGCGAAGGCACCATGGTCGACACCTGGGCAACCGTCGGCTCGTGTGCCCAGATTGGCAAAAATGTCCATCTGTCCGGTGGTGTCGGTATCGGCGGCGTGCTGGAGCCGATGCAGGCGGGACCGACCATTATCGAGGACGGCTGCTTCATCGGCGCGCGCTCGGAAGTGGTGGAAGGCTGCATCGTGCGCCAGGGCGCGGTGCTCGGCATGGGCGTTTATATCGGCCAGTCGACGCGCATCGTGAACCGCGCCACCGGCGAGATTCTCTATGGCGAAGTACCGCCCTATTCCGTTGTCGTCTCCGGCACTATGCCCGGCAAACCGTTGCCCGATGGCAGCCCCGGCCCGTCACTTTATTGCGCTGTCATCGTCAAGCAGGTAGACGAACGCACCCGCTCCAAAACCGGCATCAATGAATTGTTGCGGGACTAGGACCGGAACCAATCCATTGGCCAAGCCGCCGGCACCCACCGCTTCACCGTTTCTCGCTCGCGCGATGATCTGGGTATTTGCCCGGTTCGATGGCCGGATCAGCCGCCAGGTCTACTGGCTGGCCAATGCGGGGCTGATTGCGATCATGGCCGTAATAGTGCGTCCCGAAATCGATGCGGCAACCGGCGCGGTATCCCTGCACCTTGGCGATGGCGGCTTTATATTGGTCTTTCTGGCCATGGCCTCGGGTCTGGCCATTGGCGCCAAACGCCTGCACGATTTCAATAGATCAGCACTGTTCGCGGTTGCTCTTGTCGTGCCGGCCCTGTCGATTTTGGCGACGCTGATCATTGGCCTGGTGCCCGGCACGCCATCGGCAAACCGCTATGGCAGTGCGCCCGATCAAGTCCCCTAAAGGCCCTGACTGCCGCTGACTGCAAGACAAAAAACGTGTTAGAGACGAGCGTAATTCTGGAGGAGGGCAACATGGACTGGAAGTATCTTTTTACAAATTTCGAAGGCCGGATTGGCCGCAAACAGTGGTGGACCGGGGTCTTGGTTCTGATTGTGGTTTCGATCCTGGTTCGCGTTGTGCTGGGCGAGGGCGGTCTGGTCCAGTTTGTGATCGGCATCTTGATGCTGCTGGCTGGTCTGGCGCTTCATATCAAGCGTTGCCATGATCGCGGCAAGTCCGGCTGGTGGTGTTTGTTGCTGCTCATTCCCTTTGTCAATATTATCTGGGCGCTCATTGATCTGGGAATTCTCGAAGGCCAGCGCGAGGACAACCAGTGGGGTCCGCCAGCGGTCACCGCCTAGGCGGTGTAAGGCGCGATTTCCCATGGCGGTCAATTCGCAAACACAATCCGGATCATGACGGCTGACAACACCCAATCCTTGCTGAGCGCGCTGATCCGGGCGGAAACGGTCACGCCGGCGGCAGCACCGGCGCTCGAAGTGCTGGAAACGGTTCTGTCCAGCGCCGGGTTTGACGTGCACCGGCCGGTTTTTTCCCACGCCAACACCCCCGATGTGGAAAATCTGTTCGCCACAATCGGCTCCGGTTCGCGCCATCTGACCCTAGCCGGCCATGTCGATGTGGTGCCAACCGGCGATGCCGGCGCTTGGCGGCACCCGCCCTTTGCCGCCGCCATCGAAGAAGGCCACCTTTACGGTCGCGGCGCGGTCGACATGAAAGGCGGTCTCGCTGCCATGGTCATCGCGGCAGTGGATTTCCTCGCCGCCCGCGGCGCGGATTTCGACGGCCGGATATCCTTCCTTGTCACCGGCGATGAGGAAGGTCCGGCAATCAACGGCACGGCAAAGTTGCTGGAGTGGGCCGTCGCCCGTGGCGAGCGTTTTTCCGCGGCGCTGGTTGGCGAACCCACCAGCGCCACGACACTGGGCGATCAGATCAAGGTGGGCCGGCGCGGCTCCTACTCCGCCACCCTGACAGTCCATGGCCGGCAGGGCCACGCTGCCTATCCCGAAAAAGCCGACAATCCGGTGCGCGGCCTGCTCCCGCTATTGCAGGCGCTGCTGGTGCCGCTGGACGAGGGCTCGGATCGCTTTCAGCCCTCAACGCTGGAAATTGTCTCGCTCGACATCGGCAATCCGGCCTGGAATGTCATCCCGGCGGAGGTGGCCGCCCGCTTCAATTCCCGCTTCAACGATCACTGGACAGCGCAAACGCTGGAGGCTGAAATCCGCGCGCGACTGGCCCGCGCGGCGGGCGAAACAGCGTTGCGTCCCGGCGCCAGGGACCCGGTGAAGTGGACGCTGCACGCCGAACCGACCGTGTCGAATGTGTTTTTGACCGACGACCCCGAATGGATCGAATGCGTGTCGGGCGCGGTGCGCACCGTCTCCGGAAAAACGCCGGCCCTTGCAACCGGCGGTGGCACTTCCGATGCCCGGTTCATCAAGGACTATTGCCCGGTTGTCGAATTCGGACCGGTCGGAACTACCATGCACCAGATCGATGAATGCATCCCGCTCGACGAGCTGGACGACACAAAACGCATTTACGAGGCGGTGCTGGAAGCGTATTTCCGCTCCTGATGGTTTCGCTCTCCAAGATTCGCGACAATTTGACCGGCACATGGGCCGTGATGAACGGCCAGGCGTCCGGCTTGCAACAGTTGGACCTGTCGATTGACGGGTTCTGGCAGTCCTTCGGCGCCATTATTCTGATTGTCCCCTTTGCGCTTGTATCCCTCATTTCGGCCCACGTCGCGCAGGTGGAGCTGGATCAACAGGTAGTGCTCACCGGGTCGAAAATCACCCTGAGCCTGATTATCCTGCTGGCCGAATGGCTGGCCTTTCCGCTGGTATTTGCGGCGATCGCGCGCCAGATCGGTGTGGCAGCGCATTTTGTGCCCTTCATCATCGTGCGCAACTGGGCCAGCGTCATCATTGCGGCAATGATCGTCGTGCCGAAAATTTTCCACATATTTGGCATCCTGCCATCCCAGCTTCTGCCGTATATCCTGTTGGCTTTGTTTGCGATCTCCCTGCGGTTTGCCTACCGCATCGCCTGCACCGCGTTGATTGCGTCGCCGCTGCTGGCGATCCCGGTCGTGCTGCTGGAAGTGCTGCTCGGTGTCTTCACCCAGGTCGGATTTGAACGGATGTTTGGCTGACCGTTCGCACCAGGCTGGATTGCTTGGTTCCGGCTGGCTCGTTTGGTTCTGGCTGGCCCCGACTGGCCCTGACTGGATCGTCTGGTTTATGTAAACTGGCCGAAACACCGACCAGCGGATTTGCTAGGATCAAAATCCGGGCTTCTCATTTTATCAAGGTCGTCAATGACAGCGCACGCCATCAACACCAACCGGCAGGCCGGCGATCGGGTCGCCAAAACCACCTGTTACATGTGCGCCTGCCGGTGCGGCATCAACGTCCATCTGCGCGACAATCCCGACGATCCGAACGCCCGCGCCGATGTCACCTATATCGAGGGCAATCGCGACCATCCGGTCAATCGCGGTGTGCTGTGCGCCAAGGGCTCGGCCGGCATCATGCAGCACAATTCGCCGGCGCGCCTGCGCGCGCCGCTGCGCCGCACCGGGCCGCGCGGGTCGGGGCAATACAAGGAAATTTCGTGGGACGAAGCGCTGGAGCTTGCCGTCTCGTGGCTAAAGCCCTTGCGCGAGACCGATCCAAATAAACTCGCCTTCTTCACTGGGCGCGACCAGTCCCAGTCCCTGACCAGTTTCTGGGCCCAGCAATTCGGCACGCCGAACTATGCCGCCCATGGCGGATTTTGTTCGGTTAACATGGCCGCCGCCGGTATCTACACCATCGGCGGGGCATTCTGGGAATTCGGTTCCACCGACTGGGACCGCACCAAGCTGTTCATGCTGTTCGGAGTCGCCGAGGACCATGATTCCAATCCGATCAAGATGGGCATGTCGAAACTGAAGGGCCGCGGCGGGCGGATCATTTCAGTCAATCCGGTGCGCACCGGCTATTCCGCCATCGCCGACGACTGGATTGGCATCCGCCCCGGCACCGATGGCCTGTTCATCCTGTCGCTGGTCCATCAATTGTTTGCCGCCCAAAAGATCGATCTCGACTATCTGGTCCGCTACACCAATGCGCCGTGGCTGGTGATCGACAATCCCGGTGCCGCCGACCACGGCATGTTCGCCCGCGATGACGACGGCAATGCACTGGTTTGGGATCGCGATACAAGCGCCGCCGAACCCGCCACCAAGGCCATTGTTCATCCGGAGTTGACCCGGCCGGTGACCCTTGCCGATGGCCGGCAAGTCCGCCCGGCCTTCGCCTTGATGGCCGAAGAATACCGGGACGAGAAATATTCGCCGGACGCGGTGGCCGCCGAGACTGGCATAGCCGCCGATCGTATTCGCGCCATTGCCGCCGAACTCGCCCGGGTCGCCTTTGAAGAAGAAATCACCATCGACCGGCCGTGGACCGACTGGAAGGGCACCCGCCACGAAAAGATGATCGGCCGCCCGGTCTCCATGCACGCCATGCGCGGCATCTCCGCCCATGCCAATGGCTTCCAGACCTGCCGCGCCCTGCATATCCTGCAATTGCTGCTGGGTTCGGTCGATTGCCCCGGCGGCTTTCGCTACAAGCCGCCCTATCCCAAGCCGGTAGAAGCGCATCCTACCCCGACCGGCGTCGCCAATGCCGGCGCGCCTCTTGCCGGGCCCCATCTGGGATACCCGCGTGGCCCTGCCGATCTGCTTCTGGAGGATGATGGCAGCCCCTGCCGCATCGACAAGGCGTTTTCGTGGGAGGCGCCGCTCGCCGCCCACGGCATGATGCATATGGTGATCGCCAATGCGGCGGCCGGCGACCCGTATCCGGTCGATACGCTGTTCATGTATATGGCCAACATGGCCTGGAACTCGTCGATGAACACTTCCGGTGTGATCGATATGCTGACGGCGAAGGACGGCAAGACGGGCGATTATAAAATCCCGCGCATCATCTATTCCGACGCCTATGCTTCCGAGATGGTCCACTATGCCGACCTGATCTTGCCCGACACAACCTATCTGGAGCGCCACGACTGTATCTCGCTGCTCGACCGGCCGATCTGCGAGCCTGATCTGGTCGCCGATGCCATCCGCCATCCGGTCGTCGAGCCGGACCGTGACGTGCGCGGCTTTCAGTCGGTGCTGATCGATCTGGGAGCGCGGCTGGGATTTCCTGTTTTTGTCGATGAAGCTGGCGCACCGAAATGGCGTGATTACGCCCACTATATGGTCGACCATCAGCGCAAGCCCGGCATCGGCCCGCTGGCCGGATTTCGCGGCGAAAACGGCGATCAGAACGGTCGCGGCGAGCCCAACCCCGACCAGCTGGACCGCTATATCGAAAATGGCGGCTTCTGGACCGCACCGGTTCCCGAAGAGGCGCAGTTCTTCAAGTTTGCCAATCAGGCCTGGCTCGATTTTTCTGTCGAGATGGGGTTCACCGACAAGCCGATGCCGACCGTGCATCAACTCTATTCAGAAGTGCTGCAATCGTTCCGGCTGGCCGGCCAGGGCCATGGCGACCATCAGCCCCCCGATCATCTCAAGGAGACTATTGCCCGCACTTTTTCGCCGCTGCCCATCTGGTATCCGCCGTTTGAGGGCGCCATGATCAACGAGGCGGCGTTCCCGCTCCACGCCATTACCCAGCGGCCGATGGCCATGTACCATTCCTGGGGCTCGCAAAACGCCTGGCTGCGCCAAATCCACACGTCCAACGTGCTTTATGTGCCGGCCAACCTGTGCGACGAGCTGGGCTTGGCGGACGGCGATTTTGCCAATGTCATTTCGCCCCATGGCCGCATCACGGTGCCGGTCGCCCGCATGGAGGCGGTCAACGACCGCACCGTGTGGACGTGGAACGCCATCGGCAAGCGGGCAGGGGCCTGGAACCTGGCGCCCGGTTCGCCCGAGGCAAAATCCGGCTTTCTGCTCAATCACCTGATCCACGAATTGTTGCCCGAACGTGGCGACGGGCGGCGTTGGGCCAATTCCGATCCGCTCACCGGTCAGGCCGCCTGGTACGATCTGCGGGTGCGGCTGGAAAAGGCCGATCCGCCGCCACGCGGCAAAAGCCAGCCGCAATTTGCCACCCTCAAACGCCTGCCCGGACTGGCTGCCGCCGTCAAAACCCTGCGCTATGGCCAGAACTGGAAAAAATCCGCAGCCGACCAACCGGACACGCCGCCGGCAAGCCCCAAGCCGGAACAGTCGCCGAAAACCGGAGGCACGGCATGACCAGTCTGCCCGGCGACACGCCGAAAAAACTCGGGTTGGTCATCGATCTCGATGTCTGCGTCGGCTGCCATGCCTGCGTCATCAGCTGCAAGGAATGGAACACCGGCGGCGAGGGTGCGGCCCTGTCCGATCAGGATCCCTACGGCGCCAATGTGTCAGGCACTTGGCTCAACCGGGTGCACAGCTTCGAGGCCGGCAAGGGAGATACCGCCCGGGTTGTCCATTTCCCCAAATCCTGCCTCCACTGTCAGGACGCCCCTTGCGTCACCGTCTGCCCGACCGGCGCCTCCTACAAACGTGCCGACGATGGAATTGTGCTGGTCGATGAGGACAAATGCATCGGTTGCGGCCTGTGCGCCTGGGCCTGTCCTTACGGCGCCCGCGAAATGGATGCGGCCGCCGGGGTGATGAAAAAATGCACCCTGTGTGTCGATCGGATCGAGAATCATACCCTGCCCGAAGAGGATCGCGAACCGGCCTGCGTGCGCACCTGCCCGGCCAACGCCCGCCATTTTGGCGATTTTGCCGATCCGGCATCCGGAGTCAGCCAAATGGCGGCCGGGCGCGGCGGTATGGCGCTGATGCCCGAACAGGGCACCCGACCGGTCAATGTCTATTTGCCGCCGCGCCAGTTGCCAACCCTCGGCGCGCCGGTCTCTGCCGTGCCGGAACCGGCGCATGTCGGGCCGCAGGACGACACAACCGGTGCAACCGGGCTGCTTGCCTGGGTCGATCGTGCCCTGGACCGGATGGGTTAGACGGACATGCACCCGGCACTCTCGATCATATTATTCACGACGTTGACCGGCATGGGTTACGGCCTTGGCGCCGTTCTCGGCCTCGGTCTGTTGCAAGGCGCGTCCCGTGCTGCACCGTTGGCCTACGGTGTGGCGATTGGGCTGATCATATTGGGGCTCTTGTGCTCGACGGCGCACCTGCGTCACCCCGAGCGGGCATGGCGGGCGTTCAGCCAGTGGCGGTCAAGCTGGCTGTCGCGGGAGGGCGTGGCCGCAATGGCGACGTTTGTGCCATTGGCGATTGCCGCCGGATTGGCGATATTTCTGCATCGCCACAGTGTACCCCTTGGCCTTCTGGGCGCGGTGCTTTGTGCGCTCACGGTGTTCTGCACATCGATGATCTACGCTTCGCTGAAAACGGTTCACCACTGGCACACGATCCTGACGCCGCTGGTGTTTTTGACCTTTGCCGCCGCCAGCGGTCTGTACGCCGCCGTCGCAATCCTCGCGCTGACCGGCGAGTTGCGCCGCGATATTTTAATCTATGCCCTTGTCGCCCTGATCCTTGCCGGCGCGCTCAAGGCGCTGTGGTGGTCGCGGGCAAGGCGGGTAAAATCGCGCTCGACGTCGCAATCGGCAACCGGCCTTGGCGATTTCGGACCGGTCCGGTTGCTGGAGGCCCCCCACGTCAACGACAATTACCTGACCCGCGAAATGGGCTATCAAATTGCCCGCAAGCACGCGGACAAGCTGCGCGCCATCGCCATCCTGTCCGGTGCGCTGGTGCCGGCAATTGCCCTTGCCCTGGCGGTCATCTGGCCGCAATTCGGATTGTTTCGCGGGCTTCTGGTGATAGCAGCAGGATTTCACGTCATCGGTCTACTGGTGGAGCGGTGGCTGTTTTTTGCGCAAGCCAGACACACGGTCATGCTGTATTATGGCGACGAGGGCTAGATTTTCAGTAAGGACCGGGCCACCGCCAGATCAGAAATAATACAACAACCCGTGATTGGCCGTTTCGTCGAATGCTAGTAGAAGTAGTGGGGACAATATCCGGGCCGATTCGGCCTGGCACCCCTGCGGCATTTGCTTCGACACCGCTATGCATGCGCTGCCGATTAAATGAAAGTGGCCGGGACAGGCACAGGGACAAGCGTGGAGACAGGTGTGGGTCGATGACCAGTCAAAAAATGACGTTGGCCGAAATACATCGTGCGGTTTCGGCTGCCCTGCAAGCGTCCAATACTTCTGTCGGCAACGCCGAATCCGTGGCCACTGCGCTCGTCGCCGCCGAGGCTGCTGGTCATGTAGGACACGGATTGCACCGCCTTGCCGATTATCGCGCGCAAGCCGCCAACGGCAAGGTCGACGGCTATGCGCTGCCATCAATTGCCCAGTCGGCGCCCGGCGCCCTGATTGTCGATGCCGGCCATGGGTTTGCCTATCCGGCGTTGGATGTGGGTCTTGATGAATTGCCGGCCATCGCCGCTAGCCAGGGCATTGCCATGTTGGGGATCCGCCGGTCCCACCACTGCGGCGCGCTGGGTTGCTCGGTCGAGCGGCTGGCTGATGCCGGCTTTATTGCTATGATGATGTCCAATTCTCCGGCCGCAATGGCGCCCTGGGGCGGCAGTAGACGACTGTTGGGCAACAATCCGATGGCGTTCGCTGTTCCCCTTGCTGACGGGCCGCCGGTAGTTGTTGACCTGTCCTTGTCGACCGTCGCGCGCGGGCGGGTGCTTGCCGCAAAACAACAGGGCGAAGCCATACCGGAAGGGTGGGCGCTGGATCAGGCGGGAAATCCGACCACCGATGCAGGCGAAGCGCTGGCAGGGACAATGTTGCCATTGGGCGGCCCCAAAGGCGGGGCTCTGGCACTGATCGTCGAGTTTTTGGCCGCAGGGTTGACCGGCGCCAATTTCGCTTCCGAGGCTTCCTCGTTCACCGATCCCGATGGTCATCCCCCCGGCGTCGGGCAATTGATGATCGCGATCTCACCCAGCGCCTTCGGCGGCGATGCGGTTTTGGGCCGGTTTGCCGAGCTGGCCGCAATGGTCGCCGGCGATGGTGATGCCTATTTGCCGGGTCGCCGCCGCCAGGCCAGCCGGGAAGCGGCCATGCGGGATGGCATCGACGTCGACGCCGAGGTTTTCGATCAGATCGCCACAATCAGCCTCCGGGATTGATTCGGCCAGGACCGGTTCTCGACCGGTTCTCGATCGGCAATTGATCCGGTACCGTCTGAAGGTGGGCGAATATATCGTCGGCAACCGGCCAAAATCGACGCCCCGGCCGGGCAGCCATAATTTCCCGCATAAATAGAATAGTGAATTAATACAATTTAAAGTCGTAGTTGTTACGACGGTACGACTTCGGCGGTTGTGTGGGCCAAATACATGCTGGCGAGGTTTTGATGCGGCATTCGATTGCCTGTATCGTCCTGGAAGATTGCGTCGGCTGTGCCATCACCCCGGCCATACAGCTGGCGCAATCCTTCCACCTTTCGCATTCGATCCATCCCTTGTCCGGCCGCGCCATCAGCGCTTTAACCGTATCCGCTAACCAGTCGCCCTAACCAACTCCAGATCCTGTTCCGCGGCGCCCGTCCGCCCGTGCTAGCGGTTGCCGCGAACAGGTATTTGATGGCAAAAACACGCTCCACTCATAACACCGCGACCGATCCCGCTGATCCGCTGGCGATCCTGCATATCGTCCGCTCGCCGGTCGGTGGTATTTTCCGCCACATTCGCGATCTGGCGCTGGCGCAATCGCGAGCCGGCCACAAGGTCGGCATCGTCTGCGATGCCCGCACCGGCGGCGCCTTTGAGGACGAACAGATCGCGTCACTCGAAACCAAGCTCAAACTCGGCGTGACCCGCCTGCCCATGCACCGGGCGATTAGTCCCGTTGATCTTCGCACCATCCGTCAGGTCTACCACATCTGCCGCAAGGTAAAGCCCGACATCATCCACGCCCATGGTTCCAAGGGCGGAACCTATGGCCGGCTGGTGGCGGGGCTGGAACGCCTGCGCGGCCGGCGGCCCCGCGCCTACTACGCCCCCCATGGCGGCAGTTTGCACTACGATCCCCATTCGCTTGCCGGGCGATTTTATTTCCGCGTCGAACGCGCCCTTGAGCGCCTGACTGACGGGCTGATCCACGTCTCCGATTATGAGGCGCAGACCTACAAGGCCAAGATCGGCGCACCGCGTTGTCCGGCACATATTGTCCACAATGGCCTGATGGCCGCGGAATTCCGGCCCGTTGACCAGAATACTGATACCGCTGCCGCGCCGGTCGATTTTCTCTATATCGGCATGCTGCGCGATTTGAAGGGTGTTGATCTGTTCATCGACGCACTGGCCACGTTGCAGGCCTGCGGAATTGCTGCAAGCGCCTTGATTGTCGGCGAGGGTTCGCCCGCCGACGAGCGCCGCTACCGCAAGCAGGTGGACGATCTCGGTCTGGGAGACGCCGTGACATTTTGCCCGCCCCTGCCTGCCCGGCGGGCGTTCGCCATGGCGCGGACCATCATCGTGCCGTCCCGGGCTGAATCATTGCCCTATATCGTGCTTGAAGCCGGCGCCGCCGGCATGCCGATGATCGCCACCAATGTTGGTGGCATCCCCGAAATCGTCGGCCGTCAGGCCGACCGGCTCATCGCGCCCGGCGATGTGGCGGCGCTGCAGGGCGCCATGATGCGGGCAATCACCGATCCGGGCGCCATGGCGGCACGGGCGGGAGCCTTGCGCGACAGCCTGAAGAAGAAATTCTCGGTCGCGACCATGACCAGCCGTATCGAGACGATCTACCGGGCCGAACCTGCGGCAACCGGCAAAGCGGCTCCAAAACCCGATTTCGCCGCGCTTTCCCAAACCTGAACGGCAATTTTGAAATCAAACAGGCGCGCCACGGCGACTTGCTGAAACACCATTGCTTGTCTGGTGTCGATATTGGGATTAGGTACGCTGCGAATCCTCGACAGGCTGGACCTCCCATGAACGATCAATCCGCCACCGCGCCGGCCGGACGCCTCACCCATCTTTCGCGTCTGGAAGCCGAAGCCATCCACATCATTCGCGAGGTTGCGGCCGAAAGCCACAATCCGGTGATGCTTTATTCCATCGGCAAGGATTCCTCGGTCATGCTGCATCTGGCGCAAAAGGCGTTTTTCCCGGCGCCGCCGCCCTTTCCGCTGATGCACATCGACACCACCTGGAAATTTCGCGAGATGATCCGGTTTCGCGACGAGGCTGCCGCGCGATCGGGTATGGACCTGATCGTCCACGTCAATGAGGAAGGCCGGGCGGCCGGCATTAATCCGTTTGACCACGGTCCCAATTACACCCGGATCATGAAGACCGAAGCGCTGAAGCAGGCGTTGACCAGGCACAAGTTCGATGCGGCATTCGGCGGCGCCCGCCGCGATGAGGAAAAATCCCGCGCCAAGGAACGGATTTTCTCCTTCCGGTCTGAAAGCCACGCCTGGGATCCCAAGAACCAGCGCCCGGAACTGTGGCGGCTCTACAATACCCGGGTCAATGACGGCGAATCCATGCGCGTCTTCCCGATATCCAACTGGACCGAGCGCGACATCTGGGCCTACATCCTGGCCGAAAATGTCCCCATCGTGCCGCTCTATCATGCTGCCAGGCGTCCGGTGGTGTGGCGCAACGACCAGTGGATCATGGTCGATGACGACCGCTTTCGGCTTGAGCCGGACGAGACGGTGGAGCACCGGATGATCCGCTTCCGTACGCTTGGCTGTTATCCCCTGACCGGTGGTCATGAATCCGAAGCGGCAACCCTTGCCGATATCGTCGTGGAAACCCTGGCCAGCGACACATCCGAACGCGGCGGCCGGATCATCGACCGGGAAACATCGGCCTCGATGGAACGCAAGAAGCGCGAAGGCTATTTTTGATGGCGGAGTCTGATACCCATCCACAAGCCGGCGCCGCAGTTGCCCCGCCCGTGACAGCGGATGCGAGCGCTTCTCCGCTGGCCGCCGCCACCGATGCCGACACGCTGCGCTTTTTGACCTGCGGCAGTGTCGATGATGGCAAGTCGACCCTGATTGGCCGGTTGCTGCACGATGCCAACTTGTTGATGGAAGATCAGGTCGCCGACCTGAAGCGCGATTCCGACCGCCACGGCAAGGCCGGCGATGCCATCGACTTTGCGCTGCTGGTCGATGGCCTTGAGGCGGAGCGCGAACAGGGCACCACCATCGATGTCGCCTATCGCTTTTTCGCCACGACGCGCCGCCGCTTCATCGTC
>CAXMRP010000214.1:0-55857 GCA_964196155.1 uncultured Polyangiaceae bacterium
CTGAATCGCGGCCTGCTGCCCGGCCTGGGATTCCACCCAGTCGCGAACCATCTGCTGTTCCGCCCGCATATGCTGAACCAGACCCTGAATGCCCTCGGCCAGATTGGCCATCGCCGACGTTGCCGCCTTGCCACCACCGCCACCATCTTGAACCGTACGCGCCAGCCGCTCAACCGCCGCGCGAATTTCCAGCGCCGAATTGCCTATGTCCTCGTCGCCGAAATCAATTTCCTCCAAGTCGGTCATGGTCGACAGCCAGTCTTCCAACTCAGTGTAAAACCGGTTTTGCGCCTGACTGGCCTGTAAATCGAGAAAACCGAGGACAAGCGAGCCGGCCAGGCCAAACAGCGACGATGAAAACGCAATCGACATGCCGGCCAGTGGCGCGGCAAGACCCGTTTTCAGCTCCTCAAACACCACATTGGAATCACCTGACGCCACACCCAGCGACTGGATCGTGTCGCCAACAGCGCCAATTGTCCGCAACAGGCCCCAGAATGTGCCAAGCAGGCCAAGGAACACCAGAAGGCCTGTGAGGTACCGCAGAATTTCACGCTGTTCATCCAGACGCGTGGCAATCGAATCAAGAATCGATCGCCAAGTCGAGGTCGACAGCGCCATTGTGTCGCCGCGGTCCCGCAGCAGTGTCGCCATCGGCGCCAGCAATTGCGGGTTGGGCTGGATATATTCCGGCTCCCGGTTGCGATAGCCATTGACCCACCGCACTTCAGGAAACAGCAGCCCCACATTGCGGAACGCAAGCGCGATACCGATGCCCAACACGCCCAAAATCAGGCCATTGAGACCGGGATTGCCCATGAAAGAGGTGCCAACCTGCCGGTACAGCATCATCGGTACAAAGGCCGCAATAACCAGGAAAATCAGCATCCGCACAATAAATACGCGCGGACTGGCCAGCTTGTGGGGATCGTAGTCACGGGCCATGCGTACCTTTCCGGTTTCGCCTTGAGTGCGATTTGCTTCACACTGTTTAGCGCGAATTGCACGCCTCGCGAAGACTCAACTGCAAGCAGGCCGCCAAGTGGCGCAATTGTATCCGGTTAGGCCGCCAAAATGCCCAGAAGATGGCGATGGATGGCATCATTGCCGACGACAATTGAACCGGAATTGAGCATTCCGTCCTTGCCATCGGCATCAGTAACGAACCCGCCAGCCTCCCGAACCAACAATATTCCCGCCGCAATATCCCAAGGTGACAGATCGCGTTCCCAAAAACCATCAAGCCGCCCGGCAGCGACATAGGCCAGATCGAGCGACGCCGTCCCGTTGCGCCGGACGCCACAGGTCTGGGTGATCACCGGAATGAGTTCCTTGACGAACCGGGCAGCATAGCCATGGCCAAGATAGGGCGCGCCGGTACCGATCAGCGCTTCGCTGAACGACGTGCGCGCCGCCACCCGGATACGCCGGTCATTGAGAAATGCGCCGGCTCCACGCTCGGCGGAATACATCTCGTCTGAAATCGGATTGTAGACCACTGCCGCATGCAGTTTGCCCTGGCGCTCCAACGCAATTGAAACAGCGAAATGCGGAATGCCGTGCAGATAATTTGTCGTCCCGTCCAGCGGATCGACAATCCAGCGATGCTGGGCGTCGGTTCCTTTGCTGGCGCCAGACTCTTCCATCAGGAACGAATAACCCGGACGGGCCCGCTCCAGTTCCTTGTGGACAATATCCTCGGCCTTGCGGTCGGCATTGGAAACAAAATCCGCCGGGCCTTTTTTGGAGACTTGCAAGGCTTCCGTTTCGCCGAAATCGCGCAACAACGCCCGGCCGGCTTTCATGGCCGCGGCGACCATGACATTGATGAGTGCGGAGCGCGCCATTGAATATCAGCTCAATTCATTGTCAGTCGGCGCGCCGGACATACGCCATTTCGTTGGTATCGACGATGATCCTGGCGCCGACCTCGATAAAGGGCGGCACCATCACCCGAACGCCATTGTCCATCGCCGCCGGCTTGTAGGACGAAGACACCGTCTGCCCTTTGATGTGTGGCTCGGTCTCCATGACTTCCAGCGTCACCTGATCGGGTAGCGAGATACCGATCGGCTTTTCATCGTGCATTTCCAGTGTCACAATCATACCGTCTTGCAAAAAGGCGACGCGCTCGCCAATGAACTCGGCCTGCAACTCGATCTGTTCGTAGGTTTCAGAATCCATAAACGTCAGCACATCACCCGATGCGAACAGAAACTGAAAATCCTTGGTTTCGATACGGGCTCGCTCCACCCGTTCATCGGAACCGAAGCGGTTGTTGAGTTTGCGCCCGTCGATAATGTTTTTCAGTTCAACCTGATTGTAGGCCGGCCCCTTGCCGGGTTTCACTTTGTTGCTTTTGACTGCAACCCACAATCCGCCATCATATTCGATCACGTTGCCGGGCCGGATATCATTGCCGCTGATTTTCATTGCTGTTCCTGCCCGGTCGTCTGACGCTGAAAGAGTCGCCGCCTTGCATCACATAAAGATGCGCGGCGCAAGGCGGATCGCATTTTCAGGATACAGAACGCGGCAACAATCGGGTGACGTGGCCCATCTTGCGCCCGGCCCGGACATCGGCTTTGCCATAGGCTTGAAACCGGATATTGGCCTGTCCGGCAAACGTCTGCCAGTGGTTGAATTCATCGCCGATAAGATTGGTCATCACCGCATCGCAATACCGGTCCGCCGGCATCAGCGGCCAGCCGGCAACGGCCCGGATGTGGTTTTCGAACTGCGACACCGGGCAGGCATCAAGGGTCCAGTGGCCCGAATTGTGCACCCGCGGCGCGATCTCGTTGACAATCAAATGGCCGCCGGCGGCAACGAAAAACTCAACCCCGAGAGCGCCAACATGGCCAAGGCTATCGGCAATCGTCAGCGCAATCTGTTGTGCGGCAGATGCAACTTCGGGCGAAATCAGTGCCGGCACGCTCGACGTGTGGAGAATATGGTCCCGGTGGACATTGTCACTGACATCATAGGTGACGGCATCACCTGAAACCCCGCGAACGGCAATGACGGATATTTCCCGCTCAAATGCCACGAACTGCTCGGCTATCGCCGGCGCTCCGTCAATCGCGGCAAGCGCCGCTGGTACTTCCGCTTCACCGCCGACAATCACTTGGCC
Source organism: uncultured Polyangiaceae bacterium (assembly GCA_964196155.1). Taxonomy (GTDB): domain Bacteria; phylum Pseudomonadota; class Alphaproteobacteria; order Rhizobiales; family Afifellaceae; genus CAXMRP01. Next base: position 3,134 of record CAXMRP010000214.1, read on the forward strand.
CTTGCCGTCATAGCCAAACCGCCGGGTTTTCAGAACCAGCGGCGTGCCCAATTCGGCTATCGCCCGTTCAAGATCATCGCGCCCCTCGACCGCAACAAAAGGCGTGACCGGCACGCCAGCGCCGGTCAGATAAGTTTTTTCCGTCAGCCGGTCCTGCGACACGGTCAGCGAGCGACCGCCCGGCCGTACCGGAACCAGCGCGCTAACCGCGTCAATCGCCGCCACATCAATATTTTCAAACTCATAGGTCGCGACATCGATTGCAGCTGCAAAATTTTGCTGCGCCTGCCGGTCATCATAGGCCGCAACAGTTTTGGTGGCGGCAACATCAAATGCCGGGCTTGCCTCGTCCGGGCAAAAAATATGGCATTTCAGCCCCAGCGGCGCCGCGGCAAGAGCCAACATCCGGCCCAGCTGGCCGCCACCGAAAATGCCGATGGTCGATCCCGGCGCCAGCGGCGCAAGTTTTTCGGTTTCCGCCGCCTCTGGCCACTCACCGGCTGGCTGACTATCCATCGACCGGCGTCTCGGCAACGCTGGCGGCGCGGGCCTGCCGCCAAGCATCGAGCCGCTCGCCAAGTCCGGCATCGCCCAGGGCCAGAATTGCCGCTGCCATCAGTCCGGCATTCGTTGCTCCCGGCACGCCAATTGCAAGGGTACCAACGGGCACACCGGCAGGCATCTGGACAATCGAATAAAGGCTGTCGATCCCCGAGAGCGCCCTTGATTCCACCGGCACGCCAAGTACCGGCAGTCGCGTCATGGCGGCAATCATCCCCGGCAAGTGAGCGGCTCCACCGGCGCCGGCGATAATCACGTCAAAGCCCTCGTCCATCGCCCCTTTGGCAAACGCGACCATCCGGTCAGGGGTGCGATGCGCCGAGACGATCCGCGCTTCATGACCCACATCCAGCGCATCAAGGATATCGGCGGCATGTTTCAGTGTCGGCCAGTCCGATTGGCTGCCCATCACAATCGCAACCTTTGGCTGGGTTACTGTGCCCCGATCGCGAGCATCGGCCTCGTTGAGAATATCTGTCATGCTATCCCTGCCATCCCGCCCGGTGGTTACCGCCAAAAATCGGGTCGATTCGCTCATCACCGCGAAAGATGCCGCTCATAGCGGACAAGGGCCTTGGCCATCAAGTCGCCGGATCCGAATCACCAAATCCTTGCAACGCCCGCCATGCCGACCCACATCATCACAATGGACGAAACCTGGATATTGGAAAGAACGCCGGTTTTGTGTGGTTTCCATTGGATTTCCGCGGATATCGGCTGGTGTTGGCTATCCACAATCCGCCCACCCGGCCGTTCGACTTCACTCGAGAAAAATGGCAATCTACCACTGTGAAGAAGCAAAGGAGGCGCGAATGCCAGTTGAATCGCATCTTGCGGAATTGCAACGCCGACATCAGGCCCTCAAGGATCAAATTGCCGAAACCAACACGCATCCCGGCACCGATGATCTTCAAGTCAACGAACTGAAGCGACGCAAGTTGCAAATCAAGGATGAGATTTCGCGATTGCGGAACGACAGACAACTTCACTAAAGCGCATTCAAATAAAGTACCGGATTTCGGGTTGAAATGCGCGTAAAAACAAGAACATAGAGCGTATTGCGTGATCCTGGAATCACGATAAACGCTCTGGCGGCAAATCTGGCCAGACAAAGGTCGATTGTGCAGGATTAATCTAGGCGCCAAAAGCGTTGATGTGCGTTTTTTAATCGAATTGTCAGCCGTCTTCGGCTCATATTCAAAAACCAGAAATAAGCACATTTTAGTCGCGTCGGTGATCGCGCGCTACCAAAGCCGCCTTTGGACCAGCCAAACGATCAAGCACCGGCACTCAGGGGTTAGTCGCCTCAACCTCGACCAGTGGCCGGGCCCCGTTCAGATCGCCAGCCAGTGCATCAACCCGGCTTTGCACGGTTTCCAGCTGATCGACAAACAACGCTTCAAGCTCGCCATTCTTGGCCAGCGCAGCATCGCGTTCCCCGGTCAGCGTCCGCGCCTTGTCCTCGCCAGCGGCAATCCGGCGTTCGGCCTCGTCCAGCTTGTCGGTCATCAGGATCGAGGCCATGACAGTCAGCCGCAGATCACCAATTTCACCAAACGTTTCGCGCAGTCCCTCGATGGCTTCATTCATCCGGTCAGCCAGTCCGATCAGATGATCTTCCTGTCCGGCGTCGCAGGCCATACGGAAATTCTTGCCGTTTACGGTGACAGTCACATGCGGCATTCGGGCTACGCTCCGTTGGAATCAGCGGTCATGGCGCCGCGGATGGTTTCCATAGCCCCGACTATGCGCTGGGACACATCCTTGTTGGCATCTTCAAGACTGCTGGCGCGTGCCTCGGCCTTGTCGAGACGATCGGCAAGGCGCGCCCGGTCAGCGCTCAACGCCTGGACATCGCTTTCCAGCGTATCGCTACGCAGATCGCCCTCCTTGCGTCGTTCAACAACGACTTGAAGGCGGTCAAGCGCCGCGTCTAGACTTGCAATTGAACTGCGTAAATCTGATGACATCAGCTTCCGTTACACATCACGTTACGCCCCAGACACATTGGACCGGTACATCCCGCCCGTACACATGGACTACGGCAAAATATCGTCACGGCCACACATTGCCATGAGAATTTATCAAACCCATCCTGATCCCGGCTACACGCAGGCCATGCAACCGCCGCGACCTACGCCTCAAACACCTGCCAACTGAACACCCACAACATAAACTGATTCGCCCCCTCCCCGGCCATCCCGGATTCGCGTGCCTGCTAGCGTTGACTCCAATTTCAAGCCGTGTATGTGTCGCGCCCGACAATCTGAAAGACCCCGCCAGGATGCGGACGGCGGACCCGCCGAAGCGCTGGCAATACCTGCGAAATACATGGGTAAACCGGGCCAGTTCATGCTTCGGCTGACCCTCACGAAGATGATCGGGCGATGACACAAGATACCAAACATAATTTGATGGCCAACGCGATCCGCGCCCTGGCGATGGATGCTGTGGAAAAGGCAAAATCCGGCCATCCCGGCCTGCCAATGGGTGCTGCCGATCTGGCGACGGTACTGTTTACCCGCCATTTGAAATTCGATCCGACCGATCCCCATTGGCCCGACCGCGACCGCTTTGTGCTGTCTGCCGGTCACGGCTCGATGCTGCTCTATTCCCTGCTTTATTTGCTGGGCTACGAGGATATGCCGATCGAAGAACTCAAACAGTTCCGGCAGGTTGGCTCAAAAACCCCCGGCCATCCCGAATATGGTCACTCTTCGGGTATCGAGACCACTACCGGACCACTCGGCCAGGGCATTTCCACCGCGGTCGGCATGGCCCTTGCCGAGCGCATCATGAACGCCCGTTTCGGCGACGATCTGGTCGGCCATCACACCTTCGTACTGGCCTCCGATGGCGACCTGATGGAAGGCATATCCCATGAAGCGATCGGCCTTGCCGGTCACCTCAACCTCAATCGCCTGATCGTCCTGTACGACGACAATGACATCACCATCGATGGCGACAAGTCTCTGTCGGATTCCACCGATCAGGTTGCCCGCTTCAAGGCTTCCGGCTGGAACGCAGTGCGCATCGATGGCCACAACCCCGACGCCATCGACGAGGCTATTGCCAACGCTCGCCAGTCCGACCGGCCGACACTGATTGCCGCCAAGACGGTGATCGGTTTTGGTGCGCCTAACAAGGGCGGCAAATCCGCCGCCCATGGCGCACCGCTGGGCGCCAATGAAATTGCCGCCGCCCGCAAACAGCTCGACTGGCCCCATGAGCCATTTGTCATTCCGTCGGAAATTCTTGACGCCTGGCGCATTTCCGGCCTGCGCGGCCGGCCCGCCCGCAAGGAATGGCGCGCCAGACTGGACGCCGCAGAGGCATCGGGTGCGGCCGGCCGTGACGAATTTGAGCGCCGTATTGCCGGCGACCTGCCCGCCGCGGTCGATCAGGCCATCGATGCCTTGAAGAAAGAACTTGCCACTGAGCCCAAAAAACTGGCCAGCCGCAAATCCTCCCAATTAGCGCTTGAACGCATCAATGCCGCGACCGAGGACACCATCGGCGGTTCGGCTGACCTTACCGGTTCCAACAATACCAACACTCCTGAAACCCTGCCGATCAGCGCCGATGATTATTCCGGTCGGTTCATCCATTATGGCATTCGCGAACACGGCATGGCGGCAGCCATGAACGGCATGGCGCTGCACGGTGGCATGGTGCCCTATTCGGGTGGTTTCCTGGTGTTTTCCGACTATTGCCGCCCGGCCATTCGGTTGTCGGCGCTGATGGGTTTGCGGGTAATCCATGTGATGACCCACGATTCCATCGGTCTGGGCGAGGATGGCCCCACCCATCAACCGGTGGAGCAATTGGCAGCTTTGCGCGCCATTCCCGGGCTCAACGTTTACCGGCCCGGCGATGTCGTGGAGACCGCCGAATGCTGGCAGCTGGCGCTGGCCAACAAGCACCAGCCGAGCGTCATCGCCCTGACCCGGCAGGGGCTGGAGCAGGCGCGCAAAGAGTACGAACAAGACAATCTGTGTGCACGCGGCGCCTATGAGTTGGCAGCGGCTGGCGGCGAGGCGCAAGTATCGATTTTCGCCACCGGGTCAGAAGTCGGCACTGCCATGGAAGCCAGAGAAACGCTTGAAGAGGCGGGCGTTGCAACCCGTGTTGTCTCGGTGCCCTCGTTTGAAAATTTCGCCGCCCAAAGCGCCACCTACCGGCGCGAAACCATCGGCACCGCATCGGTACGCGTTGGCATCGAGGCGGCGATCCGCCAAGGCTGGGACACGCTAATCGGCGCCGACGGCATCTTCGTCGGCATGGACAGTTTCGGAGCCTCTGGTCCATATGAACAAGTCTATGAACATTTTGGAATAACCGCGACAGCGGTGGTGGAAAAAGCCACCGCCCAGCTCGCAGAATTGACACAAGAAGATCAGGAGACTTCCCAATGACTGTTCGTGTTGCAATTAATGGTTTTGGCCGCATCGGCCGCAATATCTTGCGGGCAATAGTGGAAAACGGACGCACCGATATCGAGGTCGTCGCCATCAATGATCTGGGCCCGGTGGAAACCAACGCCCATCTGTTGCGCTATGATTCCGTCCATGGTCGCTTCCCCGGAACGGTGACGGTCGAAGGCGACACAATCGATCTCGGACAAGGGCCGATCAAGGTTCTGGCCGAGCGCAACCCGGCTGAATTGCCGTGGGGCGAACTGGGCGTCGACATCGCCATGGAATGCACCGGCATTTTCAACGCCCGCGAAAAAGCCGCCATGCATCTGGAAGCCGGCGCCAAGCGCGTTCTGGTCTCCGCCCCATCGGCCGGCGCCGACAAGACCATCGTCTATGGCGTCAATCACGACACTCTGACCTCGGAAGATACGGTCGTCTCCAACGCCTCGTGCACCACCAACTGCCTGGCTCCGGTCGCCAAGGTTTTGCAGGACAATTTCGGCATCGAAAAAGGCTATATGACCACAATCCACGCCTATACCGGCGACCAGCCGACGCTGGATACCTTGCACTCGGACCCGTATCGCGGGCGGGCGGCAGCCATCTCGATGATCCCGACCTCCACCGGCGCGGCCAAGGCCGTCGGTCTGGTGTTGCCCGAACTCGCCGGCAAGCTCGACGGCTCGGCGATCCGTGTGCCAACCCCCAACGTGTCGGTCGTCGATTTGAAAGTGGTTGTGGCCAATTCCACCACCACCGAGGATGTCAACGCGGCGATGGAAGCGGCGGCCGGCCAGGAACTTAGGGGAATATTGGACTACACCACCGGTCCGATGGTCTCCATCGACTTCAATCATGACTCTCACTCTTCCAACTTCGCCGCCCCGCAGACCAAGGTGATCGACGGCAATCTTGTGCGCGTCATGAGCTGGTACGACAATGAGTGGGGCTTCTCCTGCCGCATGTCCGACACGGCGGTTGAACTGGCCAAACACATCTAGGGCCAAGCTCCAGAATCTGGTCGGCAATCGGCCCATATGGCAATGATACCGCTCACCCCGCCCTTTCGTCTGGCAACGGCGGACGATGCGCCGGCCCTGATCCGGTTTGTGAATGCAGCTGGCGAAGGGCTGGCCGAATATCTGTGGGCACAGATGGCCGGCCCGGGCGAGGATTCGCTTGCCGTTGGGCTGGCCCGTCAGGCGCAAAAGGCTGAAGAAGGCCAGATCATCGTCATCGACGAGGGCGACGGGGCTATCGCCGGCCTGACCGGTTATGCCATCCCGGCCCACGCCGATCCGATCCCCGACGATTTCTCGCCGCTGATCCGCTCCCTGCAGGAGCTTGAAAACGCGGCGCCCTCGACGTGGTATATCAATGTATTGGCTGCCCTGCCCGAACATCGCGGCCGCGGGTTGGGTTCTGGCCTTCTGGCGCTTTCCGAGGAAATTTCCCGGGCGTCAAACATCCAGAAAATGAGCCTCCTCGTCGCCGACACCAACACCAATGCCAGGCGCCTGTATGAGCGCATTGGCTATTCCGAGACCGCCCGCCGGTCGTTTGACCCCGGCGACTGGCAAACCGATATCAAGGAGTGGATTTTGCTGATCAAGCCGCTCGACAACGCCTGACACACACGAGAAACCCCATGCCATTCAGTACCCTTTCCGATCTCGGCGATCTGGCCGGCAAGCGCGCTCTGGTGCGCGTCGATCTCAATGTCCCGCTCAAGGACGGCGCGGTCACCGACACCACCCGCATCGACCGGGTTATCCCGACCATCACTGAATTGTCGGACGCCGGCGCGAAGGTCATTTTGCTGGCCCATTTTGGCCGCCCCAAGGGCAAGCCGAACCCCGCCATGTCGCTGGCCCCGGTAGCCCCGGCGGTCGCCAAGGCGCTTGGTCGGCCGGTCGCCTTTGCACCCGATTGCATTGGACCGGAGGCCGCCAGCGCCATCGCCGCCATGGCCAATGGCGATGTGCTGCTCTTGGAAAACACCCGCTTTTACGCCGGCGAAGAGGGCAATGACCCGGATTTCGCCATCGCCCTTGCCAAACTTGGCGATATTTACGTCAACGACGCCTTTTCCGCCGCCCACCGCGCCCACGCCTCCACCGAAGGGGTCGCGCGGCTGTTGCCCGCTTGCGCCGGCCGCGCCATGCAGGCCGAGCTGGAAGCGCTGAACAAGGCGCTTGGCGCGCCCAAAAAACCGCTGGTCGCCATTGTCGGCGGCGCCAAGGTCTCCTCAAAAATCGACCTTTTGGCCAATCTGCTTAACCGCGTCGATGCGCTGGTCATTGGCGGTGGCATGGCCAACACTTTTTTGGCTGCCAAAGGGGCTAATGTCGCCAACTCGCTGCAGGAACCGGACTTGCACGGCACTGCCCGCCAGATCATGGCCAAGGCGGTGGAAGCAGGAACAGCGATTATCCTGCCCACCGATGTGGTGGTGGCGCGAGAATTTGCGCAAAACGCCCCCAGCGAGGTGGTTTCGGTCAATGACGTGCCCGATGGCACCATGATCCTCGACACCGGCCCTGAAAGTGTCGCCACCATCAATGAATGGATCAACAAGGCGGCAACCCTCGTGTGGAACGGCCCGCTGGGCGCGTTCGAGACCGCCCCGTTTGACAAGGCAACAATGGCAGCAGCCCGCCACGCGGCGGCGCGCTGTAAGGCCGGCGATCTTCTGGCAGTGGCTGGCGGCGGCGACACAGTGGCCGCCCTCAACCAGGCCGGCATCGCCGACGATTTCACCTATGTCTCGACCGCCGGCGGCGCGTTTCTGGAATGGATGGAAAGCAAGGCCCTTCCCGGCGTCGAAGCCCTCAACACCTGAACGGTCACGCGAACTTACCAACCCGCCTCCTGCAAGGCCTTAAGTCAGATGCACCGGCAACGCCTTTAACGCCCTGAGGCCAATGCGTCCGTGCCAGGCCAATTCGCTATCGGGCACCGCAAGCCGCAGGGCCGGATAGCGCTCAAACAAAACCTTGAATGCGATCCTGGCTTCCAGCCGCGCCAGTTGGTGGCCCAGGCAAAAATGAATGCCGGTGCCAAAGGCGATATGCCGGTTGGGCCGGCGGGTGATGTCAAACCGCTCCGGCGCATCAAATACCGCAGGATCGGCATTGGCCGCGCCCAACAGCGCCATCACCACCGTGCCAGCCGGCACCTGCTTGCCATCCACGACAGTGTCGGCCAGCGCATGGCGCGGCTTGGTCATCTGCACCGGCGAGACTAAGCGCAATACCTCCTCCACTGTCAGATCGAGGTGGGACCAGCCACTTTTGAGAAGTTCGCGCTGCTCGCGATGTTGCAACAGCGCCAGTGTGCCACCGCTGATCATGTGGGTGGTGGTTTCAAACCCGCCGACCAGCAACAGGAATACCATCGCCAGTGCTTCTTCGCCGCGCAGGCTGCCCGATTCATGTTCAGCGCTCACCAGTTCGGCGATCAGGCCGGGTTCCGGTTCAACCCGTGCCAGATCGATGCGTTTTTGCAAATATTTCGCTAGCGCCGACAGGCGCGGTATCATGGTCACCAGACTTAAAATCCCCAAGCCGGAACGGAAGCTCGACGCCCAGTGGACAAATTTTGGCCGGTCTTTTTCCGGCAAGCCCAACAGTTCTGAAATAACCGCAAGCGGCAACTGACGCGCAAATTGCGTCACAAGATCCACGGGTTGCGCGCCTTCTGCCGCATCCAGCAACGCCTGCGCAATCGCTTCGATCTTGCCTTCCAGCGCCAATACATTGCGCCGCTGAAAGGACGTGTCGACAATCGTTCGAAGCCGCGTGTGGGCCGGCTCGTCCTGGGTCAGCATATTTTGCGAAAGGGTGCGGAAAATCTTCGGCAACCACCAGTGCATGCCGGCGATCCGGCCACTTTTTGAGCGCTGGGCAAAGATCTGAGAATTTTTCAATACATCGACTGCGCCCGCATAGTTGGTCGTAAAAGAAACGTTGCCGATGATCGGCAGTCTCGTCGCCATCAGGGGGCTAGCGGCGCGCATCCGGGCGTATTCAAAGTACGGATCGCGCATGAATTGCGGGCTGGTCAGCGCTTTCATGGCGGTGTTGCAACACGCGGGGGCACAGTACGCAACGCAACATTTTCGCATTTGTCGACTGTTGATTTTTGCCGAATACACCCAGACCCGTTCACACGGCGAAAAACTGGTGTAAAAGGCGCCAACAACCCACTCCCAGGAGATACACGGATGAACGAGCGACTGGACGATATTGCCAACAAGATGGTGGCCGAAGGCAAGGGCATTCTTGCTGCCGATGAAAGTGGCGGCACCATCAAGAAGCGTTTTGATGTCATTGAAGTGGAATCCACCGAAGATTCCCGCCGCGATTATCGCGAAATGCTGTTCCGCGCCGACGCCATGAACGACTACGTGTCCGGCGTTATCCTGTTTGATGAAACCCTGCGCCAGTCTGCCGCTGACGGTACAACGCTGGTCGATGTGATCCGTCAGACCGGCGCCATTCCCGGCATCAAGGTCGATCAGGGCGCCAAGCCGCTTGCTGGCGCTGCCGGCGAAACGGTGACCGAAGGCCTGGATGGCCTGCGCGAACGACTTGCCGAATATCACGACATGGGTGCCCGGTTCGCCAAATGGCGGGCGGTCATCACCATCGACGCCGACGGGCGGCCAAGCTGGAACTGTGTCAAGGCCAACGCTCATGCGCTGGCCCGCTATGGCGCCCTGTGCCAGGAAGCCGGCATTGTCCCGATCATCGAGCCGGAAGTCATGATGGACGGCCCCGGTGCCAACCACGATATCGACAAGTGCTATTCTGTCAGCGAATGGACGCTGAAAACCGTCTTTGCCGAAATCTATGATGCCGGTGTTGCGCTCGATGGCATGATCCTCAAACCCAACATGATCGTACCGGGCCAGCATTGCGCAAATCAGGCAAGTGTCGAGGAAGTGGCCGAAAAGACCGCCCGCTGCCTCAAGGCCACCGTGCCATCGACGGTTCCGGGGATCGCCTTCCTGTCCGGCGGCCAGTCGGAAAAAAATGCCACCGCGCATCTGTCAGCCATAAACGCCATGTACGACCTGCCGTGGAAACTGACCTTCTCCTATGGTCGCGCACTTCAGGCCGCGGCGCTTGATGCATGGCGCGGCAAGGCCGAAAACGTCGCCGCCGGTCAGGCAGCGTTCGCCCACCGTGCTCACATGAACAGCCTTGCCACACTTGGCAAATGGTCGGCCGAGGAAGAACAAAAAGCCGCCTGACCTTAAGGCCGTAGCGCTACGGCCAAAGGCACAGCGAACCGAATTGTCGCCGCAATTGTGCGCTGCAAAGCCTTGCGGCGATAATTCAACTTTGCTTAGGGTCGCGTTTCTGACCCATGGCAAGGCGGCAATACCGCCCACCATGCCCGAAATAGCCCGTTTTGGTATGACCCGACGCGGCAGAACCCAACAAAGGCCCCCGGCATGTCCCAACGACGGCCATCCACACCCGGTTTGATCTTGGTCACGCCCGCCGAAGTGGCGCTTGATGCCTTTGCACCGGTGCTGGAATCGGTTCTGAAGGCGGCGGCCAGCAACAATGCCGCCGGGGCGACTTCGCCGGGGATCGTTTCAGTTATCATCGCCACCGGCCGACAGGACAACGAACGCGCCGATGCCGCCGAAGCATTGGTGCCGGTCATTCAAGGCCACGATGCTGCGGCGCTGGTCGTCAATGACACGCGGCTGGCCGGACGGTCAGGCGCCGACGGCATCCACTCCACGACCGGCATTTCGGAGTTGCGGGGGCTGATCGAGCGTTTCCGGCCCGACCACATCGTCGGTGCGGGAAACCTGACCAGCCGCCATGCCATCATGGAGGCCGCCGAAGCGGAACCCGATTACCTTTATTTTGGCCGGCTCGGTACTGACACTTTTCCCGAACCCCACAAAAAGGCCCGCGATCTGGCCACCTGGGCGGCGGGAATGATGACCCTGCCCATTGTCCTGCAGGCCGGGGGTGATTTGGACAACCTCGCGGCGATCGCGCAAACCGGGGTCGACCATATCGCACTCGGGCGAGCGATCTGGGACCACCCGGAGAGTCCGGTGGCGGCAATTGGGCTGACGCTGCGCCAAATTGAACCCGGGACCGCTAACGACAATTTGAACAAGCATTCGGACGGGAATGCCGATCTGGCATCCGCTGGCGGCGACTGAAGTCATGATCCGCGTCCGTGCCAGCGCTGTTGCCACGATTGCGATGTATTTCGCTGTCTGTGCCGCCTGTGCGCCAGCCGTGTGGGCCCAGTCCGCGCCGGCGCCGGAACCCGAAATGCCGGAGACGGACAAACCTTCAATCGAGCGCCGGATCGACCAGCCGCTTGAAGACGCCGATGCCAAACCCGGATTGCCCCCCGACATGGCTTATGGGGCCTATCAGCGCGGTTATTTCCTGACCGCGTTTGCAGTGGCGCTGCAGCAGGCAAAAAAGGGCGATCGAGCCTCGCAGACCCTCCTTGGCGAATTGTTGTCACGGGGTCTGGGAGTCAAACAGGATCTGGCCGAGGCGGCCGGTTGGTATCAGCTTGCCGCCGACGCCGGCGACAAGGAAGCGCTCTACGCCCTCGGCCGACAGCATCTGGAAGGTCTGGGCGTCGAGAAAAATCCGGCAAAAGCCGCCGAATACTTTCAGAAGGCAGGAGACAATGGCCACTCGGTCGCCTGGCGCGAACTGGCCTATCTGATCCTGCAGGGCCAGGGCCGGGAGAAAAATCCGGAGCTGGCTGCCGCCTATATGCGCAAGGCCTCCCGCCGCGACGACATGGATGCCCAGTTCGCACTCGCCGGCCTGTATATGGAAGGCATTGGCGTTTCGAGAAACGAAGCACAGGCAGCCCGCTGGTTCGCCGAAGCGGCGCGCAATGGCCATGTCGCCGCGCAGATCGAATATGCAATCCTGCTGTTCAACGGCCGTGGTGTCGTGCGCGACGAAGCGGTGGCCGCACGCTGGTTTCTTCAGGCTGCGAATTCGGACAATCCGGTCGCCCAGATGCGGATCGCCCGCCTGCTCGTCGATGGCCGCGGTGTCGAAAAGAACGAAAAGGACGCCGCCCGCTGGTTTTTGCTCGCCCGCACCAAGGGCCTGAAAGACGAGTTTCTCGAGGACTGGTACCTCAATCTTGGCGCCAATATCCGCCAGGCCGCCGAAGATGAGGCGCAATCCTGGCCCGGCGTGCGGTACCGGCGCGAGCAGCGCGATCAGCCACAGTTGACGCCACCGGCAACCGAACAGGAATTACCCGATCCATAAACGGTCTTTCGGTGGACAGCGGCGCCAATTCGCTGTATATCCGCGCCCACTTTGTCGCCTGCTTTTTGGGTTAGACAAAAATTGCGATTTCTGGAGAGCAACCGCGAATTGCGGAAGGTGGCGCCACCTTCCGATCCGATGATTTTCGCCAATGCTTGGCTGGATGGGCTGGCGGCCCCGAAGAGGAACGAAACAACGTGCAGGTTATAGTTCGAGACAACAATGTCGATCAGGCGCTGAAGGCCCTGAAAAAGAAGATGCAGCGTGAGGGCATCTTCCGCGAAATGAAGCTTCGTAATCACTACGAAAAACCGTCGGAAAAGCGGGCCCGTGAAAAGGCCGAGGCGATCCGGCGTGCCCGCAAACTGGCGCGCAAACGTGCCCAGCGCGAAGGCCTTCTTCCTCAAAAAAAGCGGGCCACCCGCTAACCGGGAAACCTTGCGGCCATTCGCCGGTAATGTCGGCGCATTTAGTCTGTTGCAAGACGGAGGTGGCGTGTCAAAATGCTACCGCGCAAGAGGTTTTTGAGCGTGGTTTGGAGTGGCGGAGCCGGCATGAACCGAAATCGCGGCAGAATAAAAACACCCCTGATTGCATCAGCGGCGGTGGCACTAACCCTTGCGGCTTGCCAGACGATCGCTACACCCGAGGGCAGCACCGGCACAATTGACCGGTCCGCCGCCTCGTCCGCCAATCTGGAATCCCTGAGCGCGGTGATTGCGCAAAATCCACGCGACGCCGGCGCTTACAATATCCGTGGCAGCGCCTATGGTCAGGCCGGACGCTACCGCGAAGCGCTTCAGGATTTCTCCACCGCCGTCCGGATCAATCCATCCTTTGCTCAGGCCTATAACAATCGCGCTCTGGTTTACCGGCGTCAGGGCCAGGCAAGCGAAGCGCTGTCGGATTACAATCGCGCCATTCAGGCCGATCCCGGATACGCCGCCGCCTATGTCGGCCGGGGCAACCTTTATCGGCTGGATGGCAATTTGGATCAGGCGTTGACCGACTATAATACCGCCATCAACATCGATCCTTCTGACGCTCAGGCCTTTCACAATCGCGGCCTGGTGTATCAGGCCCAGGCGCGGCACCAGCCGGCCATCGTCGATTTCACCTCGGCAATCGGCATCTCGCCGCGCTCACCGGAGCCCTATTCCGGCCGGGGGCTGAGCTATCTGGCCGCCGGTGATGCCAAGGCAGCGCTGAACGACTTCAACGAAGCGGTCAAACGCGACCGCCGCAATGGGCAATTCTGGACAAATCAGGGCCTGGCCCTGGAAGCGCTCGGCGATAACAAAAAGGCCTTTGCCGCCTTCGCCCGCGCCGCCAATCTCAATCCGCGCGACAAAATGGCCAAGGCCGGAATGAAGCGGACCAGCTGAACCGGCGGTTTTGGTTCTGATCGCCGGTCAGTTGCCGGCGGCAAGAATACCGTTGGCTGTCAAGAACATCTGAGCACGCGCCCATAGCCCGTTTGGCCACAATTCGCTGTGCCCAACGCCATCCAGAATAGCCAGATCCTTGGGCTCGCCAGCCAACGCGTGGATCGCCTTGCCGTGGGCTACCGGGATAAGCGCATCATCGCTCCCGTGGACAATCAGTACTGGTTCGGTAACAGCGGCGATCCGCTCGCGGGTTCGAAATTGATCGTGCATTAAAATGCTGACCGGCAACCAGGGATAGGATGCCGCGGCAATATCGACCGCCGCCGTATAGGGCGCCTCCAGTATCAGCGCCGCCGCGTCACGCCGTTCAGCGACTACGGCTGCCACGCCTGTGCCCAGGGATTCGCCGTGAAGTACAACCGTATCTACGGTCGCCGCCAGCCTGTCGAAATGCACCAGCGCGTCGGCCACGAACGCCGCCTCGCTGGGCACGCCGTCGGCACCGGCATACCCGCGATAGCCTGGCGCATACAGGCCAAATCCGCTTTCAAGGATTATCGCAAATCGTTCAGCCCGCCCGCTCAGCGTTCCCGAATTGCCGTGGAAATAAAGCACCGTTGGCAGGCCCGGACGTGCCGGCGGCGTCAGCCAGACCGGCACCATCACCCCGTCCGCCATCGCCACTTGTTCCGCCGTAACGCCGCTCAAACCTTCTTCGGCTGGCGACGTCAGCACACCCGATGGCTTGAAAACAAAGCCGCGCTGGAAGGTATATAAATAGCCGGCGGCGGCCAGATAAGCAGCCGCGGCGGCAACGAGAACGAACTTCAAACGCCGCATTGGCACCTCGGATTATCAACCCATGATAGGCAATCGCTTGTTAAAGTGAACAGCGAAAAAGGCAATGCACACCGCAACAATGTTGGCCAGATCCACCACCTGGATACAATTTTGTTAACCATCTTTTAGTTCGATATTTCAATCAATTAGCAAAGATAGCAGACGCAAGTTCTGAAAGAACCGGCGCAGCAACGGAAAATTGAATCTGAACATGAAGCAGATTGAATCAATGTCTCAAGGCTAAAATTCAGCGCCCGGCCTTAACCGTTCTTTTACTTTAGCGCCCGCTCCCGGATCGATTGCGCCAAGGTGCAGTTCAACCACCGCCCGCAATCGTTCATGAGCCAGCCCATGCTGACCCGCCGGTCAATCCTTGCTGCATCTGCCGCCGCACCGGTAGCCGCCCTGTCCACATCCACACTGTCGGCCACCGCCAAGGCATCGGACACAGACCGGATCGAGGGGCTGCGTCTAAGCCTCGCCCCCGGCAAGGACGGCGATCAGAGCACCGAGTTTCGCAATGCCCTTGCCCGCGCACAGGCAACCGGCCGTCCCCTATTTCTGCCGCCCGGCCGTTACGAGATCGCCAATATCGATCTGCCGGCCAACACCCAGATTGTCGGCATCCCCGGTGAAAGCGTCATCGTCTATCACGGCAACGGCAGCCTGTTCCGTACCGCGCCGGGCGACCGTTTGCGATTGACCGGTCTGACCATCGACGGATCGCAACGGCCCCTTTCCGACGAGGCCACCGCGCTGATATCGGCAACCGGTATCGCGGACGTCAAAATCACCGATTGCACGATTAAAGACAGCGCCCGCGCCGGCATCGCGCTTCAGGCCTGTGGCGGTCATATCGAAAATTGCACCATCGTCGGCTCGCGCTCGGTCGGCATCCATCTTCTGGAGTCCACCGGCATGACGGTGACCGGCAACCGGATCGAAAAATCCGGCAACACCGGCATATTGATCCAGCGCTGGGAAAAGGGCGAGGACCGCACCATCGTGCGGGGCAATCAGATCATCAACACGGCGGCCCTTTCCGGCGGTACCGGCCAATACGGCAACGCCATCAATGTCGCCAAGGCCAATGGCGTCGTCATCGCCGACAACCAGATCGACAAAAGCTACTATTCCGGCATCCGGGTGTTTTCTTCGGACAATTCCCAGATCACCGGCAATGTCATTACCCGCAGCGGCGAAGTCGCCCTTTATGTCGAATTCGCCTTTGAGGGCGCAATCGTTTCCGACAATCTGATCGATGACGCCGCCTTCGGCATCTCCTTTGCCAACATGCATGAATATGGCGGACGACTGTCTGTATGTTCGGGCAACTTGATCCGCAATTTGCGGGACAATATTTATTCGGAGAAAGGCCGCAGCGAAGGCACCGGCGTTGGCATCGGTGCCGAAGCCGATGTCGCCATTACCGGCAATGTCGTGGAAAATGCGCCGGCAATCGGCATTCACCTGGGCTGGGGCGAGTATCTTCGCGATATCGCCGCGACAGGTAATGTTGTGCGCAATGCCCCCATCGGCATTGCAGTCTCGGTGGTCGAGGGCGCCGGCCCGGCCCTGATCGCCAACAATCTCGTCTCAGGAGCAACGAAGGGCGCCATCGTCGGCATGCGCTGGTCAGAGCCGGCAACCGGTGATCTGGCCCGCGAGGGCGTCGCCGAATATCCCCACCTGACCGTCAGTTAGGGCCCCGATGTCGGCTGCAAGGCACGCCCTGTCCACACCGCGGCGATTTCTGGCCACTCCCAATGCCGGCCCACTCGCCCCCTTGCGCGCCGTCCTGTCCGGCCTGTCGATCGTATCGGTAAGCCGTCTGGGTGCCGCCGGTCTGGCACTGGCCACCCAGATTTATCTCGCCAAGATTCTGTCCGCCGATGCCCTTGGTCGGTTTTTTCTGGCAACCAGTCTTGGCGCGTTTTTGGCCATCATCGCCTCGTGCGGTTTTCCAATGATCGCTGCCCGCTTTCTGGTGCGTTATCGCGGCCGGCGACGGGCAAATTACGCAACCCTGTTTTTGCGCACCGTCCGCATCGGCAGCCTGCTGGCAGCGTTATTCCTTGCCACTGCCGCGATTGCCGCAATCCATCTGTGGCCCGGGCTTGATCCCGATACCCGGCGCATTGCCACCATCGGCAGCCTCGCTGCACCGGGCTTTGTTCTGATCCGTTTCGGCTCGGCCGCCGCGATTGCCTATCGCCGGTTTTCGCTGGCCTACTTGCCCGATCTGATCGGCCGCCCGCTGTTGTTTCTGGCAGCAATTGGCATCCTGGCGCTATTGGGTGCCGGAACAAATCTCACCGCAATTCTGATCGCCTTTGTTGCCCTCGCGCTGGCCCACGGCGTTTGGCAAAATACTGTTCTGCGCACCACCATCGAATCCGGGACGGATACCAGCGGCGATACCGCAACTGATGCCCGCTTGGCCCACCATCCGGCGCGCGCCCTGTCTGGCCGCCGCGTTAGGCAACTGGCCCGCATCTGGTTTGCCGCCGCCCTGCCCCTGACCGGCGCGCTGCTGTTGATGGCGGCGTTTGCCGATATCATCATCCTCACCGCCGGACTGTTCCTGGCCGCCGCTGATCTTGCCATCCTTGGCGTCTGCGTGAAGCTGGCGATGATTGTCGCCTTTATTCACACCGCCGCGCACAAAATGCTCCAGGTCGATCTTGCCGAGGCGATGCGCGCCAGCGACCGGGCACGGCTGGCAACCATCATCGGCCAGGCCAATCTGATCGGGTTGGTCGTCAGCATTTCGGCGCTCGGTGTGGTCTTGCTCAGTGGCGATCTGGCCCTGTCCCTGTTCGGCGCCCACTTCACCGCTGGTCAGCCCATCCTGATCGCCCTCCTTGCCGGCCAGGTGATCGCCGCATCTGGCGGACCGGCAATCCAAATCCTGTCACTGGGCAACGGTCAGCGGGCCGCCGCCCGAACCAGCCTGTTTGTCGTGGCAGCGCTGATCGCCCTCAACGCCGTTCTGACGCCTGCTTTTGGCATTGCCGGCGCAGCCATCGCCATCATCGCCACGCAGATGATCTGGGCGACGCTGCTGGCCATCGATGCCCATCGCCTGACCGGCGTGCGCTGCGATGTTCTGACCCGTCTTGGTGGCCGGCATCCGGTCCGTGCTGTGCCGGCGGATTAACCGCCTTTGTTTACGAGAATTCGCCAAACCGCAAAGCAACACCGCTCCGGTCGGTTATTGATAACAATGAGTTAAGATGGAGCATCTGGTGGCAGACACTACCGCACCCCATATCCTCCCCGGCATCCGCCGGCCTGAAGAAGACGCCGGCCCGGCCGACGAACCGGTGACCGCAAAGATCGTGTCCGGCATCGACGCCTTGCAGGCCCACCTGTGGGAATGGCGCGACCTTGCAGCCGCCGCCCGTGGCGTGACCGTGTTTCAGACGCCGGAATTCATCGAATTGTGGATCGCCACCTTTCTGGCCGCAAATCCCGATCAATTGAAAACCGCCCTAATTTACGACAAGGGCAATCTGGCCGCGCTGGTACCATTGGTGGTCGACCGGCGCGGGCCGCTACGCACCGCCCGGCTCGCCGGTTTTCCGATCGCCCAATATGACGATCTGCTCATTCGCCCCACCTGCAATGCGCAGGCGGTACTGGCGGCGCTGGGCAAGGCCGTGGCCACAGATATCGGGGCGCAGGTTCTCTTGCTCGACAATGTCCGTCAGGACAGCACCCTGAGCGACATTCTCAATTCCGGCGCGGTCGCAATCGGCAAACCGGGCCTGGCACCGGTTGCTGAATTTACCGATGGCAATATAGGCGCGTTCACTGCCAGCCTGAAGAAGAAGGCCCGCAAACAACTGGCCAAACACCGGCGCGATATGGAAGCCATTGGTCCCCTGGACTTTTCGGTTGCCGACACGCCCGGGCAAGCCGCAGTGTGGATGGACGATGCGTTGAAGCTGAAGCGGCAATGGCTGCACACAACCGGCCGGGTCAGCCGCGCATTCATGGATCAAAGAACAGGCGATTGCCTGATCGCGATGGCAAAGGGACTGAGCGGCGCCCCCGGTCCAATGCGTTGTGTGATGAGCCGGCTGACGGTCGCCGGCAAAACCGCAGCCTATGAATTCGGCTTCATTCACCGCAAAACATACCATGCTTATCTGGGGGCTTTTGCACCGGAGTTCTCCCGCCACAGCCCCGGCAATCTTTTGACCGAATCGCTTATTCCCTGCCTCGCCGCAGATGGAATTGGCCGCTACGACATGCTGGCGCCGGATTCCCGCTACAAGCGCGAATGGGCGACCAGTTCGGTAGCGGTGCGCAGCTATGCGCTGGCACTATCGACCACGGGCCGGATCTATCTCGGGATTGTCCATCAGACAGTAATTCCCGCAGGACGCTGGCTTTTTTACCGGTTGCCGCAACCATTGCGCGCCGGACTGGCCCGCCTGCTGGTCAATGGCTGAACCGACGCGTCGCCCTAATCGAGTGCCTTGACGATATTCTCGGTCATCTTCTTGGCATCGGCGAACAGCATCATGGTTTTGTCCAGGAAAAACAGTTCGTTCTGGATGCCGGCATAACCGGACGCCATCGACCGCTTGACGAAAAGCACAGTCCCCGCCTTGTCGACATCGAGGATCGGCATGCCGTAGATGGGTGACTGCGGATCATTGCGCGCCGACGGGTTGGTAACATCATTGGCGCCAATCACATAAACGACATCCGCCTGGGCAAATTCCGAATTGATGTCGTCCAGTTCAAAGACTTCATCATAGGGTACATTGGCTTCCGCCAGGAGCACATTCATGTGCCCCGGCATCCGGCCGGCGACCGGGTGAATGGCATACTTGACCTCCACCCCTTCCGCTTTCAGCTTGTCGGCCATTTCACGCAGCGCATGCTGGGCCTGCGCCACTGCCATGCCATAGCCCGGCACCACGATCACCTTGCTGGCATTCTTCATCAGGAAGGCGGCATCTTCGGCAGCGCCCTTTTTGACCGGCCGCTCTTCCGCCCCGCCAGAGCCAGTCACCGCCGTCTCGCCACCAAAACCGCCGAGGATGACCGAGATAAACGATCGGTTCATGCCCTTGCACATGATGTAGGACAGGATCGCACCGGACGAGCCAACCAACGCGCCGACAATAATCAGCGCCGTGTTGCCGAGCGTGAAGCCAATACCCGCTGCCGCCCAGCCCGAATACGAGTTGAGCATGGAGATCACCACCGGCATATCGGCGCCGCCGATGGGCACAATGATCAAGATACCCAGGAGAAACGAGGCGAGGACAATCAGCCAGAATACGAAATGGCTTTCCGTGCCAACCAGTATGATCACCAGAATGACCAGCGAGACCGCCAGTGCGATATTTATAATATGTCGGGCAGGCAGCAGGATCGGCGCACCACTCATGCGCCCGTCCAGTTTCAGGAAGGCGATGATCGATCCGGTAAATGTGACGGCGCCAATCGCCACACCCAAACTCATTTCGATGAGCGCCTGGGCATGAATTTCACCAATCTGGCCGATCCCGAAAGCGTGGGGCGCATAAAGCGCCGCCGAAGCCACGAAAACCGCGCCAAGGCCGACCAGCGAGTGGAAGGCCGCGACAAGTTGCGGCATCGCCGTCATCGGTATCCGCTTGGCGGTCACTGTGCCGATGCCGCCACCGATGGCCACGGCAACAATGAGCAGCAGCCAGCCAGAACCCGCCGGTGGCGAGCCGACCAGCGTCGTCAGCACGGCGATCGCCATGCCGATCATGCCAAATCGGTTGCCCTGACGGCTGGTTTCCGGAGAGGACAGGCCGCGCAGCGCCAGGATGAACAGGACGGCCGAAACCAGATAGAAAACTGCGGTAATATTTGCTGACATGCCCCGGTCCTACCGCTCGCGCTTTTTGTACATGGCCAGCATGCGCTGGGTGACGAGAAAGCCGCCGAAGATGTTCACGCTGACCAGGATGACCCCGAGAAATCCGAACAGCCGCGCCATGCCCGTACCTTCGCCAACAAGTTCAACGCCAACCGCAAGCAAGGCGCCGACGACGATCACCGACGAGATGGCGTTGGTCACTGACATCAAGGGCGTGTGCAGCGCCGGCGTAACCGACCACACAACATAATAGCCTACGAAGATCGCCAGGACGAAAATCGCCAACCGGAACACAAACGGATCGATCGCGCCGCCACTGACCGCATGGGCCGCAGCCCCTGCCGCCTCGGCCACGCCGCCTTGCAAAGCCAGACTGGCAGCCTCGTCTGCGGCGGCTTGCGCGGCGGCCGCCGCTTCCACTGCCGCTTCGGCCGCCGATCGCGCCTTCTCAACGGCCTGATTGATGGCTTCGCTCGCCATTAGCCTTCCCCTTTTCCGGCTTCGTCGCCATCAGCATCCTTGCCGTCAGCACTGTCCCCGCCAGCATTGTCCCCGCCAGCATCGGCATTTTCGGCCGTTGCAGCGGATGCGCCGCCAAATTGTGGATGAACCACCGCACCATCGTGGGTGAGCAAGGTCGCCGCGACAATTTCATCGTCACGATCAATCACCAGCGCACCGCTTTCTTCATCAATCATCGCCGTGGCAAACGCATAAATGTTGCGGGCCAGCAGCGCAGAGGCCGAAGCGGCGATACGCCCGGCCATGTTGGAATGCCCGATAATTGTCACGCCATCGACAACGGCGATTTCGTCCGCTTTCGATCCGGCGACATTGCCACCGCGCTCCACCGCCAGATCGACGATCACCGACCCTTCACTCATCGATTTCACCATGCTCGCATCGATCAGCTTCGGCGCCGGACGGCCCGGAATAAGCGCCGTGGTAATGACGATATCCTGCTTGGCGATATGGCCGGCGACCAGCTCGGCCTGCTTGGCCTGATAGTCTTTCGACATTTCCTTGGCATACCCGCCTGCCGTCTCGGCCTGCTTGAATTCCTCGTCCTCGACAGCGACGAATTTCGCCCCAAGCGACTCAACCTGTTCCTTTGCCGCCGGCCGCACATCGGTCGCGGTGACAATCGCGCCAAGCCGCCGCGCGGTAGCCACGGCCTGCAGACCGGCCACCCCGGCTCCCATGATGAACACCCGCGCCGCCGGCACGGTGCCCGCCGCCGTCATCATCATCGGCATGGCCCGGCCGAACGTTGCCGAGGCTTCAATCACTGCCTGATAGCCGGCCAGATTGGCCTGCGACGACAACACATCCATTACCTGCGCCCGGGTGATGCGCGGTATTAATTCCAGCGAAAATCCCGAAAGCCCGGCCTGTGCCATCACCTTCAGTTCCGCTTCATTTCCATAAGGGTCCATCAGCGCAATAACCGCTGCGCCTTTGGGATACCCCTTGAACGCATCCGGGCGGCGTACCCGCAGGATCAGGTCAGCGCCTTTCAGCGCCGCGGCGGCGGTTTTGGCAATATCAGCCCCCGCCTCGCTATATTCGGCATCAAGAAATGCCGAACCCAAACCGGCGCCGGCCTGAACCGCAGCGGTCGCGCCAGCTGCAATAAATTTCCGAACAGTTTCCGGCGTCGCCGCCACCCGGCTGTCGCCGGCCTGTGTTTCTGTGAGAACTGCAATCCGCATGACCGGCATCCGCCTCCGCTAAACGACAGTCAGAACGAAAAACACCAGACCAAGTGCGAGCACCACGGCAGATGGCTTCCAGCTGGCATTCATCGCCAGGCCGATCGCCCCGGCAATCAGCAACATGATCGTCAGCACCACCCCGAGCAGGAAACTCGATCCGGCGGAGCCAAAGGCGAAAATGATCAGCGCCACCATGATATTGATGCAAACAACGATCCCGAGTTTTGTGAAATTGACAAAGCCGGCAAAGGTCCGGTCATGCTCGCCATAATCCATTTCGGCGCCAGTTTCGGCGGGCCCGGTTGTCGCGATCTCAGCCATCGGCATCTCCCAGTTTACCTTGATGCCGGCAGGGCTTGGGGCGCTGGAATGAAAAGGCGCCGTGAAGCCAGTGGCAAAGAGGATTAAGCGGTTTGTTGACCAGTGATTTGAGCCATTATCACGCTCCTCCCCGCTGACGCAACGGCGATAGGGCCGCAGGCGACAATTAGTGCCGAAAGTCGCGCTGCCAGATATAGATTGCAGCCCGGTAAAACTGGATTGGGCGGTCCCGATATTGTTTTCATGACCATCGGCAATGGCGCCGGTATTGATATTCCGCTACCGTGTTTTGGGGCGCGGGGGTAACCAACATGCTCAATCCGATCTCGATACTCGCTGATCATTTCAGCCAGTCTATTTCGTCGATGTATCTGCAGTATTTTTCCCACCGCAACCCCGAATACGCCACCTATATGGGCGGCGCGGTACGGCTGGTTCTGGAGAAAATCGGCAACTCCGACGCGCTCTATCACGATATCAACCACACGATGATGGTGACCCAGGTCGGCCAGCAGATCATTCGTGGCCGCTTGTTGCAGGAAGCACTGGTGCCGGAAGACTGGCTGCATTTTACCTGCGCACTGCTTGTTCACGACATTGGCTACGTGCGCGGAGCCTGTAGGGGCGACAGTGATTTTGACGTTGTGATTGACGACAAAGGCACCCGCATCACGCCACCTCGTGGTGCGTCGGATGCCTATCTGACGCCCTGGCATATTGCCCGGGGCAAGATCTATGCCTACGAGCGTTTCGGCCCGTCCAAATTCATCGACGAGGAACGGATCGCCCGGGCCATCGAATTCACGACATTTCCGGTCCCAAAGGAAAAAGAATTTCAGGAAACCGATACCGAGGCGGCGCTGGTGCGCGCCGCCGATCTGATCGGCCAGATGGCTGATCCGTTTTATCATCGCAAGATCAACGCGCTCTATCACGAATTTGTCGAAACCGGTGTGGTCGATGAGTTAGGCTTCGATAATCCCGCCGATCTGGTCGACAAATATCCGGAGTTTTTCTGGGATTCGGTCCAGCCACTGATCGGACCGGCCCTGCGCTATCTGGAGATGACGGTGGAAGGCAAGCAATGGGTCGCCAATCTCAACTCCAACATCTTTCAGGTTGAGCACCGCCGCCGGTTTGCCGGCCCCTATCCCGGCCCGCGTTAGCAGGCAGCCGCAGAAGCACCAGGCGGACAGACGCACTCAGACTTGAATCAAGATGTGAGCAAACCAGCCGCTACCAGCGCCGCCTTTTGGGTTTGCGAAACTTTTTGTATTTCAAAGGCTTCGATCTCTTCGTTGAAAAGCTGAAAATAATTCAGTTCAGCCTTCAGATGAAGAAACACACCACCCAGGCCAATCGCCGCCCGGTCCATGAAAACGAATTCGCGCGGCACCGTGACCGGCCCCTTCGCCTTCAATACCTGATGCACCTGAAACGCCTGCCGCCGGCCATACTCCGACGGCGCTACCCCGTCGGCGATTGACCGCACCCGGTCATCCAGCAGCGGCCCGTAAATGAACTGCGCCCAGATATTGAGCGCGTCGATCAGATCATCATTCAGCCCGCGAAAACCCCACGTCTCATAAGCACCAACGATCTGATCACGATTGTCGCTCTGCAATCCGCGATAAAGATTGATCACCCCTTCAACGAAATTCGGCGGGAAAATGCGGATGCAGCCATAGTCGAGAAGATTGATCCCGGCCGGCACACCATCTTCCTCGAAGATCGAATAATTGCCCAGATGCGGATCGCCATGGATCACCGCATAATGACTGAACGGATGCCACCAGGCCTTGAACATCGCCTTGGCCAGCCGGTTGCGGTCGGCAAGATCGTGTTTCCGGTAATCCAGAAGCCGGTTTCCCTCCAGCCAGTCCATGGTCAACAGCCGCGCCGTCGAAAAGTCGCCATGAACGGCGGGAACCCGGATCAGATCCTCATCGGCAAAGATGCCCTGATAGAGCGCGATATGCCGGGCTTCGCGCTCATAATCCAGTTCCTCGCGCACCCGCTCGGCGATCTCGTGGCGGATTTCGCTGGTATCGATTGCCGGGTCCATGCGTTTGTGAATGGCAAATATCATGTTGAGTTGACGGATATCGGCTTCCACCGCGCTGGCCATATCGGGATATTGCAGTTTGCACGCCAGCGCCGCGCCGTCCGGCCCGGTGGCCCGGTGAACCTGCCCCAAAGACGCCGCCGCCGCCGGTTGAAAATCGAATTCACCAAAGCGCGCCTGCCAGTTTGCGCCCAATTCAGCCTGCATCCGCCGCTTGACGAAGGCCCGGCCCATTGGTGGCGCGTCGGCCTGAAGCTGGGCAAGTTCGGTGGCATATTCGGGCGGCAACGCATCGGGAATGGTCGCCAGCAGCTGCGCCACCTTCATGATCGGGCCTTTGAGGCCGCCAAGCGCTTGCGCCAGATCGGCAGCGTTCTTGCCCCGGTCCAGTTCCATGCCGAACAAGCGCGAGCCGACCATTTTGGCGGCAATGCCCCCAACCCCGGTGCCAACCCGCGCATAGCGTGACATCCGCCCGGTCATGCGGTTGCGCTCGGCATCCCGGTTCCGACGTTCAAAAGGTGGTGGTGGCGGCTTGTCCGTCATTGACACCACATCGGTGTGGCCGGGCGCTTGCTCACGCGTCCTTCACCGTTTCCAGTTCATCAATCAGCCCGGCAATCACCGAAAGCCCCATCTGCCAGAAATTCGGGTCCGTCGCATCAAGCCCGAACGGTGCCAGAAGTTCCTTGTGCCGCTTGCTGCCCCCGGCCTTCAGAAGGTCAAAGTATTTTTCCTGAAACCCGCTCTCGGCGCGCTCGTAGACCGCGTAGAGCGAGTTCACCAGACAATCGCCAAACGCATAGGCGTAGACATAAAACGGCGAATGGATGAAGTGCGGGATATAGGCCCAGAAATTCTCATACCCCGCGCCAAACCGCAAAGCCGGACCAAGGCTTTCGGACTGAACTGACATCCACAATTCGCCGAGCTTGTCTGACGTCAGTTCACCCTCCCGGCGCGCCAGATGAACCTTCCGCTCAAAACTGTAGAAAGCGATCTGCCGAACCACCGTATTGAGCATGTCCTCCACTTTGCCGGCGAGCATGGTCTTGCGCTGGCTGGCCGTTTGCGCCTTGTCGAGCATCGCCCGGAACGTCAGCATCTCGCCAAATACGCTGGCCGTCTCGGCAAGGGTCAGCGGGGTCTGCGCCAACAAAAGACCCTGCGGCGCCGCCAGCACTTGATGCACCCCATGACCGAGTTCATGGGCAAGGGTCATGACATCACGGGTTTTGCCCTGATAGTTGAGCAGCACATACGGATGAACCGATGGCACGGTCGGATGGGCAAATGCACCCGGCGCCTTGCCCGGACGGGTCGGCGCATCGATCCAGCCTTCGTCAAAGAAGCGCCCGGCAATTGCCGCCATGTCCGGATGAAATGCCTCATAGGCATCCAGCACAGTGCGGCGGGCATCGTCCCACGGCACGACTGCCGTGTCCGCATCCGGCAACGGCGCATTGCGGTCCCAGTGATCCAGCCGGTCAGTGCCCAACCATTCCGCTTTCATCACATAGTAGCGATGAGAAAGTTTTGGATAGGCTGCCTCTACCGCACTAACCAGCGCATCAACCACCGGCTGCTCGACCTTGTTGGCCAGATGCCGCGACCCGGCAATATCGTCAAAGCCCCGCCACTCGTCGGAAATCGCCTTGTCCTTGGCCAGGGTGTTGGTGATCAGTGTGAAAGTACGAATATTGTCGGCAAAGGTTTTAGCCAGCGCCTGCGCCGCCACCTTCCGGCGGCTGCCATCAGGGTCAGATAACCGGTTCAGCGTCGGCTCCAGCGGCAGGTCTTCACCGGCAACATTAAAACGCAATGCCGCGAGCGTTTCATCGAACAACCGGTTCCAGGCCGCCCGGCCGGTCACTGATTTTTCGTGGAATAACCGCTCAATGTCATCGGACAGCTGATAGGGCCGCTCCAGCCGTAAATCATCCAGCCAGGGTTTGAGTTCGCCAAGCAAAGGATCCGCCAGCGCTCCGTCGAGCAGGCCATCGTCGATCCGGTTGAGTTCCAGACTGAAGAATAGAAGATGGGTCGAGATGCTGGTGAGCTTCTCCTGTGTATCGCCATAAAACTTGGCGCGCACCGGATCGGTTGTATTGCCGGAGTAAACCAGACTGGCAAAACTCATCACCCGCAGCAGGCGCTCCTGCAGGTCTTCAAAAACCCGGATGCACTTTGCCAGCGCTGCGCCGCCGCCATCGGCTGAAACCATTTCAGCGAGTTGGCCTTTGAAGTCGTCCTCGAATTGCCGGGCATCCTTGCCGGCCCGCTCAAGGTCCACCGCCACATCCGGCGAATCGATTGCCGGATAAAGATCGCTAAGATCCCATTCCGGCAGCGCGCCAAACGGATTATCGGCGTCTTCGACCTTGTGGGACTGGCTCAATTTATTCACTCCTGTTCGCAGCGCCGGCCGCGCCGCACGGCACCGGCTCCGCTTTCGGACCGCTGCCAGCCCCGGACTGATCGCCCGCAAAGCACCGCAGCGCAATCACTAAGATGATCGTTTTGAACCGCCTTTCAATCGATGAACAGGCATTTTGCGAAACTTTTCAACATGGGTAACAACCTCTTAACCGCTTACCGGCACAGTGGATCGCATTGATACAGGCGTCCTTCCAATAACAAGCCCGGACTACACATGCTGAACAGCGTACTGATCGTCGACGACGATCCCGCCGAAAGCCAACATCTTTGCGAAATTCTGGAACCGCTCGGCCATAAACCGGTTCCAGTTGATAGCGGCAGTCAGGCTCTGGATCGTCTGGACGGGCCGTTCCCCTTTTCCGCTGTGATTCTGGATCTTGTGATGCCGGACATGGATGGCATGACTGTTTTGCAACGGCTGGCCGCGCGGCCAGCCAGCGCTCCGCCGGTGATCGTACAGGTCACCGAAAACGGCATCGATGCTGCCGGTTCGGCACTGCGCGCCGGCGCCGTTGATTTTCTGGTCAAGCCGGCAACGGCAGAGCGGGTACGCGCTGCACTCACCAACGCCATGCGCATTTCGCGGCTAGAACGCGAACTGATCCGCATCGGACGCCGCCGGGCGGGAACAACGACACTACGCGATCTTGCCGCCGGTTCACCGGTCATGGAGCGGGCCATCAGCCTTGCCGAGCGGGCATCACGGTCCAACATCCCGGTGCTGGTCGAAGGTGAACCCGGTGTCGGCAAGGAACAGCTCGCCCGCGCCATTCACAATGCCAGCCCGCGCCGGGCGCGACAATTCATTGTCGCCGACTGCACTTCTGGCAACGCCGGCGTTGCACCAGTCCGGTCGGTGAGTGAGTTGCTGGAACAGGCGCGCGGTGGCACGCTCTATCTCGACAATGCCGGCCGATTGTCCGAAGGCGATCAGGAAGCGCTGTTGCGGCATATGGATCAGACCGCCGACCGTGCAGTGAATACGGGCCGCCCCGACCGCAACGGCGTTCGCATTATCGCCGCGTCCGACTACCGGCTCATCGATCTGGTTTCAGCCGGCCAGTTCAGGGAAGACTTGTTTTACCGGCTGAATGTCCTGCCGATCTGGCTGCCCCCTCTACGCGAACGCTGCGCTGACATGCCCGAACTGGCCAATCGTTGCCTCACCTGGTTTGCCGCCGAGCAGGGCAAGGCACAGATCTACGAAATTGCGCCCGATGCCATGCAGCATCTGATGGGCCACTCTTGGCCGGGCAACGATCAGGAACTGGAAAACACCCTCTACCGAGCCGTCGCACTTGCCAGCGGACCGGTTCTTGAGCGCCCGACCCTGATCCAGCTTGGAATCGAACCGCAACAATCCGCTCAAAGTGGCGGCGATCCGGCTGCAGCCGGCACCGACCACGCGACCGAAACCAGACGCTGCAACACAACAATCGGCAAAGCGAACAATATGCCATTGCCGCCGCTTCGCGTTCAGCCAGTTCAAAAAGGAACAGGCGAAAAACCGGCGCTTGTTGCCTCGGCGCGCTCACCCGAAACCGGGCGCCGGCAGGTCTATGGCAGCCGGCAACTCCTCAACGATTATGGCGAAATCTGCAAACTGGAATCGCTGGAGGCCGAAGCCATCCGCTTTGCCATTCACCACTATCAGGGACGGATGAGCGAGGTCGCCCGCCGCCTGGGTATCGGACGGTCGACACTGTATCGAAAGCTGCGCGAATATGATCTGGAGCCGGAGCGCCCGACCGCAGCCTGACAAATTGGCTTCAAGATCCTGTAAAATCTGACAAATTCGGCAAATCAAGTGTCAATATTACCTTGATATGACAACCGCCTGATAAATTGGGTTCGGGTCAGTGTCATGCGTCGTGCTTCACGTGTCGTCCAGTTCGGGCTGTCGGTCACTGTGCTTGTTGCTGCCAGCGCATCAGTGGCAAGAGCACAAGACAACCCCATCAAAACCGCCGCGCTGGCCGGCGATCAATTGCGCGGTTCAACATTTCACAATGCCATTGAGCCGCCTTCGGCCTTGTCCCAAGCGGTCACACAGGCACTGGCAGCTGCCCGCACGGGCGCGACCAAAGATGACCGGGCATTTTTGAAAGAAATCGCAACGGTCTATGGCGCACACGGCAACACGCTCGTCTGGCTGAACGGCGACCAAAAAAACCCCCGGGCCCAGGCGATCGCCGTGCGTATGGCCAGTGCCGTGCGCGATGGGTTGGACCGAAACGATTATCCGCTGCCCGAACGTGTCGCCGTATCATTCGTCCCGTCCGATACCAACGAAATCGGTGGCGGAAACCTCAATTCCCGCGCCGAATTCGACGTCGCATTTTCACTGTCTGTGGTTCGCTACGTAACCCATCTAGCATCCGGTCGCCTGCGCCCGGCGTCAATTAGCCGGATCATCACGCAAACCCCTGAACGGCCTGAGGTCAGCGACATCTTTCAGCGCCTGACAACGGCGCAGGATATTGAAACAGCCTTTTCCAGCTTCCAGCCGCCCCACAAGCAATATGCGTTGTTGAAGGGCGCGCTTGCGAAAATGCTGGATGCCACCGGTCCGCAAAAGGTCCGCATTCCGGCCGGGCCGCTCCTGCGCCCGGGCGCTGCAAATTGGCGTGTTGCTCTTTTGCGCCAACGGCTAGGCTTTGTTTCGCGATCACAATCCTCCGATCCGGGTCTGAATGCCCTGCGCGGAAGCACTGGGGGATTTACCAGACCAGTCTACGACGACGATATCGCCGATGCGGTTCGCCGGATTCAGGCGACCGCCGGCCTCGTCGCAGACGGAATTATCGGTCCGAAAACACTGGCAGTCCTCAATGGCGGGACACGAAGCGAGACAATTTCGGCGATTCGGCTGAACATGGAACGCTGGCGCTGGATGCCGCGTGACCTGGGATCTTTCCATATCCGGGTAAATATCCCCGAATTTCACCTCCGAGTTATCCACAACGGCCGACCCGTTCACGAAACCCGCGTCGTCGTCGGAAAAACCACCAACAAGACACCGGTCTTCTCCGATGAAATGGAGCATATGATCGTCAATCCGTACTGGAATGTGCCGGTCTCGATCCTTCGCAACGAGATGCTGCCGGCGCTGCGCCGCAATCCACGCGGCTATGTCGCAAAACGCGGTTACGAAGTCCTCGCCATCTCCGGCGGCAGGGCGCGCAAGGTCGATCCGGGCAGCGTCAACTGGTCCCGCGCATCAGCTTCCCGCTACCGCATTCGGCAACGCCCCGGAGATCGTAACGCCTTGGGACGTATCAAGTTTATTTTCCCGAACAAGCATTCCGTCTATCTGCACGATACCCCGTCAAAGAGCCTGTTCAGCCGGGATTCCCGGGCCTTCAGTCATGGCTGTGTGCGAGTGCAAAACCCCTTCGACCTTGCCGAGGCGCTACTGGTCTCGGAGCCAAAATGGAACGGCGCGCAGGTGCGCAAGATGGCCGGCGGAAAGCAGCGGCGCATCAAGCTCGATGAGAAAATTCCCGTCCATTTGAGCTATTTTACCCTGACCGCCGATGACAGGGGCGGTTTATCCACATTTCCCGATATCTACGGATATGATGCCCGAATGCGCAAAGCGCTCGGTTTATAACGGGTATTTCTCCCATCTGGCCGTATTTTTGCCACAGGTTTTCGTTTATTAAGAAGCGATTAAGCTGGGTTGGTGTAACGTTTCGCTAACCATGGATTGGGACCGGGGGCATTTCTCCCACAACAAGGCAGATCGCGATTGACCAGACCGGCTGACACGATGTCGGACCGCTGTAACGCGTTGCGCAGGTGCGCCCTGACGACGCTCGCGGTCGTTTTGTGCCTGGCATTCAGTCAACCTGCTTCTGCCGCGAACCGGACTTTGAAACTGTTTTTCGGCCATACCGGCGAAAGCGGCGATTTCACTTACAAGAAAAACGGCCGCTACGATCGCTCCGAACTGAAGAAGATCAACCGGTTCTTGCGCGACTGGCGTGCCGACCAGACCATCGAGATGGACCCGGCGGTTCTGGACCTTTTGTGGGAAGTGCACCGCAAAGCCGGCTCAAAAGAACGCATCCACATTGTCTCCGCCTATCGTTCGCCGAAAACCAACGCGAAGTTGCGCAAGCGCGGCCGTGGCGTTGCCAAGCACAGCCAGCATATGCGCGGCAAGGCGATCGATTTTTACATCCCCGGTACCCACGTCTCCAAAATCCGCGCGCTCGGTTTGCGCGAGCATCTTGGCGGTGTCGGCTATTATCCGACCTCCGGCTCGCCCTTTGTCCATCTCGACACCGGATCAGTGCGCCACTGGCCGCGCATGACCCGCCAGCAATTGGCCAGTGTATTTCCCAATGGCGAAACCATGCACGTGCCGACCGACGGCAAGCCGCTTAAAGGCTACAACCGGGCCGTTGCGAAATTCCAGGGCAAAAAGGCAACAATCCAAGTCGCGTCTCGCGATCTCACACCGCGCAGTGCCAATACGAGAAAGTCCAAACCGCGCGACATTCGGCCAGCCCGGATTCCAGAGCGCACCAAGCCGGTTGTGGCAACCCCGACAATTGTCGCCAGCGCCACCCCGTCAAGGCCGCGGCGTTGGCTGAACCGGGTCTTGCGCCGGGGCGACCGGCGTAATGAACCAGCGGCGAACAACCAGCCGATCGTGACGGCAAGTACCCGGATTGCCGATGCAGGCAATGCGCCGATGATCGATAGCGAAGGGCGCCCGATCGTGCCGCGCGCCCGGCCGCGGCTGACGATAGGCAGCGACCAGCCGACCGACACCTTGATGGCGGGCCTGATCCTGCCCCGCACCCGGCCAGACGGCACACCGTTTGACCTGACACCGCAAGAGCGGCAAGCCCGCGCGACACTGGCAATGGCCATGGGCCAAAACGCCACCCGGGCAGGCACAGCCGGTGTCGACGACGCCCTTTCCAATCTTTATGCCACTGCTGATTACGATCCCGATGAATGGCTTCGGGCGGGCGATGCGGACGAACCAACTGATCCGGTGCCGGCAATCGAGACAGCATGGATGGCCAACGAGGCTGCGGATGTTCCCGGCCAGGCAGACGACGCAATGGCAAATCTTTTTGCCTTCGCCGAAGACCCGGCCCCGACAGAAATCCCGACGATTGAAAGCACACCAGCCCGTCCGCAAATCGTCACCGCCAGTGTCACACCGCAGCGCGTCATCAATGCCGCAGCACCAGTCCGCCGCCAGGCGCAGCCAATGTTCCGCAGGGCCGGCACAACCAACGCAAATCACGATACGCGGCCCGATGGCAAGCGGCCAGCAATGTCGGCACTTTCGGTAGCTGCAATTTTCGGCCAGCCGGGCGCCAATCCAGGTGGCGAGGATGCACGGGCCCGGGCACGGCAATCGGTTATCCAGATGGCCTATGCCGCACCGCTTGAGCCGGATGATTCGGCCTCTGACATCACAGCGTCGGTGCGGGCCGCGGCTGTCCGCGCCAATCAGAACCGCACTGCCCGGCAGCAATTGTTGAGCGAACAGTTCCGCCCGACACGCCCGGCACATGAAATCCAGGCGCCGTCCACAATGCCGGCATTGTCAGGAACAATTGCACCCACCGACGCGCCGGCCAGCGCTACAATTGTCGCCGGCCTCGCCAATCCCGGCGCTCCGGCCCGCCTCCCCCGCGCCCGGCCCGATCCGGTTGTGATGCAGGCCCGTGTCGATGTTGAAGATAAGGTGCCACCGGCAACGATCCTGACCGCCGCAGCGGCCCGCCCCTTCAGTGAAGTGCCGGATCCGTTGGCACTGTCGCAATCGGCGGATCTGAGACTGCGCGACGCGCAAGTCCCGCGCGCTTCGACAAGTCCGTCGATGGCCTATCGCCGCGCTGCACTTGTGGCACGCCTCATGGACGCCACGGTCATGACCCGGTTTGTCGAGTTTGCCCGGTTCACCAACCCGGTGCCATCGGGCATACCCTCGTTTTATGGCGCGAGCCCGACATTCCCGGGCGAACCGCGCGCACTGGTTCATTCGGTCGCCGCCGTTGCACACCTGCCACGCACCGACCGGTTTGCCATGGCCGCAGACACGCTGCGCGGGCCGCTGCCGCAAACCAATCCGCTACGGCTGGTTTCCCGCTGATCTTGAAATCTGATTTGGTCGTTGCTGCGGGCGGTACCTGGCTGTCATGCAACCAAGGACCCGTGCCTCACTCGGTGCTGCCCGGCTCTTGCGGTTCCAGCGGCTCCAGCGCCATGCCAAGCGCATGCAGGTAAAGATCGCGGATCGCCTCCTGCTCCTGCCGTTCCGATGAATCCTGTTTGCGGATGCGTACGATCTGACGCATGACCTTGGTGTCGAAACCGGTTCCCTTTGCCTCCGCATAGACCTCTCGAATGTCGGCCGCCAGTTCGCTTTTTTCTTCTTCCAGCCGTTCGATCCGCTCAATCAACGACCGCAACTGGCCCACCGCAATTCCTGCTACATCCGCCATCACTCAACACTCCACATTTCGCCCAACTGGGTTCGGCCAATTGACCGGCCCGGTCAATCGCCACAGCCGGTTATCCTCAGATAGCTGAGTGACCCGGCAAATATCGCGAAGGCGAGCCGCGCGGACATTCTGATTTCCCGATGAAAAATCTAATGGTCCGTAGGCCGGTTGATATCGTAGGCGGCGAGTTTGTCGGCACCGGCATCGGTCTGATGCTGTGCCTTCCAGGACTCGTAATCCATACCGTAAACGATCTCGCGGGTTTCTTCTTTCGACAGATCGTGGCCTTGTTCGCCGGCCGCGTCGCGATACCAGTTCGACAGGCAGTTGCGGCAAAATCCGGCCAGATTCATCATGTCGATATTCTGGACATCGGTGCGCTCACGCAGATGTTTGACCAGGCGCCGGAATGCCGCCGCTTCCAGTTCGGTTCGTGCCGCATCATCCATTTCGATCATTCAATGTTCCTCCATTTGACTCGGCGTTCTGCTACTCGCAATTCACAGGCCGATAGCTACAGCGGCACGGTCTCATCAAACGGATCGCTTTTCGATCCATAGTCGCGAACCGTGGCAAGCGCCTTTTCTCCGGCAATTTCCCGCAAAATCGGCACCAGCCGATCGGCCCATTCCAAAATGCCGCGTGGATCGCAGATCAGGTCATTGCGTATCTCCAAAAGCGCATGGGCGATACCCCGCACCGTGCCGTGGCGATACATCGTGTCGTTCTGCAACCATCCGGTATAGGGCTCATTATCGCCGACAAACAAACCGCCCTCCTCACACAGTCGATCGATCAGCGGGCGGGCGAAACGCGGATCCCTGTCCCACAGGATGCCGGCATGCCAGGGCCGCACAATGCCCTTCCAGTCGGGCGTAAACGAGTGAAGCGAAAACAGTATCGGCGCCCGCCCGGCGGCCAGATGGTTGTCGATCAAATCGCTGATCGCCTGGTGATAGGGCCGATAATAACGCGCCAGCCGCTTTTCCCGCTCGCCGCCTTCGACATCGACATTGCCCGGCACAATTGCCCCGTCCGATAGCTGCATGATCAGTGTCGGATCATCCTCACCCCGGTTCGG
This sequence comes from uncultured Polyangiaceae bacterium, assembly GCA_964196155.1. Lineage (GTDB taxonomy): Bacteria > Pseudomonadota > Alphaproteobacteria > Rhizobiales > Afifellaceae > CAXMRP01. The sequence continues at coordinate 37,599 of CAXMRP010000214.1, forward strand.
ATCGATCAGCAGGCGCGAAAACTGGCTGAATATCGCCGCCGCGCCAAGCCGCTCGGCCAAAAGGTCGCCCAGCGCCTCGGTTCCAATATCAAAGGCAATATGGCGCTCCAGATGCCGTTCAGAGACACCAAGCGACCCATATGCGCCCGGCAGCCGGTTGCTGGCATGATCGCACAGGATGATCAGCGGCATCGCCGGACCGCCGGCCACGACCCGAAAAGATTCGGCGTGCGCATCGTCGGTATCGAACGCGCTCGCCGGTTCAGTGTCACGACCGTTGATCTGCAAAGTGTTATCCATCCGGAGCGTTCATCAAAGCCTGTTTGCGAAGATCAACCCGTGATAGGGCGAGCAATGAGTCAGGGTCGATAGCCAGCCCTGCATTTCAAAACAACCACCCTTCAAATCATTTGTAACCGATGACCTCAAGCGACAATCCTACACCGCCAGTAACAAATACCCCCAGCGCCGGGGCAATGAACCACCGCACAGCCTTTGCGGCGCTGGTTCTTGGCGCTGTGGCCATGGGTATTTCGCCGGTCTTTGTCCGGTTTGCCGAGATCGGCCCGATCGCCAGCGCATTCTGGCGCGTCGCCCTCGCGCTGCCGGTGCTATGGCTATGGGCTTATCTGGAAAAGCGCAATCCCGGCGTTTATTCCAACACCATACCGGGGGCACAAACTGTCGATGCCGGCGCGCGGCAGGCGCTGTTACTGGCCGGGTTGTTGTTTTCCGGCGACCTGGCCTTCTGGCATCTGGCGATACTCAACACCAGCGTCGCCAACGCGACGTTTCTGGCCACTCTGGCACCAGTATGGGTCATTGTCGGGTCCGGCCTGTTTTTGCAGGAATCAGTGTCCCGCTCGGTGTGGGCCGGCCTTGGCCTGTGCCTTGCCGGTGCGGCGCTGTTGATCGGTGAAACCCTGTCGGTCAATCCCGGGCGTCTGACCGGCGATCTCTATGGCGTGGCAACTTCGTTTTTCTTCGGCGCCTATTTCCTGGCGGTGCGCCGCGCCCGGCGGGCCTATGGCTCCGGGCAGATCATGCTGGTCTCCTCCCTCGTATGCGCATTCGTCCTGTTGGCGCTTGCCCTATTTGTTGAGCCGGTACTGGTCCCCACAACGCTGGCGCCGGTTGCCGCACTGCTGGCGCTGGCGCTGGTCAGTCATGCCGGCGGACAGGGTCTTTTAGCCTTGGCACTGGGGCATTTGCCCGCCGCATTTTCCTCGCTGGTCATATTTCTGGAGGCGATCGCCGCCGCCCTGTTTGGCTGGCTGTTCCTGTCCGAAGCCATCAGCAGCGCACAGGCAGCCGGCGCGCTGGTTATTTTTGCCGGCATTTATGTGGCAAGACCGCAAGCCACGGCCTAGTGCTGAGGCCGGCCGCCACCTGCCCAACTTAGGCGACTGTGCCACCGTGCCGCCCCATTTGCCCGCCAATCTACCTTATTCCGGGCCCCGCCATTGCAACGAAGGTCAGCCCGGATGGCGAACGGGTATAACCGCCAAACCCGCGATCTTGGCGTTGACATTCCTACTCGCCCGGAGCAAAAACGGTCGGGGGGAAACGCGATCGTGAGCATGAGAAAGTAGGGTGAAGCCATGATGCTTCTCCGCAGGTCCGTGTTGCGGTCGGCGCTTATTGTTGCCGGCGCGCTGGCAGTATATTCCGCCGGCGCGATTACCCTTGCCTCCAACGCTGCTGCTGATTTGCGTTTGTGCAACAAAACCCAGGCGCGCATTGGCATTGCCATCGGTTACAAACACAAGGGCGACTGGACGACCGAAGGCTGGTGGAATATCGAATCCGGCTCCTGTCAGGCGTTGCTGTCGGGCACATTGTCCTCACGTTATTACTATGTCTACGCCGTCGACTACGATCAGGGCGGCGAATGGGCCGGCAAGGCTTTCATGTGTACCCGGGACAAGGAATTCACGATTGAAGGAGTCAGCGATTGCATCGCGCGAGGCTTCAAGAAAACCGGTTTCTTCGAAGTGGACACCGGTGAACAATCAGGTTGGACAGTCCAGCTGACCGAACCAGCCAATCGGGGAATAGGCGGCCGATGAAGCGCAACCGAAAGGTCAAGATTCTCGCGACCCTCGGTCCCTCCTCAAACGACGCAAAGACCATCAAGGCCTTGTTTGAAGCAGGCGCCGATGTCTTTCGCATCAATATGAGCCATTCGTCCCACGAAATGTTGCGCACCCTGGTGCGCACGATCCGCGGCGTGGAGAGCGAATGCGGGCGACCGATTGGCATTCTTGTAGACATTCAGGGGCCGAAACTGCGGCTTGGCACGTTCGCCGACGGCAAGATCGACCTTGAATCCGGCCAGACATTCGTTCTCGACATGGACGAAACGCCCGGCGACAAATCCCGTGTGCACCTGCCCCATCCCGAGATTTTTTCAGCGCTGGAACCCGGTCACAATATCCTTATCGATGACGGGCGGGTTCGGCTGCAGGTCGTTGAAGCCGATGCCACACACGCCAAAACCAAAGTTGTGTCCGGGCTGGCCTTGTCCGATCGCAAGGGTGTCAGCCTGCCCGATACCACAATTGGTTCCAGCGCCCTGACGCCAAAGGATCGCAAGGATCTCGACGCTGCCCTTGGCGAAGAAATCGACTGGATTGCCCTGTCCTTCATCCAGCGCGCCGAAGATGTTGCCGAAGTGCGCAAGATCGCCGGTAGCAGGGTCGGCCTGATGGCCAAGATCGAAAAGCCCCAGGCTGTCACCCAGCTTGATTCCATTATCGAGCTGTCCGATGCCGTGATGGTGGCGCGCGGCGATCTGGGCGTCGAAATGCCGATCGAGTCGGTGCCCGGGATTCAAAAACGGATTATTCGCGCCGCCCGTCATGCCGGCAAGCCGGTCGTTGTCGCCACCCAGATGCTGGAATCGATGATTACCGCCCCGGTCCCGACCCGGGCCGAAGTATCCGATGTCGCAACCGCGGTCTTTGAAGGCGCCGATGCCATCATGCTATCTGCCGAATCGGCCGCCGGCGATTTCCCGCGCGAGGCTGTCAGCACCATGAACCGCATCGCCGAACAGGTGGAGCGGGAAGCCTCGTTCGATCAGATCATCCATGCCCAGCGCACCGAACCGGAAGCGACCAGTGCCGATGCGATTACCGCGGCCGCCCGCCAGATCGCCGAAACGCTCAGCCTGGCCGCAATCATCTGCTACACCTCTTCCGGATCAACCGGCATCAGGGCGTCGCGCGAGCGCCCGGCCGTTCCCATCATCGCGCTGTCGCCAGTACCGCGAACGGCGCGGCGTCTGTCGCTGATCTGGGGCCTGCATTGCGTCATCAGCGAAGATGCCCACGATGTCGACGATATGGTCGACAGAGCCGCGCAAATCGCTTTTGAGCATGGCTTTGCCGGTCCCGGCGATCGCGTCATCGTAACCGCCGGCGTACCCTTTGGGACGCCCGGTGCGACAAACCTGTTGCGCATTGCCTTTGTCGGTACGCAAGGTCGTAGCGGCGTCTGATCCACGGACTGGCCGTTTGATTGCACGATGGTCCTGAGACAGGGTAACTCAAGTCCCAGCTCTGATCTCTCAATCAGATATTCCGAATAAGATATCCGGTCAGATTCCCTGACCGTTGGTTTCTTTTTCCAGCTTTTCAAGCGCTTCGCGTGCACCGCTCATGTGCGGATTTATCGCCAGCGCCGCGCTCAGCGCCTTGATCGCCTCATTGTCCTTGCCGATATCGCGCAATATCAGACCGAGCCCTGACAAGGCTCCAAAATGCCGCGGCTGCAAGGCCAGGGTTTTTTGAATATCGGCAAGGGATTTACCGTAATTCTTGGCCAGGAAATGAACCGTCGCCCGCTTGTTCCAGCCTTCCGCAAACTCGGGAGCCAGAAGCACGACCTGACCGAGCATGTCCAGCGCCCGGGGGAAATCCTCCGCCTGCATCGCCTCCACCGCCCACGACATCAACAGATCGATGGTGTCGCTTTCTGAACGGTGGAAGGATTTCAGGATTTGCGCCTGCAGCAACCGCCCTTCCTGTTCGTCGCTTGCAGCTAATCGATCAAGAAGATCATCAATCGCCGGCAAATTAGGTACCGAGACATCAGATGATGTTGCTTCACCATTATCATCAGCATCGGACTGATCGTGAGCACCGGTCTCATCGTCAGCATCGGCCAGATCGTCTGAATCTGACTGAGTGTCGGCATCCGGTTGCGGCGCCGCAACCTGACCGATCGCCGGCGCACTGTAAAATCCAGAGGCGATAATTCCCGGCGCCAGAAATCCCAGCGCCAAAACAATGACAAAACGAAAAGAAGCCATACCCGCAAATCTACGGCATGGCTCCAAAAGGGTCAAAACACGAATAGGAAAGATCGTTATCGCAAGCACCGGACAAATTTGATCACCATGCCCGGTCTGACAACAAATTCAGTTGTCAGCCTTGCCGTGCCTTGAACCGCGGCTGGGTCTTGTTGATGACATAGACACGCCCCTTGCGACGCACCAAACGATTGTCGCGATGGCGCTTTTTCAGCGAGCTGAGCGAATTTCTGACTTTCATCGGTCTATCTTCCCGCGCGAGCGTTACCGCCGCGTCAAATCTGTGTCGGCCCCGTATCGGCCGATATCGGCAGCTGACATAGGAAAGTCATGCCACCTTTGTCAATGCGCTGGTTGGGATTCTGAAGCAATCGCAACACCGTTATCGGCATTTATTGCGTCAGAATCAGGCTTTTGTGCCGGTACCAGGCTGCGAAACAGGTCAATATCACGAACCACGCCAACCAGTGCCCCGGCATCGGCGACCAGATAAGGCCCGGGTTGCCTGAGCCGCATGTCGATAAGAGCGCGAACCGGCATATCGGCTTCAAACTGCAACAATGTCGCCCCTGACGGATCGGGCACATGCATATCCGCCGCTGCCGCAATCCGCGCCGGTGTGCCATCGCGCAGCACCGCCCCGTCATTGGCAACCACATAGCCACCACCAATATGATGACCGCCGCCGTCCGCAGCCGCTGGCAACTGGTCGACCCGAACCATGACCTCGCGCGCCCGAAGAACATTCAGCGGGTTCATGTGGGCCACAAAGTCGCGCACATAACCGCTGGCTGGCGCCAGTACAATTTCCTGCGGCGTGCCCACCTGCACGATTTCCCCGCCCTCCATGATGGCGATGCGGTTGCCGATTTTCAGTGCTTCATCAAGATCATGGGAGACAAAAATGATCGTCCGGTCGAGCCGTTTTTGAAGATCAAGCAGTTCATCCTGCAACCGGTCCCGGATCAGCGGATCAAGCGCTGAAAACGGCTCGTCCATCAACAGGATCGGCGCATCGGTGGCAAAAGCCCGCGCCAGCCCGACCCGCTGCTGCATGCCCCCGGACAGTTCGCTCACATGCTTGTCCGCCCACTCGCCAAGGCCGACAAGATCAAGTTGCTCGGCCACCTTTTTGCGCCGGTCATCGCTGGGCATGCCCGACAGTTCCAGACCAAGCGCGACATTGTCGGCGACCGAACGCCAGGGCAAAAGGCCGAATTGCTGGAACACCATCGCCACCCGGCCCCGGCGCAGCGCCCGCAATCGCGCCGCGCTGCAATCCTGCACGCTTATCGGCTCCGCCCCGTCCATGACGGTGACCGATCCGCGGGTGATTTTGTTGAGGCGATTGACGGCGCGCAGAAGCGTTGATTTTCCCGACCCCGACAGCCCCATCAACACGACAATCTCGCCGCCATAAACATCAAGGCTGGCTCCCTTCACGCCGACGATCTGCCCGGTTTGGGCAGCAATGTCGGCCCGGTTCTCGCCGGCATCGATCAGTGGCAACGCCTTGCCCGGCTTGTCGCCGAAGACAATGTCGACATCGCGAAACCGGACAACCGGATCGCCGCGATCTTCAGCCGGTTTCATGCTGGAATTTGGGCCGGACACCGGATTATCCGTCATTTGCCCGACCCTTCTTCCGGATTACCCCTGCAAACCCGGTCGAGAATGATGGCGATCAGAACGATGGCCACGCCGACTTCGAAGCCCCGGGCGATATTGACCTGGTTGAGCGCCCGCAGCGTCGGCACGCCAAGCCCGTCGGCGCCGACCAGCGCCGCGATCACCACCATCGACAGCGACAGCATGATCGTCTGGGTCAGCCCCGCCATGATCTGCGGCAGCGCGTAGGGCAGTTCCACCTTCCACAACCGCTGCCAGGTCGTCGCGCCAAACGCATCAGCCGCCTCCACCAGAGCATTCGGTGTCGAGGAGATACCAAGCTGCGTCAGCCGGATCGGTGCGGGAAGGGCAAAGATTACCGTCGCGATCAGGCCCGGTACCATGCCCAGACCGAACAGGATCAGCGCCGGGATCAGATAGACAAAAGTGGGGATCGTCTGCATCAGATCGAGCACCGGCCGCAGTGCGTTCATCAGCCACGGCCGCCGCGCCGCCGCAATGCCAACCGGCACGCCGACCCCCATGCAGATAACGGCCGATGACAGCACCAGCGCCAGGGTTTCGGTTGTCTCCTCCCAATAGCCCTGATTGATGATGAGCAGCAGGCTCACCAGCACGAACAGGCTGAGCCACACCGAACGCCGGATGTAATAGGCAAGTCCGGCGGAAATCACGACCATAACCAGCGGATGCGGGGCTTGCAGAACCCACAGGATCGCGTCGATCATCGCTTCCAGCGTAGCCGAGATGGCATCGAAAAACCCCGATGCATTTTCCGTCAGCCAGTCAACGCCGGTCTTGGCCAGTTTCCCGATCGGAATCTTGTTGTCCGTCAACCACTCCATCGATGCGCCCGCCTACCCCGATATGCCAGAGCCGGCAATTGCCGGCTCTCCTGTTTTTTTGATGATGCCGCGGATTGCCGCCTACATCAGGCTCGCTTTGACCGCGTCCAGCCCGTTGCCACCATCGAAGGTTTCAACGCCGTCGAGCCAGCCATCAAGAACGCCCATATTGGCCTTCAGCCAGGTGCTCGCGGCGTCCTCGGCTTCCTCGCCGTCATTGAGAATGGCGCCCATGATCTCGTTTTCCATGGCCAGCGTGAAAGTGAGATTGCCCAACAACTTGCCTACATTGGCGCACTCAGCCACATAACCGGCTCGCACATTGGTGAAGACCGTGGCGCCGCCGTAATTGGGCCCGAATACATCATCGCCACCGTCCAGATAGACCATCTCGAAATTGGCATTCATCGGATGCGGTTCCCAGCCCAGGAAAACCACATCTTCGTTGCGCTTGGTTGCCCGCGCCACCTGCGCCAGCATGCCTTGCTCGGACGATTCAACCACCTCGAATTCTTTCAGGCCAAATGTGTCGGCCTCGATCATGTCGAGGATCAGCCGGTTGCCATCATTGCCCGGCTCGATCCCGTAGATCTTGCCTTCGAGCTGATCCTTGAACTTGGCGATATCCTGAAACGTTTTCAGCCCGGCATCGAATGTGGCCTTCGGCACGGCAAGCGTGTATTTCGCGCCTTCAAGATTGACACCGACAGTGTCCACCGAACCATCGTCGCGATAGGGCGCAAGATCGGCCTCCATGGTCGGCATCCAGTTGCCGAGGAAAACATCAATGTCGTTGTTTTTCAGCGATGCATAAGTGACCGGAACCGACAGCACCTTCACGTCCGGCTCATAGCCGAGCGCATTCAAAACCACGGTCGTCGCCGCTGTCGTCGCAGTAATATCGGTCCACCCGACATCGGAAAACCGTACCGTCTTGCAGCTTTCCATCGCGGCCATGGCCGGCCCGGCCGCCAGCCCCAACGCGATTGCGGCAATCGCCGCGCTTGCGAATGTCTTTTTCATTTCATCCTCCTGATTATTCGGCCGTCTGATGCTCGGCCGCCATCGGCCGGGCGATACATATTTCAAAACGCCTGGTGACGGTATCGAACCATCATTGTCGCGTCGGTGCAAATTTTTATTGATTGACCAATCAATAAAAAATAATCAGCACTGCTTGGGGACGACGCATTTCGACAGGTGGAGCAATTATGCCGAAATTGGGAATGGAGCCGATCCGCCGAAAGGCGCTGATTTCGGCGACGATCGATGCCATCCACGCCAAGGGCATGGCGCGGCTGACCATGAATGACATCGCCCGGCGCGCCGGTGTTTCGGCCGGCCTCGCTCACCATTATTTTGGTGCCAAGGACCAGTTGCTTCTGGCCACCATGCGAACCCTTCTGGCCGATCTGGGCGAGGAAATTCAAACCCGCCTTGCTGCAAGCACCATACCGCAGGACCGGGTGCGGGCGATCATTCGCGGCAATTTTTCCACCTGCCAGTTTCGCCCGGAAGTCGTCTCGGCCTGGCTAGCCTTTTACGACGCTGCCCAGCACGACCACGAAGCCCGCCGTCTGCTACGGGTCTACACCCGGCGCCTGCAAAGCAATCTGGTTCATGCCCTTCAGGAAATCACCGATCGCGCCACTGCCGAACGGTTGGGTGAAACCACCGCCGCATTGATCGACGGCGTGTGGATCCGCCGTTCCCTGGCATCCGGCGATCCCGATACCGAAAGTGCCATCGCGCTGGTTGAAAGCGCCGTGTTCGGCGCGCTCGGCATGTCAGTTGCCTGACCGGATCGCCATGGCAGAACCATCCATCACGGCAAAAGCAGACATTGCAGCCGATTTCATTATCGTCGGCGCCGGGTCGGCCGGGTGCGCGCTGGCCGCCCGCCTGTCCGAAGATCGCCGCAACACGGTCCTGGTGTTGGAACATGGCGGATCGGATGCCGGACCTCTGATCCAGATGCCGGCGGCCTTTTCCATCACGATGAACATGATGGCCTATGACTGGGGTTTCCGTAGTGAGCCCGAGCCCCATCTCGGTGGCCGCCGCGTCGCCGTTCCGCGCGGCAAGGTGCTCGGCGGCTCGTCCTCCATCAACGGCATGGTCTATGTGCGCGGCCACCCGCAGGACTTTGACGGCTGGGCACAATCGGGCGCAAGCGGTTGGGCCTACCGCGATGTCCTGCCCTACTACCGGCGCATGGAACACGCCCATGGCGGCGAGGCTGGATGGCGGGGAACCGACGGCCCGCTCCACATCACTCGGGGTTCCGGCAAAAACCCGCTCTATCGCGCCTTTGTTCAGGCCGGCGTTGAGGCCGGTTATATCGAAACGCCTGACTATAACGGCTCCCGTCAGGAAGGCGTCGGCGCACTGGAAATGACCGTGTGGAAGGGCCGCCGATGGTCCGCCGCCAACGCCTATCTGAAGCCAGCGGCAAAGCGACCCAATGTCCAGATCATGACCCGCTGCCGCGTTGACCGAATCGCCTTTGAAGGCGCCCGCGCTGTCGGCGTCCATGTCCGCCACCGGGGCCAAATGCGGTTCCTGCGCGCCAGCCGCGAGATCATCCTGTCAGCATCGGCAATCAATTCGCCGGCCCTGTTGATGGCTTCAGGTGTCGGTCCGGGCGATCATCTGCATGATCTTGGCATTCCGGTCATTGCGGATCGGAGCGGTGTCGGCGCGAACCTGCAGGATCATCTGGAACTTTATGTCCAGCATGCCTGCACACAACCGGTATCGCTCAACAGCCATCTTGGTTGGCTTTCCCGCGCCCGCATCGGTCTGCGCTGGCTCGCCACCGGCACCGGCTATGGCGCCACCAACCATTTCGAGGCCGGCGGCTTCATCCGTTCATCCGCCGGGATCGCCTATCCCGATTTGCAAATCCATTTCCTGCCGGCGGCTATGCGCTATGACGGCAAGACGGCAGCAACCGGCCACGGTTACCAGATGCATATCGGTCCGATGCGCTCAAAATCCCGTGGAACAATTCGTCTCGGCGGCCGACAAGGCGCAAATGGCGCGCCCGCCGCGCCGCCGACCATTCGCTTTAACTATATGAGCCACGACGAGGACTGGAGCGAATTTCGCGCCGCAATCCGGCTCGCCCGCGAGATTTTTGACAAGCCGGCATTCGATCCGTTTCGCAGCGATGAACTGGCGCCCGGCATCGCCATCCAGTCTGACACGGCCATGGACGATTTTATCCGCGACAATGCCGAAAGCGCCTTTCATCCGTGCGGCACCTGCAAGATGGGCGATACGAGCGACCTGGACGCCGTCGTTGACCCGCAGTGCCGGGTTATCGGAGTGGATGGGTTGCGGGTGGTCGATTCCTCGATTTTTCCGACGATCACCAATGGCAATCTCAACGCACCGGCCATCATGGTCGGCGAAAAGGCCGCCGATCACATTTTGGGGAAATCACCGTTGGAGCCGGATTGCCGCAAACCCTGGACCCAGCGCGACTGGCAAACCAGCCAGCGGTAGCCTGTTCAGCAATTTGGGCCGACAAATGGTCGCGTGGATTCAGATGGTCGCGTAGATGATGAACAGCGGCGCCATCACCAGATACGTCGCCTGATGCAGTGCCTGATCAACACCAATCCCGTACCAGAAAGCATTGTCACGCGGTGTCCAGCCATTGCGGATAGTAATTTGCGCTTTCGCCCAGTCGATATGATAGTGGACGACAAATTCGCAAATGAGGATCACTAGCAGCGGCAATATTCCAGTTCCCGCCAACAGCGCCGCCGGAACCGATCCGATCATATGGCCACCGGAATGGAGAATGCCGCCGGGATGGGCATAGGTGCCCTTGTTTTCCACCTGGTAGCCCGATTGCAGCAGAAAATCGAAGACCAGATGCTTGGCCTGCAACAGGGCAATCACCGACAGGAGAATTATTTGCGATTCTGTCATGGATGACTCGGACGGTCGCGAAATTCGTTTTGGTCTTGCAGCCCCCTGCAGCGAGGCGCATGCGTAAACGGTTCGGGGCCGTCATACAATTCCCATTTTGCATGAAAATACGGCCCCGGCCTTAAATTTTCGGAAATGTTATTCAGGCTCCAATCCCCGGAATCCCCCGGTTCACGGCCTGAATTTCCAACACCTGATGTGGGTATAAAAGACTGTCACAGAACATCATTTTGCCAATCGGAATTGCAAAATCCACGCGCAGGGCTGGATTTTTCGGCTTCATTGTGCGGTCATCGCGGCGACAGGGGCCTGACCGCCTCATCAAGATGACATTCACAAATGTGATGGAAAACTGAGTAACAATGCGCGGATCGCGACTGATAGCTATTGTTTTCGGTCTGGTTGTCGTGATTGGCATGCTGATAGCGCGGGTATACGATCCCTATCCTGTCCGCGCCCTGCGCGATTTCACCTTTGACGAAATTCAGCGATTTTCACCCCGTCCGTATGAAGATTTTCCGGTGCGGATCGTCGATATTGACGAGGCCTCCCTTGCCAAACTGGGCCAGTGGCCCTGGCCACGCGACCGAATTGCCGAAATCGTCAGCCGCCTGACCGAATTGGGCGCAGCGGCGATTGTGTTCGATGTGATCTTCGTCGAACCGGATCGTATGTCGCCGCGCCAGATTATCCGCAATAAACGCCTGGTTGCTGCGCTCGGTGATGAAAATGCCCGGGCCATTGCGGAAAATCTGCCGGACAATGATACGGTTTTTGCCGAAGCAATCGCCACCGCACCGGTCGTCCTGGGATTTTCGATCCTGAAATTCGGTATCGACAATTCAAACCGCGAAGGCGAATATGAGCCAAAATCCGGTTTTGCCTTTACCGGCACTGATCCCATGTCCGCCGCGCCGAAAATGGCGACGGTCACGCACAATATTTCGCCGTTGCACGACGCAGCGGCCGGTCTCGGCAGCATTTCGCTGAACCCGGACGATGTGATCGACGTTGTGCGAAAAATTCCGCTTGTCTGGTCCGATGGCGGCCAGTTCTGGCCAAGCCTTGTCGTCGAGGCCCTTCGTGTTGCGCAAGGAGCCTCGACGATTGTCGTGCGCGGCGCTGGCGATGTGTCCGGTGTCATTGACGGATTGCAAGTCGGCGCCTTTGCGATTCCCACGGCAACCAATGGCGAATTCTGGATCTGGTACGGTCACGACCGATCCGAACGATTCCTGTCCGCGGCCAAGGTGCTTAGCGAGGGTGACGAAACCCTGCGACCGCTGGTCGAAGGCAACATTGTTCTTGTCGGCGCATCGGCATCGGGCCTTCTGGATATTCGCGCCACCGCGCTTGGCGAAAATGTCGCCGGCGTATCCATTCACGCACAGGTTCTGGAACAGATCATCTCGGGCACATTTATCCAGCGCACCGACTGGGTGGAAGGTCTGGAACTGCTCGGATTTGCCCTGACCGGCACGATGCTGGTGATATCGGGCGTGTTCTCCGGCCCGATCCTTTCCTTCGTTCTGGGCGCGGTAATCGCCGGGCTGGTCGTCCTGATCACCTGGGTCGCCTTCAACCAGTATGGCCTGCTGGTTGATCCAAGTTTCGGGCTGGTCGGCGGCCTGGGTGTCTATTTTGCCCTGACATCGTTCCGGTTTCTGGTGTCTGACCGGGAAAAACGGCGTATCCGCCGCGCCTTTGCCCAATATGTTGCGCCTTCAGTGCTGGAAGAGATCGAGAGCGATCCTGAAAAATTGCGTCTTGGCGGTGAAATTCGCGAAGTCACCGTGATGTTTTCCGATGTTCGTAATTTTACCCCGCTCAGTGAGCGCCTTGAACCGGTGGAACTGGTGGCGCTGCTCAACCGCCTGCTTGGCGCGCTCAGCGAGCATGTGATCACCGAATCCGGCACCATCGACAAATATATCGGCGATTCCCTGATGGCATTCTGGAACGCGCCAACCGATATTGTCGACCACGAAATCCACGCCTGTCATGCGGCACTCCTGATGCGCCAGAGCCTTGCCGAACTGAATGCCGCCGGTGCTTTTGATGCCGCTGCAACCAGTATCGACGGAAAGGCCACCAGCGACGCACCCGTACCCGACACACCCGCACCCGATACACCCAATGTCGCCATCGCCATCGGCATTTGTACCGGCGAAGCCTGTGTCGGTAATATGGGGTCCGAACAGCGCTTCGATTATTCCGTCATCGGCGACACGGTCAATGTCGCCGCCCGTGTCGAAAATGCCTGCCGTCATGTCGCCTACGACATCATGATCGCCCAGCCGACCGCCGACAAGGTTCCAGAATTTGCCCTGCTCAATGCCGGCTCGATCGCGCTAAAGGGCAAGTCCGATCGCCTCGGTTTGCAAATTATTGTTGGCGATGAGGAGATGCGTCAGTCCCCGGCCTTTCAGGATCTTGCCGAATGCCACACACGGTTTCTGGCCACGATGAAGGATACCGGCCGTCTTGACCGAGATGGGCTGGCCGCATGTATCGAGCTGGCCACGAAAATCTCCGGCGATCTGGTTACATTTTACCAGCGCGTTCCCGGCCGTCTGGAAGATTTTGTCGGCGCAATTGCCCCCGCTACCGAGACCGCCAGCCAGGACAACGCCCTCGACGGCGAGGCTATATCAATGCTGGCCGAACGCACCTGAGTCGCCAGATCGACTGGCAAGACAGGCCATTCATTAACCAATCCGTATGCCTTGCCAGCGATAGTTCTGCGCATCGGGCCGCCGCTGCACGCGGCAGGCTGATTTTGGCGGACCAAGGCGAACCGGCGATGGCAACAACCCAAATGCTCAACAGTGTTCCAACGCTGATTTCGCGTTCGGCTTGCCGCCTGATCGTCGGCCTGTCGGTCGCCTTTGCAATGCTGTGCGTGGTCAGCACCTACGCCATCTATAATCACACCTGGGACGAGCCGCTGCATATCGCCGCCGGCATCGAGATGCTGGACAGGGGCGAATATACCTTTGAGCCCCAGCACCCGCCGATTGCCCGGATCGCCTTTGCCATCGGCCCCTATCTTATGGGTGCCCGTTCCGGCCGCCACGAAACCCACAATCCGTTCGCCGATGGCCGCCGCATTTTGCATGAGACCGGCAACTACCAGACCATGCTGACCATCGCCCGCGCCGGCAATTTGCCGTTCTATCTTCTGGCCTTCATCTCCACATGGTTGCTGGCCGCCCACCTTTTCAATCGCGAAACTGCGGCGCTTTCGGTCTTCTTTCTGGCGACCATCCCGCCCTTCACCGGCAATGCCGGCATCGCCGCGCTCGATATTGCGCCCACCGCATTTGGCATTCTGGCCATCTATATGTTCATCCGCTGGCTGGAGGAGCCAGGGCGCAAAAGCGCGTTTCTGCTCGGTGTCATCTGCGCGATCGCGGTGATGACCAAATATTCGGCGCTGGCGTTTCTGATCGTCGCATTTGCCGCCATTTTGGCCGGAAAACTGATCGTTTCCCGCCGTGATCCGGAACAACCGGGGTTTTTGAACCGCGATCACTTCGCCGCCGACCGTAATCTCATCCTTGGCGGATTGTTTGTCTGCGTCGTCACCTCACTGTTTCTGTTCGGTCCGCTGGTGCGGCCGGAACCAGATGCCGAGCCGGCAACATCGCTGCTCGGCAAAATCGCCGCCCTGCCGGTCTATCCGCTGTTCATGTCATTCCTGCCGGAGGGATTGATCTCGCTGATGGAGCACAACAAGTCCGGCCACACATCCTATCTGCTCGGCGAAGTCCGCGACCGGGGCTGGTGGTACTATTATCTCGTCGGCCTTGTCGTGCGCACCCCATTGCCGCTGTTGTTTGCCGGTCTCGCCGGCCTCGTCTGGACCGCCATCATTGGCATCCGGCGCCACAGCTGGCAGCGGCTGGCACCGCTCCTGGCATTTGTGGCTATCCTTACTTTTGCCAGCGCCTTCAGCGCTATCAATATCGGCCTGCGCCACGTCTTCCTGCTTTATCCGCTGCTGGCAATCGCTGCCGCCTACGTTCTGTATCGTCTGACCGTTGCCGGGCGGTGGCGCTGGCCGGCGCTTGCGCTGGCTGTGGTGATCGCCGGCTGGCAAATGGCCTCGGTTCTGCGCGCCCACCCCGATCATCTGGCCTATTTCAACGAATTGGCCGGCGAGCGGCCAGAAGCCATCCTCGTCAAGGGCGATCTTGACTGGGGCCAGGATTTCAACCGCCTGAAAATCGCCATTCAACAGCGCGGCATCGAAAAAATTGCCCTGTCGATCAATGGCAGCATCGACCCGGCCCGCCATGCGCTGCCGGACTACTCTATTCTGCCGCTCGATCGCGAAGTGACCGGATGGGTCGCCATCAGCCTGCAACGGCTGTTGATCGAACCGGATGTCTATGGCTGGCTCAACCGTTTTGAACCGGTGGAACGGGTCGGCAAATCCATCAATTTGTACTACATCCCCGGCCCGGCCGGTTAGCCGCCCCTAGTTCAAAGCAGCCAGTGCCACCGCGATCTGACCGGCGACCCTGGCATTGTTCTTCGCCAGCGCGATGTTGGCGACGAGCGACCGGCCGCCGGTCAGTTCGACGATCCGGCCCAGCAAAAACGGCGTCAGTGCCTTGCCGAAAATGCCAGCCGCGTCAGCATCGCCAATTGCCTGATCGATGACCGCATCCATGTCGGCTTTCGGCAACGCCGTGTCCGCTGGCGGCGGCACCGCCACGATACAGCCACCCGCATAGCCAAGCCGCTGCTGGGCAAGAATAATTTCGGCAACCGCGCCGGCACTGTCGGCGCGCAGCGGCACTGCCAGCCCGCTTTCGCGGCTGTAAAACGCCGGCAGTTCGTCGGTGCCATAGCCGATCACCGGCACACCTTTCGTTTCCAGATATTCCAGCGTCTTGGCCAGATCGAGGATCGCCTTGGCGCCGGCGCACACCACCGCAACCGGTGTCGAAGCCAGTTCATCCAGATCGGCGGAAACATCAAAACTGTCGGTCGCCCCCCGGTGAACGCCGCCGATACCGCCGGTTGCAAAGACCCTGATCCCCGCCCCGTCGGCGCCGATCATCGTTGCGGCCACCGTCGTTGCGCCGCTGCCGCCCGTTGCAATCGCCACTGGCAAATCACGCCGTGACAGTTTCGGCAGGCTGGAATCCTTGGCGATCCGCTCCAGTGCGCCCGCATCAAGGCCGACCCGGATCAACCCGTCCAGAACCGCAATGGTCGCCGGCACCGCGCCGGCATCGGCAATGGTTTTTTCCAGCACATGGGCCGTCTTCAGGTTTTCCGGATAGGGCATGCCGTGGGCAATGATCGTGCTTTCCAGCGCCACGACCGGCCGATTTGCTTTAAGCGCTGCGGCGACATCATCCGATAGCTGGATAACATCGCCGTTCATCCGTGATTGCCCGTCAGTCATGGCTTATGATCCTCAAGTTCCGCGCCCGGATGCCAGGTGACGATCCGCCCGAAGCCCGACCCGCGCCATGGCCAGTTCAAACGTCAAAGCATCATTCGTTCCTGCTTCGCTTTCCACCGTAATCGCCGCGCAGGCAAGTCCGAGTTTCAAGGCCGGCTCAAAGTCCTGCCCGGCGGTGATACCGCGCAAGAAACCGGCAATCAGTGCATCGCCGGCGCCGGTGACCGAAACTGGTTCAGCAGCACAGGCAGCCAGCGTCAGCGATTCCCCGCCCATTGCCGCAACCAGACCATCGGACCCCATCAGCACGATGGCCGCGCCGGCGCCAGACCGGCAAAGCGCCAGGGCCGCTTCGCCCGCTTCGGCAATGGTCCCGATGTCCTTTCCAACCAGCGCCGCCGCCTCATCACGATTGACAAACAACCAACCCACATCGTGCAAAATGCCCGACAGGCGCGAAACCTTGGCGACCGATGTGCCGTCGACGGCAAGCCGCACCCCTTGCGGTTTGATTTTTGCAAGATGGGCGAGCGTTTCAACCGGCAAATTGGCATCGGCAAACCAGATGCCGGCCGCGCCGTGCAGATCCACCACGCCGTCAATTTGGTCCGGGTTCAGTTCATCGATCACCGCCATGTTGGAAAATCCGACAAACAGCCCACCGTCCGGTTCCAGCAGCGCCGTGTAGGACGCAGTCGGGTGGATATCGGATCGGGTAACGCCCGTCGCATCAACACCATAGGAAATCAGACCGTCGACCAACCGCGTACCGTGCACATCTGGCCCGACCCGCGAGACAAGGCTCACCGTGCCTCCCAGTAGCGCAAAAGATGCAGCAATATTGCGGGCCACACCACCAGCGCTGTCCCTCTGCCGCACCGGATTGGACGTGCCGGCAAGGACAGGACCGATTGCCCGTGCCTGGATATCGATTGTGGCGGCACCAATGGCCAAAAGATCACTCATGGGTCCGTTGTGGTCTGATCCGGCAGCCCGCGCAATGCTTCAACCCACACGTGCGTGGAGCCGGCCATGCCTTGTCACCGTCACAATGCTTCGCCATTGTGCAACCGGGGCGAGATGGCGAAAAGTCCGGATCGGGTTTTTGGCCATGTGAGGCAGGATTGAAGATGCACAATCAATGTCGGGGCCAAAATCAGCGTCGAGGATTCCTTCACGGATCAGAATTCTGGATAAATCGGAGTATCCGATTGATGTGGCGGCAACCGGCAAGATGGACAGCGAATAGCCTTTCGGCGGCCCTGCCAGCGTCTTTGATGTCAGCCGCGCTATTTGCGGCATCGGCAGTGCCGGGCGCTGGCTCTGCCAAGGCTCAGGCAATCGAACCGGGACAAGCCTTTGTCAGTCAGTTTGGCGGCTTTTCCGGTAATACCGGCATGGCCCTCGACCCTGACGGCGCTGTTGGAGTTGTCATCGATATCCGCAATCCCGGCAAACCGGCAGCCGGTCAGGCCTGGCGCGGCGCGCTATTGCGCCCGCTCGCCACGGCATCGCAAGTCGGCCAGGTCTTCGGCATCGCTTTTGACAACGAAAAGCCGGCCAACATTTATGTCGCTGCAAGCACGGCCTATGGCGCCTATCAACGCTCCGGTGGCGCCAATTGGCGGCCCGGCCAATGGGGTGAAGGGGGCGGACCCGGCACCATCTACAAGCTTGACGCATCGAACAATTATGCGCCCGCACCGTTTGCCGAAATCACGCTCGGTGGCCGCGCCAATACCGGCGCCGCATTGGGCAACATCGCTTTTAGCGCCGCCGCCGGCGGACGATTATTCGTCTCCGATCTTGAATCAGGCATGATCCACGGCGTCGGCCTCGATGGCGCGGCGCGCGGCACTTACGACCATGGCCAGACCGGCCGGACCGCATTTCTTGACGTGACGACCGGTGAAAACACTTCCCTGCCCCCGGTGGCGTTTGACCCGGCCTCCGCCGCCCAGCGCACTAGTGGATTGAGCGGAACAAAGGAGTCCGAATTTGGATTCCCATTTTGTCTGGCATGTGCGAGTCAGGCTGATGCGCACAGGAATATCGTTTACAGTTTCCGCTGATGACCGATCCCGGCTTGAAGCGATCATCTTTCAC
>CAXMRP010000215.1:0-3342 GCA_964196155.1 uncultured Polyangiaceae bacterium
CCGCATCAGGCTCCGCCCGGTTCAGCGCCGATCCTGTAAATGGCGCCGCTTTCGGCCGTCTTTGCGGGCTTGCGCTCAATTGAATAGCCGGCCTTGCGCAAACCGCTAATTGCGGCGCGAACCGAATGGGATTGCCAGCTGGTCGCAGCGCACAATTGTTGAATGCTGGCGCCGTTCCTGGCCGCCATCTGGCGGCAAATGATATCGCGTTTGGTCTTTGGTTTTGATCGCACCATGGGCCTTGCTCCTGATTGTCCGGGGCCTCATTGGCCCGGTACCAGAACAAGCCCGGCAATGATCCCGGGCGGTGCCACAGTGACGCTCGTTACGGCTGGGAAGTCCAGCCGGAAGTGGGGTCGGGCTCGTCGTCGCGCGGCGCTATCCGAGCCACCATTTTATCCCTGAACTCGATCATTTCCGCCATTTTATCGATCTCTTCGATTTCCCGGCCGGGGATGATATCGAGCATGATCTTGACGGCCATGTAGAGTGCCCGATCATCGCCCGTCAGGGCATTTTTGCACAGCGCCAGATAGGCAGCTTCCAGGGCATCAATCTTGACCGTCGCACCATTAGCCCGCCTGGCCGTTGCGGGCGCACACAAGATGTCAGCCGCCTCGGCCAACCAGGTCGAGCGCCCCTTCGGTCGTCCGGACGGATTGCCGCTTTGGCCCTTCTTGAACCGGCTGTGTTGCGGCGGCTTGCCATAGCCAATGTCATAATCAGTTGTCATCAGCGGGCTCCGGCGTTTTTTTGGCGTCCATTCGAGCCCTCATGTCTTCCTGGAATTTGCTCATCTCCTCAAGCACATCGATCTGGTATTTGTTCTGCGGGAATTCTGCCTCGATCATCGCCAGGACCCTGTGGTTCAGGGCGATGGCTTTTCGCTCGCCAGCCAGCGCCCGCTCACGCAAACACCGCAATAACGCGTCCCGGACCACTATCTTTTTAGGTTCACCCGATACGGCAATCTTGCGGGCCAGCACCTTGTTAAGGGCCGTGAACGGATCATCGACCCGCTTTGGCCGGCCGGCCGGATTGCCGCTTTGGCCTTTCTGGAACTGGCGATTTCGCGGCGGTTTCATATATCCGGATGTGAAGGGTTTGAGGGCCGACATCAGACCAGCTCCGCTTCTTTGGCTGGCCGGTCGGTCACAGGCCTTGCCGCGCGGGCGGCGAATGTTTCGCCTGTCCCGTGGTGCCGCGGCTCCTTACCCGTAAATTTGGCATATCGCCGGCAAATACTGTCACAATAATGCGGATCGAGCTCGACCAGCCGGGCAATCCGGCGGGTTCGCTCCGCGGCAATCAGTGTGGTGCCGGAACCGCTAAATCCATCAAGGACAATTTCGCCACACCGGGTGACATCCTTGATGGCATCGGCAACAAGCGCCACCGGCTTGACGGTCGGATGCAGCGCCAGGTCCTTGCGGTTTGGCCCGAAGGCGTTGATGCCGGGATAAGTCCACACATTGGTGCGGTATCGCCCGGTCTCGCCTAGACCAAAAGTGTTGGTATGTGCGCCATCACCGGATTTGAAGATAAAAACCAGTTCGTGCTGGGAGCGATAAAAACTCCCCATGCCGGCATTGGTCTTGGCCCAGACCGCAAGGTTCTTCAGCTCCGTATAGACTTCGCGCCCGGCGGCCTGAACCTCTTCCATATGGCGCCAGTCCATGCAGACAAAGTGGATGGCGCCGTTCCGGCTGACATCGGCCATGGCGCCAAGCGAGGCTTCCAGGAACTGCGTGAACGCCGCCGCATCCATCTCCCCCGACGCCATGGCAAACTCGCGATGGCGAACAGCGCCGGAACCACAGACATGACCATCGATTTTCACATTGTACGGGGGATCGGTGAAGACGCAGTGTGCCCGCTCCTCACCCATAAGATCGGAATAGATCCCCGGATCACGCGCATCGCCGCAAATCAGGCGATGGCGCCCCAATTCCCAGATATCGCCTGATCGGGTCACGGCCGGGCCCGACAGGGGTTCGGGAACATGATCGGCCACATCATCTTCAACACTTGCGTCGCTGTCCAAAAGAACATCCAGTTCGGCCGTGTCAAAACCGGTCAGTTCCACATCGAAGTCCAGATCCAGATCAGAAAGCCCCTGAAGCTCTATTGCCAGGATCTCTTCGTCCCACCCGGCCAGTTCCGCCAGCCGGTTGTCAGCAATCACATAAGCCCGCCGTTCCGCCTCCGACAAATGCGCCAAGACGATGGTCGGTACGTTATTCTGTCCCAACTGCTTTGCTGCTGCCACTCGCCCGTGGCCGGCAATGATCGTGCCGTCCCCATCCACCAACACCGGATTGACAAATCCGAACTGACGAATCGAGGCAGCGATCTGGGTAATCTGCTTGTCGGAATGGGTCCGGGCATTGCCCGCATAGGGCTTCAGATCATCGATCGCCCTATTCGCAATCTTCAGTTTGAGGCTTTCCGGTAAAGCGGGATCCGAACCGCCAGATATTTTGGTACGCATAGTCTTACTCCATAAATTCTTCTGCCCGATGCCACGTCTGCCTGAGCCCCATTGGCCCGAGGAGATCATCCGACAACAACGCCGCGATGGGCGCGTCGATTCATTAACCTCATATAGGGTTACAATGATTCGACATTGCAGACGGAAGATTGCATCAGCAAGTCTCATATAACCCTATTCGGGGTTTCTGTCTACAGCCGGACTATATTCGGCTTGTTATCTAGCTGCGGCCGCGCCGCCGCTCCGGCGCCGTTTCCAGATATTGGGGAATATGATGCGCCGCCCAGGCAATCTCCACCAGCATGAAGGCCAGCCGCTGGGGCTGATTGTTTACGCGATCCATCAGCGCCTCGACACCATCGAAGAATTTTGGTGCGACAAAGACCGGGCCAGTGACCTTTGCCTTCGATCCGGACTGGCGCCTCGAACCAAAGCTTGCTTCACCCACCTCCACCCGCTCGACAACCATGAACACCCGCCAGTCGGCGAGCAGCAAATTCTTCCTCTGATATGATGGAAGACCCGGATAATCGGCAGCGTCATAAGAACCGCGGTTGGGTATGATCCCGCGGCGTCCGATCGTCCTATAAACGCGCTCAAGCTTTTGCCGGACATGTTTGAGCAAAAAGACAACTTCGGACTGTTTGTATCCGGCATCCAGTAGTTCCAGGCCAAGGCCCAGACAAAAGGCATGAAACGGGCGGTAACGGACCTCGACCCCCTGTCCCTCCGGCCCGGCATCAAAAAAAGCATAAGGCGTCTTGAGTTCCGCAAAATCCGGATCACCCGCCGTCAGTCTGTCGATCTCAAGCAGCCGCTTGATACGGGTCAAAAATGCCTTCGGTATCGGC
>CAXMRP010000216.1:0-26112 GCA_964196155.1 uncultured Polyangiaceae bacterium
ACCTTGAGCAAGCCAACCGGTTCGTTCCTTTTCTCGATGGGTTGGGGCGATGCGGTGATTGTGGCGCCGGAAAGCGCCGACACCAACGCCACCAATCCGGTCGGCACCGGGCCGTTCAAGTTCGTCAAATGGAACAAGGGCGACAGTGTCGAGATCGCCAAAAACCCGGACTATTGGGGCACGCCGGCGGGGCTGGAAACGGCGACGTTCAAGTTCATCTCCGACCCGACCGCCTCGGTAGCGGCGATGATGGCTGGTGACGTGGATGCGTTCGCCAATTTCCCCTCGCCGGAAAGCCTGCCGCAGTTTGAAGCCGATCCGCGCTTTTCAGTGGTGGTCGGCTCGACCGAAGGCGAAACCATCCTTTCCACCAACAACAAGATGCCGCCGTTTGACAATGTGCTGGTGCGCCAGGCCGTGGCCCACGCGATTGACCGGCGGGCGATCATTGATGGCGCGATGTTCGGGCTGGGCACGCCAATCGGCACCCATTTTGCGCCCCATCATCCGGCCTATGTCGATCTTGTGGGCGCCTATCCGCGCGATCTGGACAAGGCGCGGGCATTGCTGACTGAAGCGGGATTTCCTGACGGCTTCAAGGCAACGCTAAAACTGCCGCCGCCGACTTATGCTCGCCGGGGTGGCGAGATTATCGCCGCGCAGCTTCGCGAGATCGGCATCGATCTGGAGATCACCAACGTGGAATGGGCGCAGTGGATCGAGCAGGTGTTCAAGGGCAAAGACTTCGACTTGACCATCGTTTCCCACACCGAGCCGCTGGACATCGGCATCTATGGCCGTGACGGCTATTATTTCCAGTATGACAGCGCTGAGTTCAAACAGATCCTGGCTGATCTGAATGCGGCGACCGATCCGGCGGCGCGGCAGGCATTGATGCAGGCGGCGCAGCGCAAGGTCACCGATGATGCGGTCAATGGCTTCCTGTTCCAGCTGGCCAAGGCGGGTGTGTGGAACGCCAAGATCAAAGGGCTGTGGACCAATTCGCCGGTTCAGGCCAATGATCTGACCGGCGTCTCCTGGGACGATTGAAAATGACAAATGGCGCCGGGTCGATGCGTTGGCCCTGCGCCTTTAACGGCTGATCAATGGCCTATTTCCTGTTTCGGCGCTCGGTTGCGCTGTTTTTGACGCTTATTGCTGCCAGCATCGTGATCTTCGTGGTCATGGAAGTGGTGCCGGGCGATCCGGCGGCGTTCATGCTCGGGCTCAATGCCGAACCGGAAACGGTGGCGGCGCTGCGCAATGAGCTGGGCCTCAACGAACCGCCGCTGCAGCGGTATTTTTCCTGGATCGGCGGCCTGCTCACCGGCGATTTTGGCACGTCGTATACGTACCGGGTGCCAGTGGGCGAATTGATCGGCGATCGTGTGTGGATCAGCCTGCCGCTGACATTGATGGCGCTGACGCTTTCGACACTGATCGCGATTCCGGCCGGCATTTTGGCGGCAACGAAACGCAACTCGCCGGCTGATGTGACGATCATGGGGATCACTCAGTTCGGCATTGCTGTGCCGAATTTCTGGTTCGCCATGCTGTTGGTGCTGGTGTTTTCGGTGACGTTGCGGTGGTTTTCTGCCGGCGGTTTTCCAGGCTGGGACGCCGGGTTTTTCGTGGCGATAAAGGCGTTGATACTGCCGGCGGTGGCGCTGGCCCTGCCGCAAGCCTCGATCCTGGCGCGGGTAATGCGATCGTCGCTGCTGGACACGATGCACGAGGATTTCATGCGCACAGCGCGGGCCAAGGGTCTGACCCGGGGTCAGGCGATCCGCCGCCACGCGGTGCGCAATGCGCTGATCCCGGTGCTGACGATTATCGGGCTGCAATTTTCATTCCTGCTGGCCGGGGCGATCATCATCGAAAATGTCTTCTTCCTGCCGGGGCTGGGGCGGCTGGTATTTCAGGGCATCATCCAGCGCGATCTGATTGTGGTGAAATCAGTGGTGCTGTTGTTGGTGGCGGCAGTTGTCATCGTCACGTTGCTGGTCGATCTGGCCTATGTGGCCGTTGATCCGCGGCTGAAGACCGGCAGATCGTGAGCGCTGGGTAATGGCATTCGAGGCACCTATCGCAAGTCGCCGGTCCGGCCGGTTGCCGGTCAGCTTTCTCATCGGCGGCGTCATCACCGCACTGATCGCCGCCATGGCGCTATTGTCGTTTTTGTGGACGCCCTACGATGTCACGGTGCTGGCCATCGCCAACAAGTTGAAACCACCGTCGACCGGCCACTGGTTGGGCACCGACCATTTTGGCCGGGACGTGTTTTCAATGATTATGGTGGGCGCGCGCAACTCGATCGCCGTGGCGCTGATCGCCGTGGGGATCGGCGTTGCCATCGGGGTGCCGCTGGGGTTGATGGCCGCCGCCCGACGCGGGCTTCTCGACGAGGCGATCATGCGGGTCAACGATCTGGTGTTCGCATTCCCCTCACTGTTGATGGCGATCATGATCACCGCCGTGTTTGGTCCCGGTCCGGTCAATGCCATCGTCGCCATCGGCATTTTCAACATTCCGGTGTTTGCCAGGGTGGCGCGGGGGGCAGCGCTGTCGCAATGGACGCGGGACTATACGCTGGCGGCGCGGGCGGCGGGCAAGGGCGCAGCGCGAATATCGGCAGAACATATCCTGCCGAACATTCTCAACATTTTGATCGTGCAGGCGACGATCCAGTTTTCCATCGGCATTCTGGCTGAGGCGGCGCTGTCTTATGTCGGCCTTGGCACCCAGCCGCCGATGCCAAGCTGGGGTCGGATGCTGGCCGAGGCCCAGACGATGATTTCGTTCGCCCCGCATCTGGCGATCTTCCCTGGCTTGGCCATCGTTGCGGCGGTGCTGGGGCTCAATCTGCTTGGCGACGGGTTGCGCGACCTGCTGGACCCCAAGATCGGGCCGGATCAATGAGCGGGTCAAGTAGTGGGCAAACGGGTGCAAGTAGTCTGTTGCGGATCGATGGGCTGAATGTGGCGATACGTGGTGCGCCGATTCTCAACGACGTTTCACTCACGCTTGAACCCGGCAAGGTGCTCGGGCTGGTCGGCGAAAGCGGCTCGGGCAAATCGATGACGGCGCTGTCGATTATGGACTTGTTGCCGCGCGGAGCGACACGCACCGGGCAGATCATACTGGACGGCGAAGACTTGACGCAACTGTCTGAGGCGGCCATGTGCGAGCGGCGCGGCGGGGCTATCGGCATGGTGTTTCAGGAGCCGATGAGCGCGCTTAACCCGGTGATGAGCATCGGCGATCAGGTGGCCGAGGCGGTGCGTATCCACCGAAAACTTAGCCGGGCGGAGGCGCTGGATGTGGCGCGGGAGACATTAAACCGCGTCGGCCTGCCGGCGGACCGGTTTCCGCTGACCCGCTATCCCCACGAACTGTCCGGCGGTCAGCGGCAGCGGGTGGTGATCGCCATTGCCATTGCGGCCAAACCCAAATTGCTGATTGCCGATGAGCCGACCACAGCGCTGGATGTGACGACACAGGCGCGGGTGCTTGATCTGCTGCGCGGGCTTGTCGATGAGGATGGCACCGGGCTCATTCTGATCACCCACGATCTGGCGGTAGTGGCTGGCATGGCCGATGATATTGCCATCTTAAAAGACGGTGTGGTGGTGGAGGAGAACAACACGCTGGCGCTGTTTGCCCACATGCGCCATCCCTATTCGAAGGCGCTGCTTGAAGCGTCCGATCACCGCCCGGTGCGCGGCGGGCCGAGCGTTGGCGATGCCTCTGGCGACAATGGAGATACGTCGAAAGCGGACTGGCCAGTTCTGACCGCGGAGAGTCTGGTGCGGGACTATCGGTTGCCGCGACAATCGCTGTTTCAAAGTGGAGGCACATTTCGCGCCGTCGACAAGGTGACGCTGACCATCGGGCGGGGTGAAAATGTCGGGCTGGTCGGCGAATCCGGCTGTGGAAAATCCACCCTTGCCCGGATGATCCTGGCGCTTGACCGGACCGATGAAGGCACGGTCACTATTGATGGCGCGGATTTTCTCAATGCCGATAGCGCGGAGCAAGCGCGCATCCGCCGGCACGTTCAGGTGGTGTTTCAGGACCCCTATGGCAGTTTCAATCCGCGCCACAAGGTCGGCCGGCTGGTGGCCGAGCCGTTTTTTCTGAACGATGGGTTGCTGTCGGCATCCGAGAAGCGCGATCGGGTGGCGCAGATGCTGGAAAAAGTCGGTCTGGATCCTGCCGACATGGACAAGTACCCCCATGAGTTTTCTGGCGGCCAGCGTCAGCGGATTGCCATTGCCCGGGCGCTGATCACCCATCCCTCGCTGATCGTTCTGGACGAAGCGGTGTCAGCGCTCGATGTATCGATCCGGGCGCAAATTCTCGATCTGCTGGCCGATCTGGGCGACCGGCTCGGGGTATCCTATCTGTTCATTTCTCACGATCTTGGGGTGGTGCGGGCGATCACCGACCGGGTGCTGATCATGAAGGCGGGACAAATCGTCGAAGACGGGCCGACCGAAAACGTGTTCAGCGCGCCGGCGCATCCATATACGCAGGCGCTCATTGCCGCCGCGCCGGATCTGAAACGCTCACTTGTGGCGCGGGCTGCGCAGGCGGCACAATCAAAGGCTTCAGACGGACAAGCCGGACGGGTCAGTTGAGCAGGTCGGGCAGGATATGAGCGCGGATATGGCAAGGACACATTTTATCGGCGGCAAATGGCAGGCGGCCAGCAGCGGTGAATTCCTGCCGGTGGAAGATCCTTCGACCGGCGAGATCGTTGGCGGTCTTTCGCGCGGCGGGGCGCAGGACGTCGATGCGGCGGTTACGGCAGCGCAGTCGGCGCTCGATGGAGAATGGGGCCGGCTTGACGCGGCGGAGCGCGGGCGAATTCTGACCGCCATTGGCCGGGCGGTCGCCGGCCGGATCGATGAACTGGCAATCATGGAAGCCCGCGACGTCGGCAAACCGCTTGCCCAGGGCCGGGCCGACGCGCTGGCGCTTGCCCGCTATCTGGAATTTTACGGCGGCGCGGCGGACAAAATCAACGGTCAGACCATTCCCTATCGGCGCGGCTACACCGTGTTCACGCTTCGCGAGCCTCATGGGGTCACCGGGCACATCATCCCGTGGAATTATCCGATGCAAATTATCGGGCGCTCGGTTGGTGCGGCGCTGGCGATGGGCAACGCGTGTGTGTTGAAGCCGGCAGAAGAAGCTTGCCAAACCGCGCTGGCCTTTGCTGCAATAGCCGATGATTGCGGCCTGCCTACCGGTGCACTCAATATTGTCACCGGCCTTGGCGAGGAGGCTGGTGCAGCGCTGGCCGGCCATGGCGGGGTTCATCATGTATCGTTTACCGGGTCGGTGGCCGCAGGCGCCGCAGTGCAGGCGGCGGCGGGGCGCAACGCAGTGCCGGTGACGCTGGAACTTGGCGGCAAGTCGCCGCAGATCGTGTTTGACGATGCGGATATCGACCGGGCGCTGCCGTTTTTGGTCAATGCCGGCATTCAAAACGCCGGGCAGACTTGTTCGGCGGCGTCGCGCATATTGATTGCGCGGGGCCGTTATGACGAGGTTGCGGCGCGGATGGCGGAGCGGTATCGCGCGCTTGTCGCCGGACCGGCGCTTGATGACCACGACATCGGACCACTGATCTCGGCACGGCAGAAAGACCTGGTGAGCGGATTTGTGGACGATGTTGGCGGTCGGGGTGATCAGGACCATCCTCAGGCCAGCGCTGTCGAGATTGTCGCAACAGGAACGCTGGTGGATGATGCGCCTTCTGGTGGGCACTATTATCCGGCCACGCTTCTGGCGGGCATGGCACCGGATCATACGCTGGCGCAGCAGGAAATATTCGGGCCGGTGCAGGTCCTCCTGCCGTTTGACGATGAAGCGGCGGCGATCGCGCTCGCCAACAACACCGAATACGGCCTCGTTGCCGGGGTCTGGACCCGCGACGGCGACCGGCAGTTCCGCATGGCGCGGGCGCTGCGCGCCGGTCAGGTTTACATCAATACCTACGGCGCTGGCGGCGGCGTTGAGTTGCCGTTTGGCGGCCGGGGAAAATCCGGCCACGGTCGCGAGAAGGGCTTTGAGGCGCTCTATGGTTTTTCGAGCCTCAAGACGGTGGCCAGCCATCACGGCTGATCCTGTGAAATTATCGTGAGCCTATCGGGCAGCCGGCGCGGCAGTGCGCCGTATTCCAGTCATCCGCCGTTCATGTGCCGTGAATTACTATTCAAAACCAGATACCTGCCGCTCGGCCCACTGACATCAAAGGGCAAATCGGCTACACCAGACATTCATTGATTTATGGGGCTACCATGATCCAATTGCATTCGAAAATTCTGACCGTTGCCATGGTCCTTTCGGCAATTATTGCCGGCCCGGCCAACGCGCAAGTGGGCGAGGTTGTCGCCGTTTCGCAATCTGCCACAGCAACCAATGATGCCGGAACTCGGCCGCTGGAAGCTGGCGCCACTGTGGATATCGGCGATCTGATCGAGACCAACCGCGGCGGGCTTGTCCAGATCCGGTTTATTGACGACACCAAGCTGGTTGTCGGCAACAATTCCAAACTCACCATTGAAGCCTATCTTCTGGACGCCAATAACACGGTGCGCGACATGACGCTCAATGCGCTGGGTGGTTCGTACCGGTTTTTCACCGGCCGCAGTCCGAAGCGGGTCTATTCGATCAGGACAGCAGTGGCGACAATTGGCGTGCGTGGCACCCAGTTTGACTGGACCAGCGATGAAGCCTCCACCTCGGTCGTAAATTTTGCCGGCTTCCCGTTCCTGACCAGCAATGCCGATCCCAGCGTGGTGGTTCTGGTCCGCCGGCTTTGCTTCCCCACGACCATGCGTGCCGACAGCTCGTTTGAGGCGACCAGTTCGGTGGCAGTGCGGAACGAGCAAATTATTCGCGGGCACCCGCTGATCCGCAAGCGGCAGGCGAGTTTTGCTGCCGGCTTTGGCCAGCCAATCCGCGTGTGTGGTGATTTGCGCCGGGTCAACAGCCAACCGAACGAAGACAGCCGTGGTAATGAAAGTACACCCGATTCACCCTCAAGATCGCAACAGGATGTCAGTGATCCAATCGGCTGAGTGGCGTTGCCGCTGGCCGGTGCGGCTGGGGAGTGATCCGCGCCAGGCATTTGGGCTCAAATAGTGGCCGGCATGAACAATGGCCCCACCGGACGGTTCGCTTGAGCCAAACGTCCGGTGGGATTTTTTCGAATTGGCGCTAGTTGGTGCGCAATTCGATTGAGGCGAATCCCAGTGCGATATTCAGGCCTTCCTGAGCCTGA
The DNA here is from genome assembly GCA_964196155.1 of uncultured Polyangiaceae bacterium. Lineage (GTDB taxonomy): Bacteria > Pseudomonadota > Alphaproteobacteria > Rhizobiales > Afifellaceae > CAXMRP01. The sequence goes on from CAXMRP010000216.1 coordinate 7,295, forward strand.
ATGCTGAACGGTTGCAGAAAAAACGAACGCCCGAAACCGCCGACCAGAGCATTGGCGCCCAATCCAACACCGACAGTGGCCTCCGCAGCCAATCCGACATACTCGCCGGACAATTTTCCGGGTGCATAGGCATCGTGGGTCGGAGCCAGAACCACCCATTTGATGATTGATGACTGGGTGCTGCCGATATCGATGCCGAATTTTTTGACAATGCCGAAATATTCCTCGGGCGCGACCGTGCCATCGACCGAGTAGAAAGAGCAGGACAGGTCTTTCGTCGATCCGAAGATAAAGCCGGTGCCGCCCTTCACCACACAATCCAGCGTGCCCAGTTCAACCCGGTCCTGGGCATGGGCGGCGGACGCAAGCGCCATAAATGCGCTGGCCAAAATCATAGATACTGCGTGTCGCATGGATATTCCCTTTATTGTGTTTGCACGCCTGCGAAATCAGGACGCTTGCGCGATGATGGGCTTGGTCATTGCTGTCAACAATTGCTGCTACGGCATTTGGACATTTGTGCGGCGTATTGGCAAATACCCGATCCTGTGACACGGTCCTGATGTCGAATTTATTTGGTACAAAATCTGGGAGAATATTTATGCGCAAATCAATCTTAACACTGTTGGCCGCCGGTCTGCTTGGTGCGGTTTCTGCCGCCCCGTCGCAGGCCGCCGAGTGCATTGCACCGGCCAATCCGGGTGGAGGCTGGGATTTCACCTGTCGTCAGATCGGCAAGATCATGTTCGATATCGGTGCTGTCGATAAGCCTATTCAGGTTACCAACATGGCGGGCGCCGGCGGTGGTCTGGCCTACAATCATGTGGTGGCTGAACGCGGCGACGATGCGGACCTGATCGTTGCGGCATCATCGGCAACATCAACGCGGTTGGCGCAGAACGCCTATGCCGGGATGACCGCCGATCAAGTGCGTTTCGTCGGTGCGATCGGCGCTGATCCAGGCGTTATCGTTGTTGGCAAGGACAGCAAATACCAGTCGCTGAACGAACTTATCGATGACATCAAGGCCGATCCGAGCTCGGTGGCCTTTGCCGGCGGTTCGGCTGTAGGCGGTTTTGATCACCTCAAACCATTGATGATCCTGCAGCGCGCCGGGTTCACCGATATCACCAAGGTGAAATATATCGGGGTTGACGGCGGCGCCGACGCGATCACCCAGACAATCGGCGGGTTCACACAGGCGATGACCGGCGACATGTCGGAGGTTGTCGGCTTTCTGAAGTCTGGTGATGTGCGGGTTCTTGCAGTTCTGACCGAAGAACGGATCCCAGGCTTTGACGATATCCCCACTGCCAAGGAGCAGGGGCTTGACGTCGTGGCTGTCAATTGGCGTGGCCTCTACGTCCCCAAGGGCATCAGCGATGACCAGTTTAACGACTGGGCCGACAAACTTCAGAAAGTCGCGGATAGCGATGAGTGGAAGAAGGCCATGGCAGACAACGGGCTTGCGCCGTTTACCAAGGTCGGCAGCGATTTTCAGGGCTATGTCGATGACGTGGTCGCCGAGGTTCGTCAGCTCTCGAAAGACATTGGCGTCATCCAATAATGCCCAGTGACCGTATTTTCGGTCTGGTCGTACTGATGACGGCGCTCGCATATATTGCGAGCGCCACTCAAATTCAGACCAGTTTTCTTGCAGATCCCGTCGGCCCGAAAGCTTTTCCGATCCTGGTTGGGATTATCGCCTCTATTTCTTCGCTTTTCCTGATTTTGCGCCCGGATCCGGACCCGGACTGGCCGACGCGAAAGACGTTCGGTGCGCTGTTGATCGCTGTTATTGTCCTCGTCGTGTATGCCTATTTGCTGAAGCCGCTGGGGTTCATCATTCCGACAGCGATAACCGCCGCGATCCTCAGTTACCAGATATCGCCCAGGCCCGGCCCGGCAGTAGCGGCAGGAGCAGGACTGTCGGTGGGATTGTTCGTTCTTTTCAAATTCGCCTTGGGACTAGGGCTCGTTGCCTTTCCCAAAGGACTACTGGGATAGCCGACGTTAATGGAACTACTCTCCAATCTGGCCCTGGGTTTCAGCATTGCCTTGTCGCCTTACACGTTGATGCTGGCGGTCATCGGCTGTTTTCTTGGTACCATCATCGGTGCGCTGCCGGGCCTTGGTCCGTCCAATGGGGTGGCTATCCTCATCCCGCTGACATTCACACTTGGGCTTGATGCAACGTCTGCACTGGTGCTGATGACTGCGGTCTATTACGGCGCGATGTACGGTGGGCGCATCTCATCGATCCTATTGAATATTCCCGGCGATGAACCGGCCCTGATGACCACATTGGACGGCTATCCCATGGCCAAGCAGGGCCGCGCCGGCGATGCGCTTGTCTTGTCCGGGGTTGCCTCTTTCGTCGGCGCCTTCCTGGCAACGATCGGCCTTATGTTGCTGGCGCCCATGCTTGCCCGGGTCGCGTTTCTGTTCGGGCCGGCTGAGTATTTTGCGCTTTATCTGTTGGCCTTTTGCACCCTGGGTGGCATGGCGTCGAACAATCAGGCCAAATCTGCAATCGCGTCCTGCATTGGCCTGGGTATCGCAATGATCGGGGTCGACAATTCATCCGGCCTTCCGCGCCTGACCGGCGGCAATCTCCATATTATGGACGGGGTTGATTTTCTGGTCGCCATCGTTGGCCTGTTTGCAATTGCCGAAGTGTTCTTTTTCATCGAAAGCCACGGCAAGGGCTCTTCGATCGGGGTGAAACTGGAGAAGGTGACGATCCCCTGGAAAGACATCATGGCCACCAAATGGACGATGCTTCGTTCCAGTGGCGTTGGCTTCGTCGCAGGAATTCTGCCCGGTGCCGGCGCATCGCTTGGAAGCTTCCTCGCCTATATGACTGAAAAATCCATTGCTGGCGAAAAGGGCGGATTTGGCACTGGCGCACCGAAAGGGATTGCCGCGCCGGAAGCGGGAAACAATGCGGCGGCTGGTGGCGCACTGGTGCCGATGCTCACGCTTGGCGTGCCGGGTTCGGGAACCACCGCGGTCTTGCTGGCGCTGCTGATGACCCTCAATATTACGCCGGGCCCGACGCTTTTCACGGACCGGCCCGAAGTTGTCTGGGGGCTGATTGCCTCGCTGTTGATCGCCAATTTCGTTCTGCTGTTGATGAATGTGCCGATGGTGAAGATCTTCGTGCGTATTTTATCGGTCCCCGCATGGGTGCTGCTGCCCGGCGTGACGATGATATCGTTTGTCGGCATCTTCTCACTCTCGGGAAGCTATTTTGACCTGCTCCTGATGGTGGCGTTCGGTGCGCTGGGATATGTCTTGCGCAAACTGGATATACCGACAGTTCCGGTTATCCTCGGCATCCTGCTCGGCGGTAACATGGAAGATGCACTACGCAGGGCCATGGTTCTGTCAGACGGCGATCCGATATATCTGTTTTCCTCGCCCATCTCGACCGGACTTTGGATTGCTGCGATTGCAGGCTTCATTGCGCCGATGTTTCTGCGGAGCGTTCTGAAAAAACCGCAGGCGCTTACTGACTGAGGGCTTGAAGTGCCAACACGCGTTCTCATTCCCAGCGGTGCGCTGGGCCTTGGATTTGACAGGAAAGCGCTGGCGCGTGGCGTAGCCGCCAAACCCGATATTATCTGCGTCGATGGCGGCTCAACCGACAGCGGCCCCTATTATCTGGGCACCGGCACATCGAAATATTCGCGGGCGTCGTCGCTGGCGGAATGGCGCCAGTTGATGCAAGCACGGCATGACGCCGGCGTGCCGCTGGTTATCGGCACGGCGGGCACTTGCGGAACCGATGCAACCGTCGACTGGATGCTCGACATCACCCGCGAGGTTGCCGATACCCTCGGGCAGTCGGTCAAGGTGGCGCTTGTCTATTCGAGCCAGACGCCGGACCGCATTCGCGGCGCTTTGGCCAATGGCCGGGTCAAGCCGTTGGCGCCGGTGGTCGATGTGAATGGCGATACAATTGCCGGCTGCACAAATATCGTGGCGCTGGCCGGTGCCGAGCAAATCCGTGCGGCGATTGAAACGGGCGCCGACATTATTCTGGCCGGGCGCACGACCGATACAGCGATCATTTCGGCGCTGCCTTTGATGCGCGGCGATCATGCCGGGGCGGCGTGGCATGGGGCCAAAGTCGGCGAGTGCGGGGCGCTGTGTTCGACCAATCCGACAAGCGGTGTCATCGTCATCAATTTCGATGCGGATGGATTTACGGTCGAGCCGATGGCCGATGGTGCCGCCTGCACGCCTTATCTGGTCTCCGCCCACATGCTTTATGAGAATGCCGATCCATTCCTGCTTTATGAGCCCGGCGGGCATCTGGACGTGAGTGATGCCCGTTACGAGGCGCTGGACAGTGAGCGGGTGCGGGTCACCGGATCGCAATGGGTACCGGCGGACATTTATACGGTGAAGCTGGAAGGCTCGCGTATTGCCGGCTACCAGACGACACTGCTGGCGACCTTGCGTGAGCCACGCTACGTCAATCAGGCGCGTGCGTGGACCGACAAGCTTCACCGGTTCCTGAGTGAAGATATCAACGGCCGCTTGGGTCTTGGCGATGATCAGTACAGCCTGGAATTCCGACTGATCGGGATCGATGCGACGCTCGGAGATCTTGAGTGCCGGGACAGCGCGCCGGCGGAGGTTGGCGTGTTGTGCATAGTGACTGCGGAAACGGCGGCGCTGGCCGAGGAGATCGGCAAGATGGTCAATCCACACCTGCTGCATTATCCGCTCAGCGAAGACGAGCCTCAGGCGACGTTTGCCTTTCCCTATTCGCCGGCGGAATCAACCCGTGGGGCGCTCTATGAATTTTGCCTCAACCATGTCCTTGAACTGGATGACCCGATGGCCGGGTTCCGGATCGAGACGGTCGAGGTTGGTCATGGCCACGCTGGGTGAACTGGTCCTGAAGGTCCGGTCGAAGAATGCCGGGCCGTTCTGGCTGACGATCGACATATTCTGCGGCGATGAAGCGGCCTATCGGCAAGTATCGGCGAGCCTTTCGACCGAACGGGTTGCGCAGGTCTACGATCAACCGGCGAGCCAGATCAGGCGCTTCGATATCCCCGGCCTCAATGTGGTGAAATTTTCCATGCCGCGTCCGGTCGTGCAGGGCAGCCGGCGCGATCGCGACATGCACGGCTCGCAATGGGGCTGGCTGCTCGCCGAGCTTGAGATCAACTGATCGCGTTGCCGATGTTCGGGATTGGCCGGTGTCAGTTCCACCAATCGGCTGCGCCCTCGCGTTTGGGCATGCGTCCGGTCGCAGCGGCATTGTCCGGCAGCGGTTCGATGTCGAACAAAAAGCGATGCGCCTCGTTGAGGCGGGTGTAAAGGCCCTCGGTCAAATAGTCCCGCTGGTAAAGCTGTTGGGGCAGGTCGCGGCGGGTATAGGTAAGGTGCAGGACGCGCCGGCGATTGCCGGAGTTGTTCACCGTGCCGGAGTGCCAGAGCGCGGAATTGATGATGACAACGGAACCGGCCGGAGCCTCGACCCGTACTTCCTTTTCATGGGGTGCGGCAAGATCGTCCGGAATCAACGCTTGCTCTTGCGGGCTCAGTTGCGGCGGCTCCCATGAACCCCAGTTGACGTGAGGAATATTGACCGACGGCCAGCGGTGCGAGCCGGGAATAACCCGTGTCGGCCCATTGTCGAGGGTCATGTCGTCAAACAGAAACAGCCCGTTGGCGACCCACCAGTCGTCGGTAAAGTTCTTGGGCACATCGGCATGGATATCCTGATGGCCGCCTCCCTTTGAGGGCTCCCGGAGATTGGCCCCATGCAGTTTGAATTCTCCCAGAAGGTGGGCGGAGGCACCCAGCATTGGCGCACATTCCAGGCAGCGGTCGAAAGCAGTAGTCTTGTTGTAGATATTGGAGACCCGCGGCGCGCCCGGCTCGATATGAACCTCGTGGCCACCCTGATCGCCTTCTTTGCCAATCAGCTGATCGAACGCTTCGGCCATTTCGCGGGCTTCGGCCGGTGAATAGGCGCCCTCGACGATGAAAAAACCGTCGGTGTCGAGAGCGGCGCGCTGATCATCGCTGAGCAAGGGATCGTTGAACCCCAACTCCCGCAGTGCCTGTTTGGTGTACATGGACGTTTCTCCGCGGTTGGACGTTTGTTCATTTCATTCAGATTAGCCGAGTTGGGATTGTGATCAATGCGCGGTCGATTAGAGCGGCGATTGGACGCGAAATGACTGGCGAATTGATGGCGCGGGCAATTGATGTGAGCGCTACGATGAAGCGCGGGCTATTCTTATGAAAAATCCGGGGGCAGGCTTTCGACCAATTCGTTGATGATTGTCACGCTGGAGTGGATCGGCAGACCGGTCGCCTGGCGCACAGCCTCGGTGTAGGGCGGCATGTTGGTGCATTCGAACAGCAGCGCGCCGACGTCGGGATGTTCGCTGGTCAGGCGTTTGGCGGCCTTGACCATGTCGCGCTCGGCCTCCCTGACATCCAGTTCCAGCTGATTGCCCAGTATGGCCCGCTGCATTTCGCAACCCGGTTCGACGCCGACAATTGGCAGACCGGGCGGAACGTTTGCTGCTTGCAGATGTTTGTCGGCCAAGGTTTCGGCCGATATCGTCAGGATGCCGAGGGTTTTGCCGGTAGGTAGCGTGGCCTGAATCGCGGCAGCCTTGAGAAGGGTTGAGGTTACGATCGGGATATCCAGCGCGGCGGCGAGTTTGTCCTGAAACAGCACCAGAAATCCGCAATTGGTAGTGATCGCGGCGACGCCTTGCGCCTGAAGCTCCAGCGCCGCGTCGAGAAAATTCTGATAAAGGCCCTCGGCCTGTTCGCGCACCACCCGCTGAGGCGAGGCATCGCAGACCACTTTGTAGGTAACAGGAAACGGCCAAGTGCGGGCATTGCCCATATCGCCGGGAATGCGCGGAAATACCGATTCCAGCATGAGAATGCCAAGGGGTATGCCGTAGGTGTTCTTGCCGCCGGTGACCTTCATCGGATCATGCCCCGCCGGTCTCGACCGGGCGCTCGAACACATCTGTCTCACCCGGCTGGTAAATCGTGGAATAGCCTTCGCGAACCGCCGCCACGATCTGGTCCATGCGCTTGGATATATGGGCGTCCATCCGCTCTGATGCACGATCGGCATCGCGGTCTTCCATCGCGATGACGATCTGGTCGTGCTCCTTTTTCGTGGTTCGGACACGAGCGGCCATATCGATCCAGCGGATGAAGCGTATCCGCTCATTAATATTGCGCAGCAGCCGGACCAGCTCGCTGTTTCCGGCCAGCTGGGCGATGGCGATATGGAAGGCCTCGTCATCGGCAACGGCGGCGCCGATGGTCTTGCCGGCATAATTTCGCGAAGCGGCAAGCGGGCCGGCGCGCAGGTCTTTGATGGCATCGGCGCTGGCCCGGATGCAAGCCTGCCGGACGCCCGCGTTCTCGACAATGGCGCGCGCTTCATACAGCTCGAAAATCGACTGGGCGTCGAGTTCGCGACAGTAGAACCCATGGCCGGGCCTGAATACAAAAAACTGTTCGGCTACCAGACGATTAAGCGCTTCGCGCAAAGGAGTGCGGCTGACTTTTAACTCGCGGGCCAGTGTGACCTCGTTGATCCGCTCGCCGGGCTTGAAGCGGAAACCGACGGCCATATCCTTCATGCACTGGTGGAGATTCTCGACCCGTCCTTCGCTCATAGGCTCCCTGCCTGCGTCGGTGATTTTGTGTGCCGGCAAAACCCGTATTGACAGATATGACGGGGCAATGCATTTATGAATACATAGCTGTATACAATATTGAATTCAACTCTTTGATTCAAAGAGAACGCACAAATTTGGGTGGGCCAGATGCCAGACGCACAATCAGGAAATGAAAACACCGGACAAAATATCGGGACCGGAGGCAATGCGGCAAATGGGGCAGAGGCGATGGTTCGCCTGCTTGCCGGGCAAGGTGTGCGCCATATCTTCGGCCTGTGCGGCGATACCAGCCTGCCGTTCTATGACGCGCTGGCCCGGCTCGATCACGGTATTGAACATATTCTGACCCGCGATGAGCGCCATGCCGGCTATATGGCCGATGCCTATGCGCGGGTCACTGGCCGGCCGGGTGTGTGCGAGGGGCCGTCCGGCGGTGGCGCGACCTACATATTGCCCGGTGTTGTCGAGGCCAATGAGAGTTCTGTCCCGATCTTGGCGATCACCACCGATATTGCAACGACTTCGGCCGGCCGGTTTCCGCTGACCGAACTGGATCAGGAGGCGCTGTTCAGGCCGCTGACCAAGTGGAACGGGATCATCGCATCGCCGCAAGTCCTGCCTCGGATGGTGCGGCGGGCGTTTCGCGAAATGACTTCGGGCCGCAGTGGCGCCGTGCATCTGGGCTTTCCGTTCGATGTCCAAAAAGCGCCGGTGGAAGAGGATGATATCTGGACCGATCCGGCGTTTGCGACCTATCCGGCTCATCCCGCATCACCGGCACAGAGGGATGTGGATGCGCTGGCCGAAATACTTGTGGCGGCAAAACGGCCGGTGATTGTGTGCGGCGGCGGCGTTGTGCTGGCGGGCGCGAGCGCTGAACTTGCGACACTTGCCGAGCGTCTGGATGCGATCGTCGTCACCAGCGTCAGCGGTCAGGGCGCGCTGGCCGAAACCCACCCCAACTGCGCCGGTGTCGTCGGTTCCAACGGCGGGCAACCGGCAACGCGGGCGCTGGTTGACGCGGCCGACTGTGTGTTTTTCATCGGATGCCGGGCCGGCTCGGTGACGACGGAGCGGTGGCGCAGTCCCGAACCGGGTACGACCGTGTTGCATCTGGATGCCGATCCGGCGGTGATCGGCGCCACCTATCCAACCGATGCGGCGATTGTCGCCGATGTGAAATCCGGCCTTGCGGCGCTCAATGTGGTGATCGCTGATGCGGCTCCGGCGGGGAAAGGTGGCGCTAAGGCGGTGGCGCACGCTCGCGAAGAAAAGTGGCGCGCCTTTCATGCCCTTGCCGGATCCGATGAGACGCCGATCCGGCCGGAGCGGGTCATTGCAGAACTGCAAAGCCGCTTGCCGGAGGACGCCGTGATTTGTGCCGATCCGGGCACGCCGTGCCCCTATTTCACCGCCTGGTATGAGTGGCAACGCGCCGGCCGGCATTTCATCACCAACCGGGCCCATGGCGCGCTGGGGTTTTCGCTGGCGGCCAGTATCGGCGCGCAAATTGGCCGGCCCAATGCCAAGGTTGTCTGCGCGCTGGGCGATGGATCGTTCGGCATGTGTGTGGGCGAGCTTGAAACGATCAAGCGTCTCGGATTGCCGATCACCATCATCGTGTTTTCCAACGCCTCCTATGGCTGGATCAAGGCCGGGCAAAAGTCCGGGTTTGGCTCGCGGTATTTTTCGGTTGATTTCACCCGGTCTGATCATGCGGCGATCGGCACGGCGTTCGGCATCAAATCCTGGCGGGTCGAGGCACCATCGGATCTTGGCGCCGCCCTGTCAGACGCGATTGCATTCGATGGGCCGACTTTGATCGATGTCGTGTCGCAGCCGTTGCAGGACGCGGCGGCTCCGGTAACCGAGTGGGTTGCCTGACGGAGCGATTGCCATCCGGGCGCGCCAAGATTTTTTTGATCCCATGATCAGGATCAAGGCGATGTGCCTGGTAATCTTGTCCAGTCCGGCTGAAGGCAATTATTTCGGGAGATAGTGATGGCGGTTGGCGACTGGAAAGATTTTCTTGGCCAGACCGATACAAAGATGGCGCGGTTGCGCAAGGCGATGCCGGATGTAGCCGGCGGGTTCGCGGCTTTGGCCAAAGCGGCAATTGCGCCCGGCGCGCTGGATGCGAAAACAAAGGAACTGATTGCGCTGGCGGTCGGCATTACGGCGCGGTGCGACGGGTGTCTGGGCTATCATGCCCGCGCCGCCGCGCGGCTTGGCGCAACCCGGGAAGAAATTGTCGATGTCATCGGTGTCGCGGTCTATATGGGAGGCGGGCCGTCGATGATTTATGGCGCCGAAGCGCTGGACGCCTTTGACGGGCTGGCCAGCGGCACACAGAATTGACGGAATAAACACCAAAGGCGTGCCGCACTCCGGCGGCCGGCCATCAACTCAACACAGACGGCACTCAGAGGGCGAAAAATGGGCAAGCGGGTTGTATTTACCGGCGGATCGGGCAAGGCGGGACGGCATGTGGTGCCGTATCTGATTGACCACGGCTACAGGGTTTTCAACGTCGATCTGGTGCCACTGGATCATCCGGGTGTGCACAATTTGGCCACCGACATCACCGATAGCGGTCAGGTATTCAATGCGCTGTCGATGCATTTTGACTTTGATGAGCAGGAGACCGGGAATATCCCGCTGGTGCCTGACGCGGTGGTTCATTTCGCGGCCATTCCCCGCATCCTGCTGGCGCCGGACAACGAAGTCTACCGGATCAATGTGATGGGTACCTACAATGTCATCGAGGCGGCGATGAAGCTCGGCATCAAGAAGGTAATCATCGCGTCAAGCGAGACTACCTACGGGATCTGCTTCGCCGAGGGCCATCGTGACCCGCACCATTTCCCGCTGGATGAAGACTATGATGTCAATCCGATGGATTCCTACGCGCTGTCGAAGGTCAATAACGAGCAGACGGCGCGGGCGTTTGCGGCCCGCTTCGGGGCGGATATCTATGCGCTGCGGATCGGCAATGTGATCGAGCCGCACGAATATGACCGGTTTCCGAAATTCCTGGAGGAGCCGGGCCTGCGCAAACGTAATGTGTGGAACTATATCGATGCCCGCGATCTCGGGCAGGTGGTTCGGCTGTGTATCGAAAAGAACGGGCTTGGCTATCAGGTGTTCAACGCGGTCAACGATACGGTTGTATCGACCAAGCCGACGCGGGAACTGGCCAGCGAGTTTTTCCCCAATGTGTCGTTCAAGCGTGAGATGGGCGAATTCGAAGGCCTGATGACCAACACCAAGATCCGCGATGTTCTGGGTTTTGAGGATGTTCACGACTGGAGGAAGTACGTCGACTGACCGTATGCCGCGAGGCGGTATTGCGGGCTGAGGAGGGCGGTGCCTGTTGTTGCAACATGCGGCAACGGGCCAAGTGGCCCGACGGGTGACCCACCGACTTGCGTTTGATTGGCGTGCCGCCTGAGGCATCGCCTCGGCCAGGCCCCGAGGCTTTTTCAGATGAATTTTCCGGCAGGGTAACGACATCACTTGATTTATATATTAGTATTTACTAAATTAGAAAGACATGAAATATAGAAATCGAACCACCGCGAATTGACTGGCCTGCCGGAACTGAAGGGAGTGAACTCTTGGCGATTGAACTCGAACCGACCAAAACCGGAGCGCCGGATCGGAATATCCGCGCGCTGGTGTCCAAATCTCATGAGGTTGCCCGAATCCTCAAGGCGCTGGCCAATCCCAACCGACTGCTGATCCTGTGCAAGCTTGCCGCGTCCGGAGAGTGCTCGGTCGGTACATTGGCGAGCGCCGTCGATCTCAGCCAGTCGGCATTGTCCCAGCATCTGGCCAAGCTGCGCGAGGAAGGGTTGGTGACCTTCCGGCGGGAAAGCCAGAGCCTGTTCTACGCCATCGCCGATGCCCAGCTTGAGCGCCTGCTCATAGCGCTGGAAGAAATTTACTGCCCCGAATTATTGCCTAACTAACCACTGGAGAAAATATCATGAGCGTTGATCGTGCCGTTATTGCTTTTGCCGGAATTGTCACACTGTTGTCCGTGACTCTGGGCTACTTTGTATCGCCCTACTGGTTCCTTCTGACCGCGTTTGTCGGCCTCAACCTGTTCCAGTCGGCCTTCACCGGGTTTTGCCCCGCTGCGCGCGTTTTCCGTCGGCTGGGCTTCAAACCCGGCACTGCTTACGCGGACTGATTTCACCGGATTTGGTCTGGTGTTGTTTGGCGTTCGTTTGGCGCTTGTTTGGTGCCGTTTGGAACGGGGGTGCGGTGATGAACCTGCTTAAATACATTGGATTGCCAGTCGCGGTTGTCGCGGCTGGTTTTCTTCTCGTAACGGGCCACGCCCGGTCGGCGGAATATCTCGTGGAATATCGCGATGTGCCGGTGATGAAGACGGTCTATGGCCAGGTGCAAAGCCGGGACATTGTTCTGGCCCGGGCGAGAATTGGCGGGACGGTCGTGGCGATATTCGTCGAGGAAGGCGATGCGGTGAGCGCGGGCCAGATGGTGGCCAATGTCGTTGACCAGAAGCTCGCCCTTCGACTTGACGCGATCGAGGCGCGCCAGTCGGCGCTTTCCGCCCAACTTGGTAATGCCCGCACCAATCTTGATCGTGCCGTGCAGCTTTTTGAGCGTGGCACCATTGCCAAAACCCGGCTGGATGAACTGCGCACCGGGGTCGATGTGCTCACCAACGAACTTGCCGCGATCGCGGCGGACAAGGCGGTGATCGTTCGAAATGTCGAGGAAGGCGCCGTCACTGCACCCTCGGCTGGCCGGGTTCTGAGCGTTCCGGTTACCGCCGGTTCGGTCATCCTGCCCGGTGAATCCATCGCCCGGATCGCCGGTGGTGGCTATTATCTGCGGCTGTCGCTGCCAGAGCGTCACGCTGGCGGTATCGTCGAAGGCGAAGCGGTCACTGTCGGCGCACGCGGTCTTGCCGAAAATGACCAAGCCGCCCGGATGCTTACCGGCACAATCGCCAAAGTCTATCCGGAAATCGAAAATGGCCGGCTGACCGCCGATGTCGAGGTTTCCGGGCTGGGCGATTTCTTTGTTGGCGAGCGCACGCTGGTCGCCATCGCGATCGGATCCCGCAGAACTGTCGTGGTTCCCCCCGGCGCTATCGATACCCGTCACGGTATCGACTATGTGCAGGTTCGAGCCAATGGGCGGGCCGCAGATGTTGCGGTTGTTCCTGGCGAGTTGCTGGCGCTGGAAGGCGTGTCCGTCCGGGAAATCCTCACCGGCTTGCATGTCGGCGATAGAGTAATCGTGCCGTGAAACTTGGGATCGCCGGCCGCCTGACCCAGTGGTTTATTGTCTCGCCACTGACGCCGCTGTTTCTGCTTGCCGCATTGGCGGTCGGCATGATCGCGCTTGTCACGCTGCCCCGCGAGGAGGAACCGCAGATCTCGGTTCCGATGGTCGATGTCCGTGTTCGCGCTGATGGCCTGAAAGCCGAGGACGCCGTCAAGCTTGTCACCGAGCCGCTGGAAACGATCCTGAAGTCAATCGACAAGGTCGAACATCTTTATTCGCAGACAGAAGATGACCGGGTTCTCGTCACTGCCCGTTTCGATGTGGGCACCAGTCCGGATCTGGCGATCTTGCGGGTGCATGAAAAAATCCGGGCCAATCTGGACCGGATCCCGACCGGCATTCCCGAACCGCTGATCGTTGGTCGGGGCATTGATGATGTGGCGATTCTTACGGTGACCCTGTCGCCGGTCGCCGATGCGAGCGCGCGCTGGACGGCCAACGATCTGACCCGGCTTGCCCGCGAAGTTCTGGTGGCGATCACCAAACTTGACGATGTCGGTTTTACCTACATCGTTGGCGGTCAACCTGAAGAAATCCGCATCGAACCGGATCCGGAAAAGCTCGCGCTTTTCGGCGTGACGCTCCAGCAGCTGGTGGCGAAAATTTCTGCGGCCAACCAGTCGTTTCAGGCCGGTATCATCCGCACCGATCAGCGTATGGCGGGCCTTGTTGCCGGGCAGACCCTGCAAGGGGGCGAGCAGATCGGCAATCTGGTACTTACCGCCCGCGATGGCCGGCCCGTCTATGTGCGCGAACTTGCCGATATCGGCCTGTCGAGCGCGCCGAAGGACGCTTATGTCACCAATTATGTGTTGCACGGTGAGAGCCTGATCGGCGTTCCGGCGGTGACCATTGCGGTGGCCAAGCGGCCCGGCACCAACGCCGTCGCGATTACCGAGAAAATTGTCCACGAGCTTGATGCCATCGCCGGGACGATTGTTCCTGACGATGTTCATCTGGCGGTGACGCGAAATTACGGGGAATCGGCCAACGAGAAGGCCAATGAACTGCTTTTTCATCTGGCGCTGGCAACGGTTTCAATTGTCATTCTTGTCGCTTTCGCAATCGGCTGGCGGGCGGCCATTGTCGTGGCGATTGTCATTCCGACGACGATCCTGCTGACGTTGTTTGCCGCGAAAATCATGGGCTACACCCTCAATCGGGTTAGCCTTTTTGCGCTGATATTCTCGATCGGAATTCTGGTCGACGATGCCATCGTGGTGATTGAGAATATCGCCCGCCACTGGTCGATGAATGATAGCCGGCCGCGGGCGCAAGCGGCGATTGATGCGGTTGCCGAGGTTGGCAATCCGACGATTGTTGCCACGCTCACCGTTGTCGCCGCGCTGTTGCCGATGCTGTTCGTCTCCGGACTGATGGGGCCATATATGAGCCCGATCCCGGCCAATGCCTCGGCGGCAATGATTTTTTCCTTCTTTGTCGCCGTCATGCTGACGCCGTGGCTGATGTTGAAGCTGGCGGCGGGTGCGGCGTCTGATGGCGGTGCCGGTCATCACCAAGCAATCGGCCGGCTGGGCCGGCTTTACCTGCGCGTTGCCAGGCCTATTCTGAAAACGAAAGGCCGGGCATTCGGGTTCCTGGTGGTGGTTGGACTTGCCACGGCGCTATCACTGGCGCTGTTCTACACCCAGCATGTCACGGTCAAACTGCTGCCGTTCGACAACAAGAGCGCGCTTCAGGTCGTTGTCGATCTGCCGGAGGGTTCATCGGTCGAGGACACCAACCGGGTGCTGAACTCAATCAGTGTGGCACTCGCCGGTTTTTCCGACATCACGTCGTTCCAGACCTATGCCGGGACTGCGGCGCCGTTCGATTTCAATGGACTGGTCCGGCATTATTATCTGCGCGAACTGCCGCATCTGGGCGATGTGCAGATCAACCTGCACCACAAGGATGAACGGGCACGGACCAGTCACGATATCGCGCTGGATATCCGCAGGCACCTGGCTGATCTGGATGTGCCCGAAGGGACCGCGATCAAGGTGGTGGAACCGCCGCCGGGTCCGCCGGTTCTGGCGACCCTGCTGGCGGAAATCTACGGCCCGGATGGCGAAACCCGGCGGGCGGTCGCCGCCAAGGTCCGGGAAGCCTTTCAGTCCGTCCCGTTCATCGTCGATGTTGACGATTCCTATGGCGCGCCGGCCGCGCGGATGCGGCTGGCGATCGATGAGGACAATCTGGAATTCTACCGGGTAAGCCACCGGGACGTTTATGAGACTGTCGGGGCCTATTTTGGCGGCAAGACCGTCGGCTATTCCCACCGCGGCGAGGGTCGTCGTCCGATCCCCATCACCATTGCGCTGTCCAAGAGCAATCGCGTCCTGAACGAGCGGGCGCTGGCGACGCCGGTGCCGGCGAACCTGTTGCCCGGCGACCGCGCCATTGTCGAACTTGGTGATGTGGTGACGCTGCGCGAGGAGCCTGCAAGTTACCCGGTATTCCGGCACAATATGCGTTCGGCGGAAATGGTCACAGCCGAACTTGCCGGCGCATTTGAAGCGCCGGTCTACGGCATGATCGCGGTGCAAAAGGCGATCGACGCGATGGACTGGGGCGACCTGCCGAAACCGGTGATCCGCCTCAACGGCCAGCCGGAGGATGAAAGTCAGCCGACGCTGTTGTGGGATGGCGAATGGGAGGTGACGTGGGTCACGTTCCGGGATATGGGCGCGGCGTTCATGGTTGCGCTGGTCGGCATCTACATTCTGGTTGTGGCACAGTTCGGTTCCTTCAAGGTACCGCTGGTGATCTTGACGCCGATCCCGCTGACCTTCATCGGCATCATGATCGGACACTGGTTGTTTTCCGCGCCGTTTACCGCGACTTCGATGATCGGCTTTATTGCGCTGGCCGGTATCATTGTCCGCAATTCCATCCTGCTGGTGGATTTTGTCCGGATCAGCCGGGCCCCGGACCGGGCGCTGGTCGATGTGCTTCTGGAAGCCGGCGCAATCCGCTTCAAGCCGATCCTGTTGACGGCACTGGCCGCGATGATCGGCGCCGCGGTGATCCTGACCGATCCGATTTTTCAGGGGTTGGCGATATCGCTGCTGTTCGGCCTGGCTTCATCAACGGCGCTGACTGTGCTGGTGATCCCGGCGATCTATGTGGTGTTGCGCAGTTAGTCGGGTCTCCGGCTTCAACCGCGCTAGCCGAATAGGTTGCTGAACCGCCCGATATTCTGGCGAAAGCCGGCTTCGAAATCACCGTCGCCGGGATGGTAGACGCTCTCAAACGAGATGACGCCGTCATAGCCGTCGGCACGCAGGGCATCGGCCATCGGCTGGAACTGGCCGGCGAGCTGGCCTTCACCCATGGGGCGAACCTCCAGCGTCGCGCGTGGCGTGTCGACCTGCACGTCCTTGATGTGGATGTGACCGATATAGCCGTCCTTGATCTCGTCATAGGCATCGGGAAAGGCGGTCTCGTGGGCCCAGCAATTGTTGGCCGGATCCCACAGCACCTTCAACACACCCTTGGCGTCCAGATCGTCGATCAGCAGGCGGGCGGTGTAGCAGGAATTGACCATTGTGCCGTTGCCGGTTTCCACAACCAGCGTGATACCTTCGGCGCGGGCGAGCTCCACCGCCGGGGCAATCAGCGGCAGTTGCGCATCCCAGGCACCGTGGGCGACATTCCATTTTTCCGCGCCGTGTTTGCCCCACAGGATCATTTCCTTCTTGCCGGTCATGATCCGCACCAGCGGGCAGGAGAACTGGTGCGCCATGTCGATGCAGCGTTTCAGGGCCTCCATGTGGGTGGTGTGTGCGGCATCGCCGGGCTTTGACGTGGCCATCACCATGCCGGCAAACAGGTGCCGGGAAATGCAGGACACGTCCTTGCCGTGGCGCTTGATCAGTTCCAGCGCGTCGGCGCGCTCGGTAGTATCCAAATCGCCGACCTCCTTGTCGCCGACAAATTGCAATTCGGCAAAGCGCAGGTTGAATTCGTCCATGACAGTCAGGGCATGGGCCAGATCGCGGCTGATGCCGTCGGTGATGACGCCGGTTTTCATGTTTGGGTTCCTGTCGGGGTGGTTTTCTGTCGGGTGAGTTGCGCGCCGACGATGTCTTCGAGGATGCGGGTCACGACCCAGTTGTCGCCATCGGGATGCCTGGTCTTGCCGGCCTGAAACAGCTGCATGGCGGTGGCAGCAGTAAACAGCGGTACGCCCATATCGCGGGCGAAGTCCATGGCGATGGTGAGATCCTTGTACATGGTGTTGATGTGGCTGCCAGTGCCCTCGAATTTCCGGTCGATGATATTTTCCAGCGCCGTGTTGGTTATGCCGCAGCCGGCGCTGGAGGTGGAGAAGACATCAAACAGCACCTGACCAGGCACGCCGGCCTTGGCGGCAAGGGCGGATGCTTCGAACGTCGCCGAAAAGATCGAACCGATCAGGGATTGCAGGCAGGCTTTCACGGTCTGACCCATGCCCGGCTCGGTGCCGACGCGGTGAATGGTCTTGCCGACCGCTTGCATAACCGGGCGGGCCAAGTCCATGGCCACGTCCGATCCGGACGCCATCATCGTCAGTGTGCCGCCTTGTGCGCCGGGAAAGCCACCGCTTACCGGGCTATCGATCATGTGGATGCCGGAGCCGTCCATCGCCGCGCCGATATCGCGCGCTTCGGCCGGATTGATGGTGGCGGTGAGAAGCACCACGCCGCCCGGGTTCATCGTGGCGGTCAGGCCCGGCGTCTGGTCGGTACCCAAGATGACGGTCTTGGCCTGATTGCCGTTCATCACCATGACAAACACGATATCAGCAGCGGCACCAACACCGCCGGCACTTGTTGCCGGTTTGCCGCCGAGCGCCTCAAACGCGCTCATCCGCTCCGCGCTCAAGTCGTGGCCTGTGGTTTCAAATCCTGCTGCAATCAGATTTTTCGCCAGACCTGAACCCATGTCTCCCAAGCCAATCACTCCCGCCTTGATCATCGCGGTATCCTCCTTGTCGTGCACTTGCACCCTTGTTGTTGGTCGATCGATACCCTTACCGGATCGCTAGCGGCAGGATTGAAAATTTAGCGGCAATGTTCAATGGTTCGCCGCAGAAAAATACCGTGAGGTCATCATGTTGAATTCGGAACAATTGCGGTCGTTTGCGGAGGAGGGATATCTCGTCGTTGAAAATGTAGTCGACCGGGACACTGTCCTTGAGCCGGTGATTGCCGAATACCAGACGATCATGGATCGGCTGTGGGCCGGATGGGCGGCGGGCGGCCAGGCGGGCGCACCGGGAAAAGGTGCCTCGTTTGAGGACAGTATTATCGCGGCGTATCGGGCCGGGATGGAATATTTTCAACCGATGGATATCTCCCTGCCGCCGGGCGACATCACGCCGGACACCTCCTTTCATGCGGGGCCGGCGGTGTTTTCGATGCTGACCAACGAGCTACTGCTGGATGCGGTCGAGGCGATTATCGGACCGGAGATTACGTCCAACCCGATCCAGCACGTGCGGATCAAGCCGCCGGCGACCGATCTGACTGAGGATGAAATCCGCGCCCATATCACGTCGACCGCCTGGCATCAGGATTTGGCGGTAACGCTGGAAGAAGCCGATCGCACGCGCATGGTGACCGTTTGGCTGGCCGTCACCGACGCGACAGCGGAGAACGGCTGCCTGCAGGTGATCCCGAAAAGCCACCGGGGCGAAATGTTGCCCCATTGCCCGTTGCCCCAGGTAGGTGTTCCAGCTGAGTTTTTCGATGAGCAGGCGGCAATCCCGCTGCCGGTCCCGTCGGGCGGCGCGATCTTCTTTCATCCGCTCACCATCCA
>CAXMRP010000217.1:0-4758 GCA_964196155.1 uncultured Polyangiaceae bacterium
TGGTGCCGGTGGTGGTGGCTGTCTCGCTGACCGGCGTCTATGTGCTTGAGGGCAAGCCGAGCGACGTCATTTTGTGCCTGATCATGGGCATATTGGGATATGTGATGATCCGCTTCGACTATCCCCGCCTGACGCTTGTCATCGCGCTGGTGCTGGGTGAGACGGCTGAGCGGTCCTACCACCAGACGTTGATGATTTCCGACAACCAGATGTTGAGCTTCATCCTCGGCCGCCCCGCCGCGTCCATTCTTCTGGCCGCGACGATCCTGACGCTGTTCCTGCCGATCATGCGCAAAGTGCTGGCGCGGCGGGCGCGGGCGGCCGGCTGAAACCGGCGAGGAGGCAGCGGCGTCATGAGCGAGCTGGGGCGCTGGGAATCACGCTTTTCCCAGGAGGGCTATCTGTTCGGGACGGCGCCCAATGTCTTCCTGAAGGCGCAGGCGCATCGTCTTCGGCCGGGACTGGATGTCTTGTCGGTGGCCGACGGCGATGGCCGCAACGGGGTGTGGTTGGCCGAACAGGGGCTCAATGTCCATTCGGTGGATTTCTCGCCGACTGCCCGTAACAAGGCTGAAGCCCTTGCCAAGGCCCGCGGCGTTGCGGTTCGAACCGAACTTGCCGATATTTTCGCTTGGACCTGGCCGGCAGAGGCCTATGACGTGATTGTCGCGGTCTTCATCCAGTTTGCGCCGCCGGCGGAGCGCAAGCGGATGTTTGAAGGCATGAAACAGGCGCTCAAACCGGGCGGGCTTTTGATTATGGAAGGCTACGGGACGAAGCAGCTGGACTATGGCACCGGCGGGCCAATGCAACTCGATTGGCTCTATACGCGGGCGCTGCTTGAGGATGCGTTCGGCGATTTTTCCTCAATCGAGATCGACGAATACGAAACCGAGCTCGACGAAGGCGCCAGGCACAAGGGCATGTCGGCGCTGATCGATTTTATCGGCCGGAAATAGGCACGGCCTCAAAGGCTTTATGTGCCGCCATCATCGTGATGGTTGTGCCCGCGATGGTCATGAGTGTGTCCCTGGCCAATTTCGCCTTCATGGTGGTGAATCCGCTCGCGCCGCCGCGAACCGCGTGGATCCCGGCTGAACAGCAGCGATTTGATCGTCACCGGCACGGTCATGGAGGGCAGGCGTATCTTGCCGAGATCGATATAGTCGAAATCGCGCAGGACAATGCCGTCGATCACCAGCATCTCGTTGGCGATGCCCAGTTCTTCGCGCAGGATGGCGCCGAGCGTTTGCGCCACATCGCCGTCGAGCATGATGTAGATGGCCTGACCCTTGGCGATGCGCGCCGCCAGGCCCCGGGCAATGCCTTCAGCAAAGGCGCGGATGCGGGGATATTCCGGTGCGCCGGTCCACTCAAAGGCCAGCGCCACATCGGCATCGGACTCGTCAAGATCGAAGGCGGTGAAATGGGCGGTAATTGCGTTCCTGAGAGCGGTGGGGTCGATGACATCAGCCATTTCGAAGTCGGGCTTGAGTACCTGCAGGTTGCGGCGCGGCAGGACCTTGCCCGGCGTGCTGATTGAGCTGGTGTTGCCGCTGAGCTGCACGCTGTATTCCGATGCGCCCAGCGCCGTGGCGCGGATGCATTCGCCGGCCGGCAGCAGTGGTGCATTGAAGGCGCCGGCATCGGCCCGCTGGCGCAGCGCTGCGCCGAGCCGCCGGCCGAGATCGGCAAAATCGCGGTTTTCGCGTCCGTAGACATATTCGCCGACGCCACCGGAGAACATCACTCCGTCAAGCTTGCCGAGATCGCCAATCGGATCGGTGAGATAAAGCCGCAACGCGGCATCGGGGGGCGGTGTCCGGCTCAGCGCCGCAACCAAAAGATCGGCCATCTGCACGGCGACCCGGTCCAGTTCCGCGTCACTTGCCGCCGCGCCAAGGCGCCAGTCGAAACCGGCGCGTTTTACATGATGGGCGCCGGCCGGATCGAGGCGGACAATCCGGCCATCCTCCACAACGACAAGGCGGCCGCCAATATGGATGGCAGCGGTGCGAAGAGCGTGGCCGTTATCGACCAGCCCCAGTTTCGTGGTCCCGCCGCCGATATCGATATTGAGGATGCGCTTGCCCGTTTCGTGGCTGACGCGGGCGGCGCCCGAGCCATAGGCGGCGAGCATCGCCTCCATGTGATGGCCGGCCGTGGCGGTAACGAAATCGCCGCCCTTTTGCGCGATGATCGCGGCGATGGCCTCGGCGTTTTCGCGGCGCAACGCTTCGCCGGTGAGGATCACCACGCCGGTGTCGATGTCTTCGGGGCGGATGTGCGCCTCGTGGTAGGCTTTGTCGATGAACCCGCCCAGCGCGTCACCGTCGATGCGGTGTTCATCGCTATAGGGCGTCAAGTGGACAGGCGACTGGTAAAGCGTCTCGCGATTCACGACGACATAGCGGCTGGTCAGATCCTCGCCATGGCGGCGCAGATGGATGCCGGAGAAGACGACCTGCGTCCCGGCCGAGCCGATGTCGATGCCAACGCTGCGCAGGGATACGTTGTCCTGCTGCCAGATCGGATTTTCCTCAAGCGGACCGGGATCGATGTCGTCATGATCATGGTCGGCATCGGGACCGTGCTCATGCGGAATCAGATCGCCGAACATGTGGTCGGCCAGCGTATGCGCCGGGATATTCGGCGTCTTTTTCGGCCCGGTCATGAAATTTCCAATGTGTTCCGCTATGTGGACCGACGGTCCATTGACGAGACTGTAATTGCGCCATATCGTCTTTTCAAGCGGGTGGGCAGCACACCAAAGCGTCCACGCCACAAGCACAGGAGCGCCCATGGCGAAGGATGCGATCGTTTCAGAGCAATTGGCGGAGAAATTCGCGACTGAGAAAGAGACCCCCTACACCCGCTGGGTGGCGTCCGAGGGGCTCGATATCATCAGCGGCCACTTTGTTCAGAACCTCAACACGGTCGAACTGAAGCCCTGGGCTCGCCGCGGCGGCAATGCGGTATTCATCAACCACGACGCCTCGCGAACCTCAAATGACTGTTATGTCTGCGAGATTCCGGCAGGCGGAAAGCTTGCGCCGCAGCGTCAGCTTTGTGAAGAAATGCTGATGATCCTTTCCGGGCGCGGCTCGACCTCGGTGTGGAACGATGCCGGGGCCAAGGTGACGTTCGAATGGGGTCCGGGGGCGATCTTCGCGATCCCGCTCAATGCCAGCCATCAGCATTTCAACGGATCGGGCCAGGAGCCGGTACGTTTCGTCGCGGTGACCAATCTGCCGCCGGTGATGAACCTTTATGAAGATCCGGGCTTTATTTTCGACACGGCGTTTGATTTTGAGAACCGCTTCAACGGTGAGCCGGACTATTTTGCCAATGAGGGCGAACAGAAGGGTCTGCTCCTGCAGACCAACTTTGTCGCCGACGCGGTAAACCTGCCGCTTATTGAAGCAAAGGAACGTGGCGCTGGTGGTGGTCATATCCGTTTTTCAATGGCCAAGGGCTCGATGAACAGCCACATCAGCCAGTTCCCGGTCGGCACCTACAAGAAGTGCCACCGCCACGGTCCGGGCGCGCATGTCATCATTCTGTCCGGCGAAGGCTTTTCGCTGATGTGGCCGGAGGGTGAGGCGCCGAAACGCTACGAATGGCAAACCGGTTCGATGATCGTGCCGCCGAATATGTGGTTCCACCAGCATTTCAACACCGGCACGACTCCGGCGCGCTACCTTGCCTTCAAGCATGAGACCGTGTCGGTCCGTAACGCCCAGGGCGTGCCGAAGGCGTGGATATCGATGCGCATTGGTGGTGATCAGATCGACTATGCCGACGAGCGGTCGGAGATTCGCGCGACCTTCGCCGAAGCGCTAGCCAAGCATGGGCTGGAATCGCGGATGGAGGATGCCTACGAGGCTGAACTGGCGGACTTGCCGCCGAAACAAGCCGCCTAGGTCCGTCGCCCCAGCCCGTCTCAAATCGGACTTCGGCCAGTGCGCCGCTGAAACGATCAGACTTCGATGAACACCCGCCCGTTTTCGGTGAAGGCCTTATAGGTCTTGAGGGGAATCATGCAGGGCGGTGCGACCACGTCTCCGGTGCGGATGTTGAACGCCCCGTTGTGGAAATCGCATTCGATAATATGGCCGTCCAGATAGCCTTCCGAAAGAGAACCGGGTCCATGGGTGCAATCATCGTCGGTTACAAAAAATTCCCCGTCAACGAGATAGACCGCAAGCGTCAGGTCGCCTGCCTCGACCTTGAAGGCCGTGCCTGGCTCGACATCGTCGGCTGAGCACAAGTCAATCCGTGACGCGGAACCGCTCATCAATTATTCTCCTGTCGATCATTGCAGGGTGTAATGCGTGGGAGAAGGAATAAAAGAACAGTGTTCCGCATGCAAGAACCACTGCGTGCGATTTGATTATGATCGTCTAGAATGGAAATTACGAGCGGCGTGAGGCGTTCTCCGTCAAAGGCTGCTGCCCAACGTTACAAGCCAGGGAGTTGTCCGATGCTTCGCAAGGAAGTCAATGATCTGCTGACTCAAACCGGCTCTGGAACGCCGATGGCAGCGATGTTCCGGCAATACTGGAATCCGGCGTTGCACGCGCAAGAACTGCCGGAAAACGACTGTCCGCCGGTGCGGGTCAAATTGCTGTCTGAGCGCTTGATCGCCTTCCGCGACTCAGACGGAAAAATGGGCCTGATCGACGAATTTTGCGCCCATCGGGGCGTTACGCTGTGGTTCGGCCGAAACGAGGAAGGCGGTCTACGCTGCCCCTATCA